>NZ_JBSFRT010000055.1:0-35807 GCF_053589375.1 Rhodococcus sp. NPDC003348
CGGGCATGGCGGTCAAGGGCATCGACACGATGAACGGCACCGAGGTCAACGACCTCTACTTCACCGACTGCGTGCTGCCCGCCGACGCGGTGGTGCCCTCGATACCGATCACCCGGAATCTCCCGGCCGCGCTCGCCGACAACACTGTCGGCACGTCCCGCCGATCACCGCATAGGACTGTGACTACATGCTCGTTTCCTCCCGTACCCCGTTCGCCCGGGCGCTGGCCGTCGGCGCGTTCGCCGTCGTCACGGCCGGCGTGCTCGCCGGCTGCGGCAGCGACGACTCCACGGCGTCCAGCACACCGACCCTGACCACCGCGGCCGGATCGGGATCGCCGACGGTGCCTCCGCTGGCGACCGGCATCGAGGTGCCCGCCTACACGACGCCGTCGGTGGCGGCGACCGCGCCGCCGGAGACCCCCGAGGCGGTGCCGAGCGGTTTCCCCGGTCCCACCGAGGCGCCCGCGCTCGACGACCGCGGCCGCGCCTACCTGGAGGCGTTGAAGAAGGGCGGGGTGACCCCGGCCGACAACGGCGACATCGCCATCTCGACCGCGAACTACATCTGCGCCGCCAAGGCGAGCAACGTCGCCGACGAGGAGATCCTGGCGTACGTGACCGGTATGGCCGGAGTCGAGGCCGGGTTGTCCGGGGCGACGCCGTCCGAGGAGGACGCCGCCAAGGCCGCGCGTGTCTACATGGACGCCGCGCAGTCCACCTACTGCAAGTAACCGATGTCAGCCGCACGTAAGGCCCGAAGTCGCCTGCTGAGGATGCTGATCGTCCTGATCACCCTGCTGCTGGTGGCGTTGGTCGCGCTGGTGGCCTGGTACCTGCTCGCGGGCCGGGTCCCGAAGCCGCCGGTCACGCCGCCGGGGCCGGAGCGGCCCTCCGCGCAGCCCGCGAGCTGTCCCGACGTCCAGGTGATCGCGATTCCGGGCACCTGGGAGTCCAGCGCGACCGACGATCCGTTCAATCCGACCGCGAACCCGGCCTCGTTGATGCTCAACGTCACGAGGCCGCTGCAGGCCGAGTTCGGTGCCGAGCGCGCGCAGGTGTACACGGTGCCGTACGTGGCGCAGTTCTCGAATCCGATCGCGCTCCCGCCGGACGGTCAGACGTCGTACAACAAGAGTCGTGGCGAGGGCACCGTGAAGACCACCGAGGTGATGGCGGCGATGCACGCCGAGTGCCCGCTGACGAGCTACGTGCTGACCGGGTTCTCCCAGGGTGCGGTGATCGCCGGGGACGTCGCCGCGAGCATCGGCGCGGGCACCGGACCGGTCCCTGCGGACCAGGTGCTCGGGGTCGGCCTGATCGCCGACGGCCGCCGCGACCCTGCCGCTGGGCAGGGCGTCGGGCCGTCGGTCGCCGGTGTGGGCGCGGAACTCTCACTCGCCGGGATCAAGCTGCCCGGGATCACGATGACCGGGGCCAGGCCGGGCGGATTCGGGGCGCTGAACGACCGGGCGGTGCAGATCTGCGCGCCGTCGGACGGGATCTGCGACGCGCCCGGCGAGGCGTTCAAGCCGGGGAACTGGATGGCGAGCCTGTCCCGCCTCCTGGAGTACGTCAACAATCCTGTGCATGCGCTGTACAACAGCTTCGTGGTTGATGGAAACGGCACCACGGCGACTCAGTGGATGACAAACTGGACCGCCGACAAGGTGCGGTCCGCGCCCACCCCTGCTCATGAGTAGGGCCATCCCTGAGCACAAATAGGGGAGGGGTATGAGTAACAGATAGAGTGGCCAACCGGCCACCAGCCGTTTCAGCACCGCCATTTTTCAGGAGAAGTGATAGATGAGTTCCGCCGACGCACCCGCGCCGCGCAAGTTCCGGTTCGCAGCCGGAGGCGAGGGTAACGCCGAGGAGGGCGGGGCGCGGCGCTTCGTCAAACTGGCCCAGAAGGCCGAGGAACTCGGATACGACTCCTTCATGATCCCCGACCACCTGGGCAACCAGGTCGGTCCGATCGCGGCCCTCGGCGCCCTTGCCGTCGCCACCGACAAGATCAGGCTCGGAACGGCCGTGCTGGCCAACGGTTTTCGGCATCCCGCCATCCTCGCGAAGGACGCCGCGACCATCGACGTGCTGTCCGGTGGCCGGCTCGAACTCGGTGTCGGCGCGGGCTGGATGAAGGACGAGTTCGACAAGGCGGGGATCGAGTACGAGCGCCCCGGCGTCCGCATCGAGAAGCTCGAGGAGAGCCTGCAGATCCTGGACACGCTGCTGCGCGGTCAGGAGTGCACCTTCGAGGGCAAGCACTACCGGATCGACGGGCTGAAGGGCAGCCCGCGCCCCCGTCAGGGCCCCCGCCCGCCGATCGCGGTCGGTGGCGGCGGCCCGAAGATGCTGGCCCTCGCCGCCAAGTACGCCGACATCATCTCCGTGGCCTCGCCCAGCAGCAAGGAGGGCAAGATGCTGCTCTCCGGGATCACGATGGAGGCGACCGCCGAGCGGGTGGAGCGTATCCGCGAGGCCGCCGGTGACCGCTTCGGCGACATCGAGCTGAACTGGACGATCACGGCCATCATGCCGACCGACGACCGCGAGTCGATGGCGGAGATGGCGCTGGCCGCGATCGCCAACGGCTACCCGCCGAACATCGAGGCCGATGTCACGCTGACCGTGGAGGACATCTTGAACTCGCCCTATCTGGCGATCGGCACCTACGAGGAGATCGCCGACCAGATCAGGGCTGTTCGCGCCCGCACGTCGATGTCCTACGTCGGCATCTTTCCGACCCAGATGGAAGCATTCGCGCCGGTCATCGCCCAGCTGAAGGGGGAATGACCCGGCCGGGTCTGTAATATTCCGTTGGTTTGGGGTGCGTAGCAGATCGTTGTCGAAACGCGATCTGTGTATTGCCACTAGACATTGTTTGCATGATCCCTCGCGGGAGCAGGGACTGAAGCCCAGCTGTGCGCGATCTCGGCACGTGGGGCTTGCCTTGGAGGAGAAGGTATGAAGAACTTCGATGACTACATCGACGAGTCCGGCCAGATCACGCTGTCGCCGGGCAACACCCTCGTCGACTACGTCGAGCAGCACACTCGGGACAACGCCGACGAGCTGGCATACCGCTACATCGACTACTCCCGCGAACGCGACGGCGAGGTGCACGAGCTCACCTGGACCCAGTTCGGCATCCGGCTGCGCGCCGTCGCCGCCCGCCTGCAGCAGGTGACCAAGCCGGGCGACCGGGTGGCCATCCTCGCCCCGCAGGGGCTCGACTACGTCATCTCGTTCTTCGCCGCCATCCACGCCGGCACCATCGCGGTGCCGCTGTTCGACCCGGACGAGCCCGGGCACACGGACCGCCTGCACGCGGTGCTGGGCGACTGCGAGCCCGCCGCCATCCTCACCGCGACGGAGTCCGCCGCGGGCGTCCGCCAGCTGTTCCGGTCCCTGCCCGCTCCGCAGCGGCCCCGGATCATCGCCGTGGACGCCATCCCGGACACCGTCGGCGAGACCTGGGTCAATCCCAAGCCCGACCTCGACGACATCGCCTACCTGCAGTACACGTCCGGTTCCACCCGCACCCCTGCGGGTGTCGAGATCACCCACCGCGCCGTCGGCACCAACGCGGTGCAGATGGCGGACGCGATCGGGCTGAGCACCGAGTCCCGCGGCGTCACCTGGCTGCCGCTGTTCCACGACATGGGCCTGCTCACGGTGATCCTGCCCGCGCTGGGCGGCAAGTACATCACGATCATGAGCCCCCGCGCGTTCGTGCAGCGCCCGAACCGGTGGATCCGGGAGCTCGCCGCGGTCGCGGACGGGGCAGGCACCTTCGCCGCCGCCCCGAACTTCGCGTTCGAGCACGCCGCCGCGCGCGGACTGCCGAAGAACGGCGAGACCCTCGACCTGTCCAACGTGATCGGCCTGATCAACGGCAGCGAGCCGGTCACCACCTCGTCGATGCGCAAGTTCAACGAGGCGTTCGCGCCGTACGGACTGCCCAAGACCGCGATCAAGCCGTCCTACGGCATGGCGGAGGCGACCCTGTTCGTCTCGACCACCGACCAGGCCGACGAGGCCCGGGTCATCCACGTCGACCGGGACGAGCTCAACCAGGGCCGGATGGTCCAGGTCGCGCAGGACGCGCCGGGCGCGATCCCGCAGGTCTCCTGCGGACACGTCGCACGCAGCCAGTGGGCCGCGATCGTCGACCCGGAGACCGGTGCCGAGGTGCCCGACGAGCATGTCGGTGAGATCTGGCTGCACGGCAACAACATGGGTACCGGCTACTGGGGTCGTGCCGACGAGACCGAGCAGACCTTCCACAACAAGCTCACCGTGCGCCGGCCCGAGGGCAGCAAGGCCGACGGCACGCCCGCCGACGCGAACTGGATGCGCACCGGCGACTACGGCGTCTACGTCGACGGCGAGCTGTACATCACCGGCCGCGTCAAGGACCTGGTGATCGTCGACGGCCGCAACCACTACCCGCAGGACCTCGAGTACTCCGCACAGGAGGCGAGCACCGCACTGCGCCCCGGCTTCGTCGCGGCGTTCGCGGTCCCGGCGAACCAGCTGCCCGCGGAGGTCTTCGAGTTCGGCGCGGCCGGCCTGACCTACGACGCGGACGACTCGTCCGAGCAGCTCGTCGTGGTGGCCGAGCGCGCTCCCGGTGCCGGCAAGGCCGACCCGGTGCCGGTGGCCGACGCGGTGCGCGGTGCCATCTCCAGCCGGCACGGCGTCACCGCCCGCGACGTGCTGCTGGTCCCGGCCGGATCGATCCCGCGCACGTCCAGCGGCAAGATCGCGCGACGCGCCTGCAAGGCTGCGTACATCGAGGGCACCCTGCGCGGCGGCTACCAGCAGACCGCGTTCCCGGACAGCGTCTGAGTCCTGACCGCGTCCCCGACGAGACCTCCGACGACGAGTAGCGTGGTGCACTGATGGCTGAGACAGAGATGACGGTCGCGCAGCTGCGCGAATGGTTGCGCAACTGGGTTGCCGGGGTCACCGGGCAACCGGTCGAGCAGATTTCCGACGACCGCCCGATGGAGGAGTTCGGCCTGTCGTCCCGCGACGCGGTCGCCCTCTCCGGGGAGATCGAGGAGCTGCTCGGCATCACGCTCACCGCCACCGTGGCCTACCAGCACCCGACGATCGCGTCGCTGGCCACGCGGATCATCGAGGGCGAGCCGGACGCGCCGGAGGGCGTCGACGAGGCCGGGTACTACGCGCAGCGCGACACCTCGCAGTCGCACGACGTCGCGATCGTCGGCCTGGCCTCCCGGTTCCCCGGAACCGGCCACACCCCCGACGAGATGTGGCAGCTGCTGATCGAGGGCCGCAATGCGGTCACCGATCTGCCCGAGGGCCGCTGGTCCGAGTTCACGGCCGACCCGCAGATCGCGGACGCGATCGCGAAGGCCAACACCAAGGGCGGCTACCTCGACGACGTGAAGGGCTTCGACGCGGAGTTCTTCGCGATGTCGCCGCTCGAGGTCAAGAACGTCGACCCCCAGCAGCGGCTCGCGCTGGAACTGACGTGGGAGGCGCTCGAACACGCCCACATCCCGGCCAACGAGCTCAAGGGCGAGCAGGTCGGTGTGTTCATCGGCTCCTCGACCAACGACTACCAGCTGCTCGCCGTGAGCGACCCGGTCAACGCCCACCCGTACGCGCTGACCGGGACCTCGACGTCGATCGTGGCCAACCGGGTGTCGTACTTCTACGACTTCCGCGGCCCGTCCGTCGCCATGGACACCGCCTGCTCGTCGTCGCTGGTGGCCGTGCACCAGGCCGTCCGGTCGCTGCGCACCGGCGAATCGGACATCGCACTGGCCGGTGGCGTCAACATGCTGGTCGCCCCCGCCGCCACCCTCGGTTTCGACGAGACCGGTGTGCTCACCGAGGACGGCAGGATCAAGGCGTTCTCCTCCGACGCGAACGGCATCGTCCGCGCCGAGGGCGGCGGACTGGTCGTCCTCAAGCGCCTCGAGGACGCCGAACGCGACGGCGACACCATCCTGGCCGTGATCGCCGGTTCCGCCGTCAACCAGGACGGCCGCTCCAACGGCCTGGCCGCGCCGAACCCCGACGCGCAGGCCGACGTGCTGCGCAGCGCCTACCGCGACGCCGGCATCGCGCCGTCCGGCGTCGACTACATCGAGGCACACGGCACCGGCACCATCCTCGGCGACCCGATCGAGGCCGACGCCCTCGGCCGCGTCGTGGGCCGCGGCCGCGACGCCGACAAGCCGGCGCTGCTCGGCTCGGCGAAGACGAACTTCGGTCACCTCGAGTCCGCGGCCGGTGCCGCCGGCCTGATCAAGGTCGTGCTGGCGATGCAGGAGGACAAGCTCCCTCCGTCGCTGAACTACGCCGGACCCAACCCCTACATCGACTTCGACGGCACCCACCTGCGGGTGATCCCCGAGGCCACCGACTGGCCGCGCTACACCGGTCACGCCATCGCAGGCGTGTCCGGCTTCGGCTTCGGCGGCACCAACGCCCACGTCGTGGTGCGCGAGTACGCGCCCGCGAGTGATCTGGACCCCGATGCGGGTGAAAACGCACAGGCAGCGGAGCTGCTCGACGTCGAGGCCGAAGCCGAGGCCGTGCTGGCCGACGCCGCCGAGTCGATGGGCGTCGAGCCGCTCCCCACGCCGCAGCCGCAGCGCGACGAGCCGCTGCCCGTGCTGCTGCCCGTGTCCGCGTCGATGCCGTCGCGGCGGCGCCGCGCCGCATCCGACCTCGCGGACTGGCTCGAGACCGAGATCGGCAGCACCACCCCGCTCGACGACCTGGCCCGCACCCTGGCCAAGCGCAACCACGGCCGCTCCCGCGCCGTCGTGCTGGCCCGCACCCACGCCGAGGCGATCTCCGGGCTGCGTGCCGTCGCCGCGGGCAAGCCGGGCCCCGGCATCTTCTCCGCGGACGCCCCGGCCACGAAGGGCCCCGTGTGGGTGTTCTCCGGCTTCGGGTCGCAGCACCGCAAGATGGCCAAGCAGCTCTACACCAACAACCCGGTGTTCCGGGCCGCGATCGACCAGGTCGACGAGCTGATCGAGTTCGAGACCGGCTACAAGATGGCCGAGAAGTTCCTCGACGACTCGATCGACTACGACGTCGAGACCTCGCAGGTCGGCATCTTCGCGATTCAGATCGGCCTCGCCGCACTGCTGCGCCACCACGGCGCCCAGCCGGAGGCCGCCGTCGGCCACTCGATGGGCGAGGCCGCGGCCGCGTACGTCACCGGCGGACTCTCGCTCGAGGACGCCGTCCGCGTCATCACCGCCCGCTCCCGCCTGATGGGTGAGGCCGAGGCGACGCTGTCCGGCGACGACATCCGGCTGATGGCGCTCGTCGAGTACAGCGCTGCCGAAATCGAGGCAGTCCTCGGCGACTTCCCGCACCTCGAGGTCTGCGTGTACGCGGCGCCGACCCACACCGTCATCGGCGGTCCCCAGCCCGAGGTCGAGGCGATCGTCGCCCGTGCCGAGGCCGAGGAGAAGATGGGCCGGATCCTGCAGACGAAGGGTGCCAGCCACACCTCGCAGGTCGACCCGATCCTCGGCGAACTGGCCGCGGAACTGGCCGGTATCGAACCGCATCCGCTGACGGTCGGGCTGTACTCGTCGGTCGACAAGGAGACCTTCTACCGCGCCGGCCACGCCCCGCTCCACCCGGTCGAGTACTGGACGAAGGGCATGCGGCACAGCGTGTACTTCACCAACGCCGTGCGGATGGCCGTCGACGCCGGGCACACCACGTTCGTGGAGCTGGCGCCGAACCCGGCGACGCTGATGTCGGTGGCCGCCACGGTCTTCGACGCCGGGGTGCACGACGCCCAGCTGATCCCCACGCTCAAGCGCAAGGAGGACGAGGAGGTCGGCGTCCTCACCGCGCTGGCACAGCTGTACGTGCACGGTCAGCCGGTCGATCTGCCGTCGCTGCTGCCTGCGGGCGGCTACGCGAACCCGCCGCGGACCGCGTTCCTGCGCAAGGAGCACTGGCTCGACGTGCAGGTCAGTGCGTCCGGCTCGGGGCGCCCGCCGGGTGCACACGTCTCGCTGCCCGACGGCAGGCACGTGTGGGAGGTGCCGGCCTCCGCCGTCACCGACCTGACCGCGCTCGTCACTTCCGCTGCCGCGCAGGTGCTTTCGGACGTCACGCTGACCGCCGTCATCGAGCGGGCGGAGCGGCCGACCACCGGTACCCTGACCACGACGCTCGCGCCGCACCCCGGTGGCGGTGCGCTGCAGGTGCACGCCAAGAACGGCGCGGACTTCGCCCTGCTGCTCGACGCGGTCGTCAGCTCCGGCGAGGCACTGCCCGAACCGGTCGTCGCGGCGCCGGCAGAGCGGGCCGGCTCACCGATGGAGGAACTGCCCGAGATCGTCGAATCCTTCGGCGACAAGTGGGATCCCAACGGCAGCCAGACCCTCGAGGATCGGCTGGCGCTGATCGTCGCCGAGTCGATGGGCTACGCGGTCGAGGACCTGCCCGCCGAGATCCCGCTCATCGAGCTGGGACTCGACTCGCTGATGGCGGTGCGGATCAAGAACCGGGTCGAGTACGAGTTCGACATCCCGCAGCTGCAGCTCACGGCGGTGAAGGACGCGAACTTGCGTGAGGTGGAGAAGTACCTCCGCTACGCGATCGAGAACCGCGAGGAGGTCGAGGCGCTCGCCGCGCAGCAGCGTGCCGAGAAGGAAGCGGCCGAGGCCGAGGAAGCCACCGCCGCACTCGATTCCGCGCTCGACGACGAGACCACCAGCCCGGTTGCGGAGGCCGAGGAGATCCTCGCCACTGAAACACCGGACGGCGCCGCCGTCGCCGCCCCGGCCGTCGGCGACGCGTCCGACGAGGACGTCAACGTCCCGCCGCGCGACGCCGCCGAGCGTCTGACGTTCGCCACCTGGGCGGTCGTGACCGGCAAGTCCGCGAAGGGCATCTTCAACATCCTCCCGGTGCTCGACGACGACACCGCGGAGAAGCTCTCGGCCCGCCTGACCGAGCGAGCGGGCGGCGAGGTCAGCTTCGACGACGTGCTCGACTGCGAGACCATCGAGCAGCTCGCCGAGAAGGTGCGACCGCACCTCGAGGACGAGGGCAAGATCGAGGGCCTGGTGCGCGTCCTGCGGGCCCGTCCCGAAGGGTCCTCCGCCGTACCGGTTTTCGTGTTCCACCCGGCCGGCGGCTCCACCGTCGCGTACGAACCGCTCCTGAAGCGGCTGCCCGAGGGCACCCCGATGTACGGCTTCGAACGCACAGAGGGCCCGATCGAGGTGCGCGCCCGCGAGTACCTGCCGCTGATCAAGGAGATCCAGGGTGACGGACCGTACGTGCTGTACGGCTGGTCGCTCGGCGGCGTCCTGTCCTACGCGGTGGCCAGGCTGCTGCGTGACGAGGGCAAGGACGTGCGGGTCGTCGGCCTGATCGACACGGTGATGGCCGGCGAGCAGGTCGAGGACACGCCCGAGGAGATCAAGAAGCGCTGGCAGCGGTACGCCGCGTTCGCGAAGAAGACGTACAACATCGACGCGCCGCTGCCGTACGACAAGCTCGCCGCCGCCGAGACCGACGAGGAGCAGATCAAGATCCTGATGGATCTGCTCAAGGTCAGCGGCGCGAAGATCCCCGGCGGCATCATCGAGCACCAGCGCACGTCGTGGCTGGACAACCGGGCGCTCCAGACCGCGAAGATCGACTCCTACGGCGGCGACGTCGTGCTGTACATGGCCGACAAGTACCACGACGACGCGATCGCGCTCGAACCCGCGTTCAGGACGCGTACACCCGACGGCGGCTGGGGAGACGCCGTCAAGAACCTGGAAGTCATCCACGTCGGCGGTGACCACATCCAGATCGTCGACGAACCGTACATCGCGAAGGTGGGGGCGGACCTGACCAAGAAGCTGGCCGCCATCGAGGCCGAGAACCGGAGTAACTGAGTGAGCACCACCACCGCGGAGAAGCTGGCCGAACTGCACGAGAAGCTCGAGCTCTCGAAGGCGCCGGGCAATCCGAGGGCCATCGAGAAGCGCAAGGCGAAGGGTCTGCCGACACCGCGCGAGCGCATCGACATGCTGCTCGATCCGGGAACGTTCATCGAGTTGGGGCAGCTGGCCCGCCAACCCGGCGACCCGGCCAACCCGTACGGCGACGGCGTCGTCACCGGACACGGCCTCGTCGACGGCCGCCCGGTCGCGGTGTTCGCGCACGACCAGACCGTCTTCGGTGGCGCCGCGGGCGAGATCTTCGGCCGTAAGGTCGCCGCCGTCAACGACTTTGCCGTCAAGATCGGCTGCCCCGTCGTCGGTATCAACGAGTCCGCCGGCGCGCGCATCCAGGACGCGGTGACGTCACTGGCCTGGTACGCCGAGATGGGTCGACGCCAGGAGCCGTTGTCGGGCCTGTGCCCGCAGATCTCGATCATCCTCGGGAAGTGCGCGGGCGGCGCCGTCTACGCGCCGATCAACACCGACGTCGTGATCGCCACCGAAGAGTCGTACATGTTCGTCACCGGACCGGACGTCATCAAGTCCGTCACCGGCGAGGACGTCAGCCTCGACGAACTGGGCGGCGCGCGGAACCAGGTGGAGTACGGCAACATTCACCATGTCGCGCCCGACGAGAAGGCCGCCTTCGAGTGGGCCCGCAAGTACCTGAGCTACATGCCGTCGAGCTGCACCGAGCAGCCGCCGATCATCAACCCGGGCCTGGAACCGGAGATCACCCCGGACGACATCGAGCTGGACACGTTCATGCCCGACGCCGACAACGCCGGCTACGACATGCACGACATCCTGCTGAAGATCTTCGACGACGGCGACTTCCACGAGGTCCGCAGTCAGATGGCGCAGAACGTCATCACCGGGTTCGCCCGCGTCGACGGACGTCCGGTCGGTGTCGTCGCGAACCAGCCGATGTACCTGTCCGGCGCCCTCGATGCCGCCGCGTCCGACAAGGCCGCGCACTTCGTGCGGGTCTGCGACGCCTACAACATCCCGCTGGTGTTCGTCGTCGACACCCCCGGCTTCCTGGTCGGTGTCGAGCAGGAGAAGATCGGCGTCATCAAGCGCGGCGGCCGGTTCCTGTTCGCCTACGTCGAGGCGACGGTCCCGAAGGTCACTGTCGTGGTGCGCAAGTCGTACGGTGGCGGCTACGCGGTGATGGGCTCCAAGCAGCTCGGCGCCGACGTCAACTTCGCCTGGCCGACCGCTCGCATCGCGGTCATGGGCGCCGAGGGTGCCGTGAACATCATCGGCCGCAGGCAGATCGAGGCCGCGGGCGACAACGCGGCGGCCGTGCGCCAGCAGTTGGTGAACTTCTACAACGAGCACGTCGCGACGCCGTACATCGCGGCCGAGCGCGGCTACATCGACGCCGTCATCGACCCGTCGACCACCCGCCTCGAGATCCGCAAGGCCCTGACCCTGCTCCGCGACAAGACGGTTTACCAGAACCCCCGCAAGCACCATCTGCTCCCGTTCTGAGTCGTCGGCGTCCTGAACGTCGGCCTCCCAGCGTGGGCGCAATGTCACATCGTGCGCGTTCAGTGCGCACGCTGTGACATTGCGCCAGCCGGGACGGCGATTACGTCAGGGCGGGGACGGGCGCGCGCCCGCCGGTACGCGGCCTCCAAGTCGGCAACCACCGTCCGAGGTTCGGTCCGCAGCTGTCGAGGCAGATGCGCGACGACAACGATCCCGTGTCGCTCCATCCGGGCGCGGCGACGCATCGTCTGTTCGTGCAGTGCCGGTGACAGGTGATGGGCAAGTGAGTCGATCTCCCAGGCCAGTGCGACCTCGTCGATCCAGCTGTCGGGGCGTGCGATCCATTCGCCGGCCCCGTCGATGACGTCGACGTTGTGCAGCATCGGGGGGAGCCCGGTTCCGGCGTACAGCTTCTGGGCCTCGATCTCCGCCACCGAGTGTGCGTCGCCCGCCAGCTCGCGGACGACCGCACGCGGGACGCCACTGCCGCGGTTCGCGCAATGCTCCAGCTCGCGTGCGAGGTCGTGGACGCTGACATCGCCACGTTGGACCACCGTGGTCAGCAGTGTGCGGCAGGCAGTCGGGTTCGGCGTTCGGCGTGCGGCGTCCATGGCACACCGCGCGATCGGCGCCACCCGGAATCGGCCCCGGTGCACGGAATCGGGAAAGTACCAAGTGCGCTCGACTCTCACGTAGCCGACGTCCTTGCAATGTGTGGTCGCGGGAAGCAGCAGGAGTACATCGTTGTGGGAACCGAATCCGGTGAACCCGTGCAAGTCGAGGCCGGTGTGCGCCGAGAGCACACATTCGGATCCGCCGTAGACCTGTGCGGCGAGCCGTCGCTGCTGTGTTGTCGGCGCCCCGTTGTGGAGTAGGACGACGCCCGGCAGGATCCGCTGCCACGGTCCGGACGCTGCGCTGCGGCGCGTGATCGTGGACCTGGGTACACCGAGCGTCTCGAGCGTCCGGGCGCGAATTACGCCGTCCTGAGAGGCATTCCAGATCACCTGCAGGTCATCGGCCCACTGTCCGCGTTTCACCCTTCGAGGATGCGGGCAACGGCCGTCGCGGAACGGCCCTCATCGACGAACTGTGGATGATCCACAGATTCATCCACAGGTGCAGGGCCGACTACGTGGCTGGCGCAATGTCACATTATGTGCGCTCGGTGAGCACGATGTGACATTGCGCCCACCACGGTGGGGAGGCGGCTGACGGCTACTTGTAGACGCGCATCATGCCCGGGTTCCAGAAGCCGGAGCGGGTCACCTCGGTGGTGTCGATGGTGGCGGCGGTGGCGTCGGGGAAGTACGGGGTGTACCGCTCCAGCGCGCCCCAGTCGCGGCCCCAGTCGTCCTTCAGGTAGGTGGGGACGGTGGAGGCCTCGGCGAGCATCTCGGTCCAGCCGAGCGGGCCGCCGTTCTCCGCGGACTGCCAGGTGTCGGTGGAGCTGACGGCCAGCGGACGGTCCGGCAGGATGCGGAAGTTCGGCACCTCGGCGACGCCGTACTGGTGGTCGAACGGACGCTGGCACGGGAACTGCAGCCCGACCGCCCAGTCCAGCAGCACCGGCTGCTCGGACCCGATGTAGGTGTTCAGGGTCTGCAGCTTCGGTACGCGCGGCGGGGTGAACGCCAACCACTGGTCTCCGGAGAGGATGGGGTCGTTGGCGAGGATCCGGACGGCGTCGGTCTCGGCGGGCAGCTCGTCCAGCGGGATCCGCAGGTTCCGCCACGACGGGGCGGGACCGATGTCCTTGGGCAGGTAGTTGCCGAGGACGGTGACCGACCCGTCGGCCTCGCGGTGCCCGTACTCGAGGCGCAGCGACTGGCCGTAGGTGACTTCGCCGTCCTTGCTCTCGGACCAGATTCGGCCTGCGGCGGAGACGACCACCAGCGGGGCGTCCTCGCTGCGTGCGGGCAGCGCGTACCAGCTCGACGTCAGCAGCGCGGGCTCCTGCACCCCGGACTGGTAGCTGCCGAGCACCGGTGTGGAGGCGGGGTCGAGGCCGAACGGCAGCTTCACCGTCGAACCGTTGACGCCCCGCGCCCCGGTGCCGCCCTCGGTGCCTGCGCCGGCGCCGTTGACGAACGTCGCGCCGACCGACTGGTTGTCGGTGTTGGCCTGCCCCGGCTTGACCTCGGTGTAGTCGGCGGACAGGTCGGAGGGCACCCCGTTCGGTCCGAATCCGGTGGGGTTCACGCCGCCGAGCGGGTCGGCGACGGGGTTCTCGGGGTCGGCGATCGGCTGCAGGCGCCCTGCGTTCGCGTCGGCCTCGGTGAGCACGTCGTCGGCGAGACCGCAGGGGGAGCCGGTGACGGCGTCGATGTTCGACCGGGCCAGCGAGTACGCCGGGTACTGCGCGACGGCGCCCTTGACCAGCGAGAGCACCTCGAAGAGCACCATCAGGGCGGCGACGACGGTCAGCGGCATCGCGGCGAGCGCCTTGATGCGCCTGCCGCGGGTACCGGAGGCCTGGACCTCCTTGCCGATGAAGTCCTCACGGAAGTACTGCCAGGCGACGAGGACCACGGTCAGCAGGAACAGCGCGAGCAGGGCCGTGTTGACCTGGAACCCGGCGAGGGAGATGGTCTTGTCGAACCACGGGATGCCGTAGCTGGAGACGTACCACCAGCCGTTGATGCCGGAGAACGAGAACGCCAGCACCAGTAGCAGACCGGCCGCGAACATGGTGCGGTTGCGCCGCGACCGCAGCGCCGTCGCCGACACCGCGACCGCGGTCAGTGCGCCGAGGGATCCGGCGATGCCGGCGTACGCCCCGAAGTGGTGGGTCCACTTGGTGGGGTTGAACATCATGAAGAAGACGGTGCCGAACACGATGCCGAGCAGTCGCCACGACGGCCCGACTGCGGCGCCGGGCACCCGCTTCCGGCGCAGCAGCACGAACAGGGTGGTGAACAGGCACAGCACCATCACCAGGAACGCGAACCGGCGGGCGACGGATCCGTCGACGGTCTGCACGAACAGGTAGTAGTAGCGGAGGAACTCCTCGTACCAGTGCAGGTTCGGACCGATCAGGGTGCGCACCCGGGTGGCTTCCCGGACCGCGGCGTAGGTCTGGTCGGCGAAGACCGCGATCAACACGATCGCGCCGGAGGCGAGGAGCGGGGCGACCAGCGGCCAGGTGCCCACGCGGCGGTGCCTGCGGACGAGGATGCGGATCATCGGGCGGGCGCCGGCGAGCAGTGCGGCGACACACATCAGGCCGGTGGGGGCGGCGCCGAGCGAGAACGCGGCGATGATGACCGCGACCGCGGCGGGCAGCAGGCGACCGGTGGCGATGGCGCGTTCGACGGAGCACCAGGTCAGCAGGGCGCCGAGCGCGACGATCGGCTCGGGGCGCAGGCCGTTGTTGTAGGGCAGCCAGAAGGCGAGGAACACCAGCCCGCCGGTCCACACCGCGGCCTGGTTGAGGCGGACGGCGCGACCGAGGCGGGGGATCACCTCGCGGCTGATGACCAGCCAGCACAGGATGCCTGCGATCAGCGCGGGCAGCCGCATCCAGGGGCTGGCGGTGGAGACCTTCGCCATCGCGGCGAGCACGTCGTAGTACCACCCGAACGGCGCCTCGGGGACGCCGAACCAACGGAAGTAGTTGGCCATGTATCCGGAGTGCTCGGACACCCGGGCCATGCTGAGCAGGTAACCGTCGTCGGAGGTGTTGGCGCCGACGAAGTGCCACACCAGCAGGGTGCCGACGACGACGCCGTCGAGGGGACGCACCCGCCACCAGTGCGGCGGGAAGAAGCGCCGGGCGCGTCGTCCGTCGATGCCGTCCAGGCGGTGCAGTGCGACGAGCGAAACGATGGTCAGGAGCGCTGCCAGCACCATCGTCATCAGCTTCAGCACGGTCGGGCTGGACGAGAAGCGGGAGTCGATGTTCGCCGTCAGCGACAGGTTCGCGGTGGCGTCATCCTGCAGGTCGGTGAACACGCCGACGATCTGCGGGCGCTCGTCCCCGGTGATGGTGCCGGTGACGGGCTGCCCGTCCACGGTCAGGCCGTCGAAGGTCGCGGTGGTGCCGGTGATGTCGGAGACGATGGTGATCGCCGAGCAGTTTCCGGCTTCGACGGCGTCGCGTGGCGCGGACGCGACCACGGCGTTGCGGTTGACGACGTCGACGCTGGATGCGGTCACCCGCACCAGCAGGGCATTCAGCGGGGCGCCGGTCCCGTCGGGCGGGGCGGTGCCGAGCAGCAGGCCACCGGAGGTGGGGAGGTCCCCGACCAGGCGGCACGGGATCGAGGCGGTCAGGTCGATCGGGACCTGCGCCATCAAAGGTGCGTCGACGCTGCCGATGGTGCCGTCCTGCGGCCAGTTCAGCGTGGCCGCGGTCTGCTTGACCGGCAGGAACGGGGTCGCCACGGCGAACACGAACCCGAGCAGACCCGCGACGATCGCGATCAGCCGGGCGGTCCGGTACTGGGTTCGCGGATCGGGCGAAGGTGCTGGCGCGGGCGCGGGCGCGGTGGCTGTCAGAGCGTCGGACACGGTTGTCGATGGTATGACAGCAACCTGAGTCGCCATCACAGCATCGACAATGCGACTTTTGCCGGGTTCCGTAATGTCACATCGGGGGTCACCAAGATCGCCGATGTGACATTACGGAATCTGTGGGCCTATCGGGCGGCGATCGGGCCCGGCGACCACAGCCCGGACCGCGTCACCGTCTCGGTGTCGACGGTGGCTGTGGTCGCGGACGGGTCCAGCGGCGTGTACCGCTCGAGCGAGCCCCAGTCCCTGGCCCAATCGTGGTTCAGGTAGCTGGGCATGGTCTGCGCGGCCAGCAGCAGGTTCACCCAGCCGAGCGGGCCGCCGCCGACCTTGTCCTGCCAGGCGTTGGTGGAGTCGGCGCCGACCCGGTCGGGCAGGATCCGGAACTCGGGCACCTCGGCGACGCCGTACCGGTGGTCGAACGGGCGCTGGCACGGGAAGGACAGGCCGACGGACCAGTCAAGCAGCACCGGGGCCTGTGAGCCGACGACGTCCTGGAGGGTCCGGGTCTGCGGGACCCGCGGCGGGGTGACCGCCAGCCACTGTTTCGGGGTGAGGTCGTGGTCGTCGGCGACGAGGCGGACCGCGTCGGCGTCGGCGGGAATCAGGTCCATCGGCACCCGCAGGTTCCGCCACGAGGGGGACGGGCCGATGTCGATCGGGGCGATCGCGCCGCCCACCTCGACGTCGCCGCCGGCGGTGCGGGTGCCGTACTCGACGCGGAGGTCCTGGCCGTAGGTGACGATGCCGTCGGGGTCGACGTACCGGATCCGTCCGGCCGCGGTGACCACCAGCAGGGGAGCGTCCGCGCTGCGGGCAGGCAGTGCGTACCAGCCGCTGGTCAGGTGGGCGGGCTGGTCGCTGCCGGAACTGCCGAGGACCGGGGTGGTGGCGGGGTCCAGGCCGAACGGCAATGCGACCGAACTGCCGTTGACGCCCGTGGTCCCGGTGCCGCCGCCGGTCCCGGCCGAGGTGCCGGTGTCGGTGGTGGTGGAAGCGGTGTCGAGGGTGTTGGCGCCGCCGACCGCCTTGTTCTCCTCGTCAGCGGTCAGGTCGACGGGCACCCCGTTGGGGGTGAACCCGGTGTTCTCGCCGCCGCCGAGCGGGTCGGGGCCGGGGGTGAGCGGGGTCAGCATGCCCGCGTTGGCGTCGGGTTCGATCAGCACGTCGTTCGCGAGCGCGCAGGTGTCGCCCGTGAGGGTGTCGAGGTTGGAGCGGGCCACCGAGTACGCCGGGTACTGGGCGACCGCCGCCTTGGCCAGCGAGAGCACCTCGACCAGCACGATGAACGCCGCGGCGACGGTCAGCGGGGACGCGATCAGGGTGCGCAGCCCGGGCCGCACCGGTTCCTCCGGGCCGCGGTACGGCTCGCGCAGGTGCTGCCAGCCGGCGTAGAGCAACGTCAGGACGCTCAGCGCCAGGAACGCGGTCGAGAACGGTTTGCCGCTGATCGACGGGGCCTTGTCCCACCACGGGACGCCGTAGCTGGAGACGTACCACCAGCCGTTCGAGCCGGTGAACGCCAACGCGAGCAGGAACAGCACGCCCGACGCGAACAGGGCCCGGTTGCGGCGCGAGCGGGCGGTGGCGGCGGCGATCCCGACCGCGGTGACCGCGGCGATCGACCCGGCCAGGCCGGCGTACACGCCGAAGTGGTGGGTCCACTTGGTCGGCGTCGACATCATCAGCAGCAGCGAGACGAAGACGATGCCGAGGATGCGACGCGACGGGCCCGCCGCGGTACCGGGGATCCGCCCGCGGCCGCGCAGCAGCAGCATCGCGCACACGATCAGACACAGGATCATGGCGAACACGCCGAAGCGGCGGGCGAGGGAACCGTCGGGGGAGACGTTCAGCAATGCCTCGTACCGCTGGTACTCGCCGAACCAGGACACGTTCGGTCCGATGGCGGTGCGGACCTTGATCGCCTCGAGCACGCCCGCGAGGGTCTGGTCGGCGAAGATCGCGATCAGCACGACGGTGCCTGCCGCGAGGATCGGCGCGAGCAGCGCGGCCACGCCGACGACGCGGGCGCGGGCGACGACGAGCTGCACGAGCGGACGCAGGCTGACGATCAGCGCGGCGACGGCGATGACACCGGTCGGACCGGCGGCCAGGGAGAACGCCGCGATCAGCACGCCGACGGCGGCGGGCAGCATCCGGCCGGTGGCTATGGCCCGTTCGATCGAGCACCAGGTCAGCAGGGCGCCGAGGGCGATCACCGGTTCGGGGCGCAGGCCGTTGTCGAACGGCAGCCAGAACGAGAGGAACACCAGACCGGCGGTCCACACGGCGATCCGGTTGCGCCGCACCGCGCGACCGAGGCGGGGGATCACCTCGCGGCTGATCACCATCCAGCACAGGATCCCGGCGATCAGCGCGGGCAGCCGCATCCAGGTGCTGGCCGTGCCGATCTTCGCCATCGCGGCGAGGACGTCGTAGTACCAGCCGAACGGCGCCTCCGAGACGCCGAACCAGCGGTAGTAGTTGGCCATGTAGCCGGAGTGTTCGGACGCGCGGGCCATGGTCAGCAGGTAGCCGTCGTCGGAGGTGTTGGCGCCGATGAAGTGCCAGACGATCAGGGTGCCGACCACGACGGCGTCGACGCCGGTGAACCGCAGCCAGTGCCGCGGCAGGAAGCGGCGGGCGCGGCGGCCGTCGGTCAGGTCGAGGCGGTGCAACGCGGCCAGCGACAGCAGCGTCGCGAGCACCCCGACGATCATCGCGAGGACCTTGAACGCGGTCGGGCTGGACGAGAACCGGGAGTCGAGGTCGGCGCGGACCTCGAGGCCGGCCGGCGCGGGTCCCTGCAGGTCGGTGAAGAGGCCGACCATCTGGGGTCGCTCGTCGCCGGTGAGTTCGGCGGTGACCGGGGCCCGGCCGTCGGCGGCCTCGAGCCCGGCGAACGTCGCGGTGGTGAGCTCGGCGTCGGAGTGCACCACGAGGGCGGTGCAGCCGGTCATGTCGGCGAGCGGGGCGGCGATCAGCCGGCCGCCGCGCAGGACCACCGAGACGGTGCGGTCGGCGTCCGACCCGACGGTGACGGCCAGCCCGGCCGCGTCGGCGTCGGGGGCGTCCTTCGGGACGGTGGACACGACGGTGCCGACGTCGCCTGGCACGTCCGCGAGCACGGGGCAGGGGATGTGGATGTCGAGGGTCAGCGGTTCGTAGCCGACGAGCGGCGCCTCGACGCCGGTGAGGGTGCCGTTCTGCGGCCACGACATGCTGGCGGCCTGCTGCGAGACCGGAAGCAGCGGGGTCGCGACCGCGAGGAGGAAGCCGAGCAGTCCGGCGACGACGGCGATCAGGCGCGTGGTGCGGGAGGCGCGATGATCGGGGACCGGCTGGGACGTGAGGGCGGCGGGGGCGTCGGACTCGGCGGGCACAAGGACCGATCGTATGGGATGGATTTCGGTGCATCGGCGAGCCCGGCGCCCCCGCGGACCCGGCCTGTCGAACCTTCGCGCACAGACGCCGCCGCCGGTGGTGCGGGAGGGCCGCACCACCGGCGGTGATCCCGGGCCGGGGCGATCGTTGCGAGGGAGCGGTTCCCGACCCGATGGGTTCAGGACTCGAAGTGGAAACCTCCTCCGCCCTCACCACCGGCGCCGCCGCCGGCTTCGCTACCGAAGCTCGGGCCGAGCATCGACGCGATCAGCGAGAACATGGTCGTAAACGACATGAGCGCTCCTGGTATCCGTGGACCGGCACCGGTCGGTGCCCTGCCGTCATTCGACCCGGCGAGGGCGGTATCCGGTGCCGATTCGCGGGCGGTTAGGGGACGGTTGGGGGCGAGTCGGACATCCCCGATCCCCTAGTCGATCCCCCTGTCCGGCGGGCCGCTCGGCGTCAGGCCCGGACCAGGGCCCGCACGTCCCACACCCACACGTCGTCGGCGCGGTGCCCGGGGTCGCGGAGCAGTTCCTGCACGGTCACGCGCAGGGCACGTTCGTTGCCGCCGTGCGGCAGCACCACCACGTCGGCCCGCCAGAACTGCAGGTCGGTGACGGCCTGCGCGCGCATCGCGTCGGTGACGTTCGGGACCGTCCCGGTCTGCTGCACCTGCCCGAGCAGTTGCGCGGTGGGCCGGTCGTCCGGCCCGTACTTGGCCTTCTTGTCGGGGCCGACCGGTCCGACGAAGTAGCCGCCGGCGAGCGGGAATCCGAAGTCGGCCTCGACCTGCCAGCTCAGGGCCCGGGCGTCCTCGGGGCGGGGCAGGGGGACGGTGACGACCGAGCCGTTCCCGACGTACTGGCGCCAACCGCCGTCGCCGAAGAACTGCGGTGCCGCGGCGCGTTGGACCGCGTTCAGCGGCAACGGGGTCAGCGGGAGCAGCGCCACCACGAGCGCCACGGTCCAGGGGATCAGCGTGGCCCGTTCCCGCCGGGCCCGGTCGACGGCCAGTGCCAGCAGCAGTGCGATCGCCGGGATCGCGCCCATCGCGAAGCGGGTCTCGAGCACCGACTCGAACAGTGGCAGCCGTTCGAGCCACGACCACGGCAGGTCGACGCCCGTCCGGTCGCGTCCGACGGTCAGTTCGGCGCCGAGCGAGAGCACGCACATCAGGGCGACGGTGACGGCGGCGGCGCGCGCGACGACGACCCGGCGCAGCCACACCGCGGCGGCGAGGGTGACGACCAGCAGTGGCCACCCGAAGTAGGCGTTCTCCTCGGTGCCGTTGATCGCGACGTCCTGGCCTGGCGTGACGTGTCCACCGACGGACTGCCGCGGGAACTGCAGCAGTGCCTTGAGGTCGTTGCCCATCGGGCCGTGGTCGATGAACCGGTAGCTCTGCGGGCCGAAGAACTGCCACCACAGTGGGCCCGCGGTCAGCAGCAGCGCGATCAGCGCGGCGAGCAGCAGCGGTTTCGCGGCGTTGCGGACGGCCGGGACGATCAGTCGCGGGCGGAACGCGAAGTACGCGGCGGTGAACACCCCGAAGGTCACCGCGGTGATCAGCAGCGGTTCCTCGCCGAGCGCGATCTGCATCGCGACCAGCAGGCCCAGCCAGCAGGCGGTGCGCATGCCCGCGCCGCGGGACAGCCGGATCACGCACCCGAGGATCACCGGAAGCAGTGGCAGGACCACGAAGTTCGGGTGCCCGTTGGCGTGGGAGATCATCGCAGGCGCGAACCCGCAGATCAGACCGCCGACGGTCGCGGCGATCCGGGACACCTCCGCGTACCGGCGCAGGAACCAGTACCAGGCGTACGAGGTGGACGCGAGCCCGACCGTGAGGACCAGCGTCCAGGTGACGGTCGGCCCGAACACCAGGGTGATGGGGGCGAGCGGGACGCTGACCCCGAACATCGCCGTGTTGGCCATCAGGTTCACGCCCTGCGGATAGTTCTGCAGAACCGAGCCGAGTGGGTTGTCGAGGTGGGTGATGGAGCGGGCGGCGAGCGCGAAGAACCACTCCCACATCCGCTGGTCCTGGCCGCTGCCGGTCAGGTACCCGGACGCCGGCAGGCGCCACTGGTTCCACATGACGTACACCGCGAGTGCGGCGAATCCGCCCGCGACCAGCACGTCGGGACGTGCCGGACGCAGCCGTCGGCGTGCGGGCGCGGTCGCGGTCCCGGGGTGAGGGTCCGCGACCGTCGAGGGTGCGTCCGCTGGTACTGCCATTCACCATTCCCGTCGATCGGTCCGGTCGGGTTGCCGACCGGTCACGGTACCGACCGACGCTGGGAATCGCCTGCGGGTGGAAGCGCGGGGGTGGTTTCCGCCGTCAGACCCGCACCGGGCGCCAGGTGGAGACTGCCCAGATCACCACGATGTCGATGGCGATGATGAGGATCGACCACCACGGGTAGTACGGGATCCACAGGAAGTTGGCAATGATGGAGATCGCGGCGACCACGATCGCGGCGACCCGCGCCCACGTCGCCCCGGTGAACAGTGCGAGGCCGACCAGCGCGACGATCGCGCCGAGCACGATGTGCACCCATCCCCACGTGGTCAGATCGAACTTGTAGACGTAGTCGATGCCGACCACGAACATTTCGTCCTCGGCGACCGCGGCTATGCCCTGGAGGACCTGGATGACGCCCACTGTCACCAGGAGAATGGCCGCCCCGATCGAGGTGCCTGTCGCAACTTCCTGCTTGACCGACGAGTCCGCGGCCATGGCTGTCCCCTTTCGTGCAAGAGGTTCGTCACGCTGTCCGGTGCGCCCATTGTCCGCCGATCCGTACACCGTCAGGGGCCGTTTCCGGAATCGGGTACCTGGTCGTTATCAATTGGGTAGGGCACACCTCTGCCGCACCTCCTACTACGCGATCCGAAGCGCCAGGGAGTGGGCGGACGGTCGCCTCGACGGAGGTCGGTGCCGGATGACGCCGACGCCCACCGCCGTCGACGGCGGCACCGATCATGCGCTGGAACCGGTCAACCTGCACGTGTGGGGGCAGGTGTCGGCCGCGCTCGCCGGACGCTGCGACGGCGAGTTCGTCGACGACCGCGACGGGGCGTTCACCGCCGAGCAGACGCTCTTCCCGAACGGGCGCTGATCCTGCCGTTCCGTCTGGTCACGACGCGATGTCGCGCGCGGACGGTGGGTCGGCGAGGGCGTCGGCGACCCGGTCCAGGGACAGGTCGAGGACCCGGGCGAGGGCGGAGACGGTGAAGAACGCGGGCGTCGCGATCCGGCCGGTCTCGATCTTGCGCAGGGTTTCGACGGAGATGCCGGCCTCGGCGGCGACGTCGACCATGCTGGCCGGACCGCGCGCCGAGCGCAGCAGTTCGCCGAGTCGTCGGCCCCGTTCGATCTCCTCCGCCGTCAGCGGCACGCGCACCATGTGCCTATAGTAATACCGGTATTGTTATTCGTATCGGGAGGTTGCAGTGGTCGAGTTGAAGTCGCCGGGAGAGATCGCCGCCATGCGCGAGGCGGGGAGGGTCGTCGCCTCGGCACTCGCCGCCGCCCGCGCCGTCGCTGCGGTCGGCGTGAGCCTGCGCGAGCTCGACGACGCCGCGGCCGCGGTCATCTCCGATGCCGGGGCGCGGCCGGCGTTCCTCGGCTACCGGCCGGAGTGGGCGCCGAGCCGGTTCCCCGGCGTGGTGTGTGTGAGCGTCAACGACGCCGTCGTGCACGGGATCCCGACGGACGCGCGGCTCGCCGACGGTGACCTCGTCAGCCTCGACTGCGGGGCGTACCTCGACGGATGGTGCGGCGACTCGGCGATCAGCTTCGTGGTGGGCGCCGCCGACCCGGAGGACCTGGGCCTGATCGCGGACACGGAGACGGCGCTCGAACGAGGGATCTCCGCGGCGCTCGCCGGTAATCGGATCGGCGACATCGCCGCCGCGATCGGCTCGTACGCCCGCGCCCGCGGTCGTGGGCTGCTCGCGGACCACGGCGGCCACGGCATCGGCCGCGCCATGCACGAGGATCCGGACGTGCCGAACGAGGGACGCGCCGGTCGCGGCATGCGGCTGCGTCCCGGGCTGGTGCTCGCGATCGAACCCATGCTCATCGACGGCGGCACCGACGACTATCGGCACGACCCAGACGGGTGGACGCTGCGCACCCTCAGCGGTTCGCGGGCGGCGCACTGCGAGCACACCGTCGCGGTCACCGAGGACGGACCGGTGGTGCTGACCGCGGCCTGACTCGCTGCGATGAGTTTTGCCGCGCCCGCGGGTCTGTACTCCGACGACCGATCACGGAAGGGTGGGGCGCATGACTGAGGCGCATGGTGCAGTTCGGGACGAGTTCACTCCGCAGGCGGAGCAGTACCGGCGGGAGCTGCTCGCGCACTGTTACCGGATGTCGGGATCCGTGCACGAGGCGGAGGACCTGGTGCAGGAGACCTACCTCAAGGCGTGGCGCGCCTACGACAAGTTCGAGGGACGCTCCTCGCTGCGTACCTGGCTGTACCGGATCGCGACGACCACCTGTTTGACCGCGCTGGAGTCGAAGGGCCGGCGGCCGTTGCCGACCGGGCTCGGCGCACCGAGTTCCGACCCGGTCGACGACCTCGTCACCCGCGAGGAGGTGCCGTGGCTCGAACCGATCCCGGACGAGATGCTCGGGGTCGCCGCGTCCGATCCGGCCACGGTCGCGACCTCACGTGAGAGCCTGCGGCTGGCGCTGATCGCGTCGCTGCAGTTCCTGCCGCCCAAGCAGCGGGCGGTGCTGATCCTGCGGGAGGTGCTGGCCTGGCCGGCTGCCGATGTCGCGGAACTGCTCGACACCAGCACCGCCGCCGTCAACAGTGCGCTGCAGCGGGCCCGGGCGCAGATCGCGCAGGCATCCCCGACCGAGGACGCGGTCGTCGAGCCCGTGGAGCCCGAGCAGCGCGCGCTGCTCGACAAGTACATGGCCGCGTTCGAGAACTACGACATGGCCGCGCTGACGGAGCTGTTCACCCAGGACGCGGTGTGGGAGATGCCGCCGTTCGTCGGCTGGTACCAGGGTCCGGCGGCGATCCGCAGCCTCATCGAGAACAACTGTCCCGCAAGCGGTGCCGGCGACATGCGGCTGGTGCCGACGGTGTCGAACGGGCAGCCGGCGTTCGGTCTGTACATGCGCGGCGAGGACGGGGTGCACCGCGCCTTCCAACTGCAGGTGGTCTCGCTCGGGCCGTCCGGCATCGGGCACGTGACGGTGTTCTTCGACCTGTCGCTGTTCGCGAAGTTCGGGTTGCCGGACACGCTGCCCGGTAGCGCCGGGGAGACGCTGCCCTCGATCTCGAATCCGGCGACATGACGGCCGGGCAGATCGCCCGACCGCTCGCGGACCCGGTCGTGCTGCTCGAGTGCGCGGTTCGGTACACGGAGGGAAGCCTGGCGCTGGTGAGGGCGTCCGATCTGTCGCGTCCGACCCCGTGCTCGGAGTGGAACCTGCGGGATCTGTTGGGGCACATGAACGAGTCGCTCGTGGTCCTCGAGGAGGCGGTGCTGGACCGGGCGGTCGTGCTGTATCCCGCCGCCGCGCCCGACATCTCGGCCGATCCCGTTGCCGCGCTGCAGCATCGGGCCTGCCGGATGGTGAGGTCATGGGCACGGTCGAGGGATCGTGGTGACATCCGGGTCGGTGGCGCCCCCCTGTCCTCCGATTTCGCCGCCGCGGCGGGGGCGCTGGAGGTCGCGGTGCACGGGTGGGATGTCGCGCAGGCGGTCGGAAGGCACCGGCCGTTCCCTCCCGAGCTGGCCCTCGAACTTCATTCCTGCGCAGACATTTTCGTGACCGATGCGGACCGGCCCGCGCGCTTCGCCGCACCGGTCCCGGTGCCGCCGTGGGCGGGACCGGGGGAGCGGCTGGTCGCCCGGCTCGGCCGCGTCGGAGACCGCTGACGCCGCGGCCGGGTCAGGCGGCGCCGTCCCAGGCGAACGGGATGAGCGCCGCGTCCAGCGGTGCGTCCGTCATCCGGTTGGCGAAGGTGGACAGGGTGAAGGTGCCGACGCCGAGCACCACCTCGAGCGCGTTGCGGCTGGTGAAGCCGTGGGAGAGAAACGCGCTCGTCTGTGCGTCGGGGACGGCGCCGTTGGTGTCGAGCACCGCGACGGTGAACGTCCGCAGTGCCTCGAGGCGCGGCTCGTGCAGGGCGGAGCCGGAGCGGAGGGCGGCGATCACCTCGGTTGGCGTGCCGCTGCGCGCGAGGGCCGCGGAGTGCATCGCGACGCACACGTGGCATTCGTTGCGGGTCGCAATCGTGAGTACGACCACCTCGCGTTCGAGCGGGGTGAGGGTGCTCTTCTCGAACAGGGCGTTCGACCGGGTGAATGCCTGCAGTAGTTCCGGTGACTCGGCCATCAGCGCGACGGGTGCGGGCAGGTACCCGAAATTGTCCGCGATCGTCTTGATGACGGGGCGGGCGGCGGCGGGGGCGGTCTCGAGGTCGTGCGCGTGGAATGTCACGGGGAGCTCCTCCGGGTAGCATCGACAACATGGTTGTCCAAACAGTAAGCCTGGTTGTCGATATCGCGCAAGGGTTGCGCCATGCCTGAGCGGGAACGTCCGGGCTTCGAGCTGCCCTTCCTGCTGTTCGCCGGATTCCGGGCCATCGTGGACGAGGCGCATCGGCGGCTGGCCGAGCAGGGTCATCCGAACCTTCGGCCCGCGCACGGATTCGCCATGCAGGCCGTCGGCCTCGACGGGGTGAGTGCCAGTGAACTGGGGCGACGGCTCGGCGTCTCCAAGCAGGCGGCCGGCAAGACCGTCGACCGGCTCGAGGCTCTGGGATATGTTGCACGACAGCCGGATCCGTCCGATGCGCGCGCCAAGCTGGTGGTGCTGACCGAACGTGGGGTCGACAGCCTGCGTCGGTCGGCCGAGATCTTCGAGCAACTGCGGGCGGACTGGGCCTCGGTGATCGGCGCGGACAGGGTGCGCCAACTCGAGGACGATCTGGGTGCCGTCACCGCCGGGCAGGGTTTCCGGCTGGACGCGCAGGCGTGGTTCGGCGGATAGCGCCCTCCGGCGATGAGTTTCGGGGCGGGTTCCGGTCTACCTGGGCAACGGCTTCACGCATCCCGCGCGGAGCGCCCGGCGGCGGTGCCGTCGATGCCACACCGAACCGAGGAGTCAGCCATGACCGCCACCCCGATCACCGTCGCCACCCCGGCCGCCGCGACCCGTGCGGTGTCGCCGAGGGCGCGCATCGCCGGACTCGTCGTCACCGCACTGGTGGTGGCGTTCCTGCTGTTCGACGCCGTCATCCACCTCGCGAACATCGCGCCGGTTCGCGACTCGATGGTCGAGTACGGCTTCCCCGACTACGCGCCGTACGTGATGGGCATCGTGATGCTGGTGTGCCTGGCGCTGTACCTGCTCCCGGTGACGTCGATCCTCGGTGCGGTGCTGCTCACCGGCTACCTCGGTGGCGCGGTGGCCTGCAACATCCTCACCGAGCAGCCGCTGCTGAGCACGATCCTGTCCCCGGTCTACGTCGGAATCCTGGTGTGGGGCGGGCTGTTCCTGCGCGACGCGGAGGTCCGGCGGATCATGCCGCTGCGCCGCTGACGCCGACCACCTCCCGGCTGAAGGTCACCTTCGTGCGGATCGGCCGCACGAAGGTGACCTTCAGCCATTCGGCCCGGGGATGGGTGGGGGTGAAAGATCAGGGTTCGGATCAGGGCGTCACCCGATGTGCCGACCCGCCGCCGAACGGCAGGCTGAACGCATGACATTCGACAGCAACGCTCCCAAGACCTTCGCTCGCTCCTCGTCGCAGCGCATGCTCGGCGGCGTGTGCGGCGGCATCGCCGAGTACTTCGGCATCGACGCCAACCTGGTTCGTGCCGGCGCGCTGATCGCCGCCTTCGCCACCGGCGGCACCGCGGTGCTCGTGTACCTCGCCCTGTGGATGCTGCTGCCCGCCTGAAATCCCCGCCTCCGGGAACCCCCTTGTCTGGGTGTGGGCGGGACACCGCCCGTTTGTTACTCTCCGGTAGCTCAAGTGTGACGGGCGCGACAACGCGGTGATCGCATCGTGGCCCTCACAACCGGAATCTCAGGCACAGGGGGAGAACGCGATGGTGACGACGTGTGAAGGGGGACGCCGGCACCGGCGGTTGCGGCGGCTTCGCCCCGTCGCGGTGGCAGCGGTGATCGCCTGCCTGGGCAGTGCGGTCGGCGCGTTCGGCGGCACGGCCTCGGCCGAGCCGGTGAGCGGCTTCTACCTCCCCCCGGACCGGTTCGACACCACCCCGGGCGCGGTGATCAAGGAGCAGCCGTTGCCCGTGTTCGCGACCGTCCCCGGCGCCGACGGCGGCTGGCCGGCCGCGGGTAGGCAGGTCCTGTACACCTCACGCAAGCAGGACGGGTCGCCGGTCGCCGTGAGCGGCACGTACCTCGACGCCACCCACCCGTGGCAGGGCCCCGGCGAGCGCCCCACGGTCGTGATCGCACCGGGCACCGCGGGCCAGGGCGACCACTGCGCCATGTCCGCCGCCTTCGCCACCGGTGTGTACGCCGACCCGGGCAAGCTCTCGATGTCCGCGAACCAGGAAGCGATCGCTGCCGCCGCGTGGACGGCCGCCGGCGCGCGGGTGTTCGTCACCGACCACATCGGACTCGGCACGCCGGGCATCCACACCTACGTCAACCGGGTCGAGGCGGCCCACGGCGTCCTGGACGCGGCCCGCGCCGCCACCAACCTCGCTGGTGATCCGAACGCGCCGGTGGTGTTCTGGGGTTACTCCCAGGGTGGCGGCGCCACCGCCGCCGCGGCCGAGTTGCAGCCGAGCTACGCGCCGGAACTCAACCTCAAGGGCACCTGGGCCGGCGGTCCGACCGCGGACCTCGTGCAGGTGCTCGCCCAGGTCGACGGCGCGCTGATCGGCGGTGTCATCGCCTTCGCGATCAACGGTTTCGTCGACCGCAATCCCGAGCTGGCACCGTTCGTCGACCAGATCCTCAACCCGCAGGGTCGTGCACTGCTCAGCGAACTTGCCGACGCCTGCATCGCCGACGTCATCTTCAAGCATCCGTTCCTGCGCACCGACACCCTCACCGTCGACGGGCGGCCGGTCCTCGACCACATGCGGGAGATCCCGGAGATCGTCGCGGTGCTCGACGAGCAGCGGATCGGGCGGCTGGCCCCGACGACCCCCGTCCTGATCACCAGCGGCCTCAACGACGACACCGTCCCGTACGGGCAGGCGCGACAGCTCGCCGCCGACTGGTGCGATCAGGGCGCGACGGTCACCTTCCGCACCAACGGATTGCCGCCGATCCTGCCGGGAGCGACGCTGCCCAACCACTTCGGCCCGCTGCTGATCGACGGCTACGGCACGAACAACGCCATCACCTATCTGTTCGACCGGCTGGCCGACAAGCCGCTGGCCGGCTGCTCCTTCGACTGAGTCGACTGCGGCGCCTGTGCGCGCTTCTGGTGGCCGGAGCCACTGGAAGCGCGCACAGGCGCGAAGCGCCGCCAGATCTGGGCGGCCGCGGTCTGCGCGGACAGCAGGACCTGCTTGTCGTCGATCTTCGCGGCCGGACCGAAGACGGAGAGGGCGGCAGCGGATTCCGCACGGTCGACCGGACCGATCGGTATCGCAACGCAGCTGAACCCCTTCAGGCACTTCTCCCGCCCGTACGCGATCCGCAACTCGCGCACCCGGTGGACATCCGGTGACTCCTCGGGTGTGGAACCGGCAACGGCGAGCAGCGCCGTGCCGATGGTCGACGACCGTGCGGGAAGCCGGCCGCCGACGTGTGAGCGGACGCTGGGGGTGAACTCCCCGCCGACCTTCTCGAGGTAGACCACCTCCGGTCCGTCGAGCACGCCCAGGTGCACGATGCACCCGGTCCGGTGGTGCAGCCAGTGCAGGCTGGGCAGCGCGGCGCGGCGTAGCGAGTTCTGCTGCGCGGCGACGGCCCCCAACTCGATCATGCGCATGCCCAGCTGGTAGTCCATTCCGTGCCTGTGTACCCAGCGCAGCGCGACCAGCTGCTCCAACGCACGATGAACCGACGTTCGGGGGAGCCCCGTGGCGGCGACGATCTGCGACAGGTTCAGCCGGCCACCGCCGGTGAACGCGTCGAGGATCAGGGCCGCGCGCTGCAGAGTCCCGGTCGGGCCCTCGTCAGACGTGTGCGGTGGCATCGGTTCCTCCTCGCCTCGTCGGTGGGTTGGTGCATCGCACCGCGCAGACGCCGATTCTTCCGCACACCGGAAACGGGCCTGTCGGCTGCAACGCGGGTTGCGCTGTACTGGCGTTCATGCCCAACCTCATGGCTTTCACTCCGGGTGCGATGTTGACCGACCGTCGCGCCGTGGTCACCGGCGGTGCCCAGGGTATCGGTGCCGCGATCGCGCGGTCCTTCGCCGCGCACGGCGCCGACGTGCTCGTGGCCGATGTCGAACCGCTCGGTCCGCTCGAGTTCGACCCGTCCGCGGGCGGCTCGATCGCCGCGGTCGAATGGGACGTCCGTGCGACGCCGTGCCCGCCCGAAGTCGTCGACCATCGCCCGGACGTGCTGGTCAACAATGTGGGTCACTACCTGCAGCCCCCGCACACCTTCGCCACCAACGCGCCGTCGCTGTGGGACGAGCTGCACGAGATCAATTTCGCCCATGTCCTGCGCCTGACGCAGGCACTGCTGCCGGGCATGACCGAGCGGGGAGGCGGCTCGATCATCAACCTCACGACCGTCGAGGCGCACCGGGCGATCCCCGGGCACAGCGTGTACTCCGCGTACAAGGCCGCGCTGACGCAGTTCACGAGGTCGCTGGCCGCGGAGGTGGGCCCGTCAGGCATCCGGGTCAACGCGATCGCGCCGGACCTCGTCGAGTCGGTCCAGGTGCCCTACACGTCGCTCGTCCCCGAGGAGGATCGCGAACTGTGGCCGACGTGGTCGCCGCTCGGCGGTCCGGGGCAGCCCGAGGACGTCGCCGGCGTCGCGCTCTTCCTCGCCTCCGACCTGTCGCGGTTCGTCACCGGCGGCACCATCCACGTCGACGGTGGCACGCACTCGTCCGGTGGCTGGGTCCCGCGTCGCTCCGGCGGCTGGACGAACCGTCCCCGCAATCCCTGATCCACTTCAACCGAAAGACACACCATGAAGATCCTGGTCATCGGCGGCACCGGCATGATCGGTGCACACACCGCCCTCCTGCTGCGCGAACACGGCGACGACGTCACCGTGGCCGGGCGCGGCCCGATCCCCGACGATTCACTGGTCGCCGACTTCCCGCTGCTGGCGGGCGATTACACGGTGCCGTCGTTCACCCGTGAGGAGTTGTCGGGGTTCGACGCCGTCGTCTTCGCGGCCGGTCAGGACCCGCGCCACCGGACCGCCGCCGACAGCGAGGACGACAAGTTCTGGGCGTCGACGCAGAGCGTCGGTGTTCCGCGCTTCGCGGAGCTCGTCAAGCAGGCCGGTGTGGGCCGCTTCGTGCAGGTCGGCAGCTACTACCATCAGCTGCGTCCCGACATCGCGACCACCAATCCCTATGTGGCGGCACGGAAGGCCGCGGACGAGGGTGCCCGCGCGCTCGCCGACGACTCGTTCACGGTCTGCACCCTCAATCCGCCCTCGATCATCGGCGTCGTGCCGGGAGCCTCGACCCGACGCTACCGGCGGATGGTCTCGTGGGCCGCGGGACGCGAGCCGGGCATTCCCGATTTCGCTCCCGTCGGCGGCACCAACTACATGTCGGCGCGCTCGCTCGCGCAGGCGGTCCGCGGTGCCGTGCACGGCGGCGAATCCGGTAAGGCGTACCTCGTCGGCGACGAGAACCTGGAGTACCGGCAGTTCTTCCAGCTGATGGTCGACGCGGCCGGCGGCGACCGGGAGATCGCCGCGCGAAACGAGGAGCACCCGCTGCTCTCGGACGCCGCGATCGTCCAGGGGCGGGGCAACACACTGGCGTACGAACCGGACGCCGACGAGACGCGGCTGCTCGGCTACGACCGGGGCGACTGCGCACGTGCCGTCGGAGAACTCGTCGAGGCGGTCATGGCGGCCGCGCCACGCGACTGACCGATCAGGCGTTACGCACCTGTGCGCGCTTTTGGTAGCGGGGACCACCAAGAGCGCGCACGGGCGCGAAGCGCTTACGTGCGGGTGACGACGGTGAACGGGCCGACGTCGGTGGTGGTGAAGCGGGGGTCGTCGAACAGCGACTTCGGGAAGCTCACGGTGTAGCGCTTGACGTTCGGGTCGTTCGGGTAGACGTCCTGGGCGAGGCGGAGGGTGTAGGCGTCGTCGCTGGACCGGAACACGAAGACGTCCGGTGCCCGCCAGGGGGATTCGTCCATCGCGGCGATCAGGGCGTCGGGGGAGTCGGACTCGGCCCAGCGCGCGATCGCGGCGGCCCGCTCGTCGAACTGGGCCAGCGGGTTCGCGTAGTGCGACGTCAGCGCCTGGAACCCGAAGTACGGGTAGAAGGACAGGAAGCTGGTGTCGGCGGTGAGGACGACGGTGTCCGACCGCGCTCCCGGCCGCTGGGCCAGGATCGTCTCGTCCACCTGCCCGTAGTACGCGGCCGCGCCCGGCGGACGCTGGTCGGCGCGCACGCCGTCGCCGTCGGTGTCGGTGTACGCGGTGTTGATTTCCGGCGCCAGGTGGTGCGGGATGGACTGCGCGAACGCCACCGCGCCCAGTGCGCCGACCGCGATCGCCGCGGCCTTCATCCGCGGGTTGTCACTGCTTGCGAGCAGGATCCAGCGGGTGAAGTCGACGAATCCGAAAACGCCTGCCGCGCCGAGCAACACCAGCAGCACCGGCTCCAGCCGGAACGAGAGCAGCGTGGTCCCGGCCGCGGTGAACGCCATCGACAGCAGCGACCACAGGTACACCGCGACCACCCCGATGCCGAGGGACTGCGCCCGGCGTGAGGAGGACGCGCGGCCGACCAGCCAGACCGTGCCCAGGAGGCACAGCAGGCCGACGAGGGAGGCATCGAACATCGGCAGCGGCAGCGTGGACCCGGACTCGGGCAGGTAGTGGGTGGCGGTGCCGGACCCGGCGAGCGAATGCGTGCGCAGTGCCAGTAGGAACGGCGTCCACACGATCAGCGCGACCAGCCCCGCGATCACCGCGATCACGGCGAGTCGCCGGACCGGATCCCATGCCGCGCGGATCCCGTTCGCGCGCACCGCGAATCCTGCCGCGATCACTGCCATGAGGACCACCGCGAACGCCGCGTAGCCGAGGTAGAGGGTGTAGAACGTCGCGGCCAGTCCGAGGAACAGACCCGTTCCGAGCACCGCCCCCCAGCCTCCGCCGCGGACGTTCCCGGGCCGGTACAGGCCACCCCACGCCAGTACCAGCACCGGCGGCAGCAGGACGACGAGCACGGCGCTGTACGCCTCGGGCGAGGCGTAGGCGAGGGTGAGTGCCGTCGTCGCCGCCGTCGCGAGCACGGCGAGGTCGGCGCGAATCAGTTTGGACCACAACACGAGCGCCACGACGGCGGCGACCGCGATCGAGGCGATTGCATACGGTTTGAACGTCTCCCACCCGGCCATGCCGAGGAGATTGGCGACCCGTCCGCCGACCCAGAACCAGCCGGCCGGGTAGAAGGACGGCAGGTCCGCGTACGTCATGTCGTCGAGGCGGGCGGTGTCCGTCATTCGGGTCAGGAACTCGGTGCGGAACTCCTGATCCACGGAGACGCCGTGCAGGTACAGCTTGGTTGCGGCCAGCGGCATGCCGAGGGTGACGGTGACGAATCCGGAAATCCCAACCCACGACGCCAGCTTCGCGACCCTTGGGGCGCGGCCGGCCCGGAGGAACCACACCGACAGTGCGAGCAGTGCCAGGGCGGCCACCTGCCCGACCGTGGTCAGCGCGCGGGTGACATTGGAGGAGTTGAACGCCGGCCAGTCGACGACGGAGAACGCGACGAGGCCGACGGCGGCGACGACCGCTGCGACGACAACGGCCAGCACCATCTCGACGAGTGTTCCGACTGCGCGGCGGGTGGGCTGGACGAGGTCGGGCGGGGTGGTGCTGGCGGTCGTCGTCACGAATCCGGAGTCTAGGCGCTACGGCGGCGCCGCCTCCGTCAGGTGGACGGCTCGGTTCGCGTGATCGCGCGGGTGATTGCCGCCGCCGAGAACGAGACGAGCTCGGACTGGTCGAGGTGAGCCGCCCAGTTGTTGGCGATGGTGGCTGCCACCCCCTGCAGTCCGGACAGCAGGAACGGAAGGACCCTCTCGTCGTCGAGCAGGATCCGCCCCTCCTCCTCGGCGGCCTCGGTCACCGCGCGCAGGACTTCCGCGTCGTAGAGGGCGGCCACTCGGTGGACCTCGTGGAGCGACTCGCGATCCGAGTCGGCGTTGCCCTCGGCGTCACGCCAGATCGCGGACATGCGCCCGACCCGGCCCCACCGCCGGGCCGAATCGTCGATGATGGCGACGAGTAGCGCCGTGACCCCGCCGTCTCGTGGCAGTGCGGCGACGCGTTCCGTCGACTCCACGATGGCCTCGTCGAGTAGCGCCATGAAGATGTCCTGCTTGTCCGCGAAGTACTGGTAGATGAGGCCGGTGCTCGTGCCGGCGCGTTTGGCGACCGAACGGATCGTCAACGCCGAGTAGCCGCCCTCCGCCAGCAGCGCCGCGGCGGCGTCCAGCGTTCGGCGTCGCCGAGCTTCGGCGTCGCCGTAGATCGACCCTGCGTTCGATTCGCTCACCGAATCACCGTACCGATCGGCTCGGGGGGTCGGGCACCGAACGTCCGACCAAGAATGAACATTGTTCGATCTAGTATTGAACAATGTTCATTCTGTGGCTACAGTCACTCGCATGACCACTAGTTCCGTGACCCCGACCACATCCGATTCCGGGACCGGGCAGCATCCTGACGGCCGCGCCGCAGCCGAAATCGCCACGGAGGCAGGGCGACTTCTCCTCGCGCACCGGGCGGGGCTGGCCGAGCCGGGTGTGGACCCGGCACAGGTCAAGGCCGCCGGAGACCGGCTGAGCCACGAGTTCATCGTCGCCGCGCTCGCGGAGCGCTTCCCGGACGACGCGGTGCTCTCCGAGGAGGGCGCCGACGACCTGGCCCGCCTCGACGCCGATCGGATCTGGATCGTCGACCCTCTCGACGGCACCCGAGAGTTCGGGGAAATGGGACGCACCGACTGGGCCGTGCACGTCGCGCTCGTCGAACACGGACGGCTGACGGTCGGCGCCGTCGCCATGCCCGCACTCGGTGTCACGTATTCGACCGGCGACACGCCGATCCCGCCGAGCCCCTTGGTCGGGGCGCCGAAGGTGGTGGTCAGCCGCACCCGCCGGCCGGAACCGGTAATGGCGATGGCTGCCGCCCTGGGCGCAGAACTGGTCGAGATGGGTTCCGCCGGTGCGAAGGCGATGGCAGTGGTCCGCGGCGACGTGGACATCTACGCCCACGCCGGTGGTCAGTACGAGTGGGACTCGGCGGCTCCGGCCGCCGTGGCCCGTGCTGCGGGACTGCATGTTTCGCGAATCGACGGTTCCGAACCCGTCTACAACCAGGAGAACCCCTGGTTGCCCGATCTGTTGATCTGCCGCCCGGAGTTGGCCGGCAAGGCATTGGAGGTACTTGCGCGATGACACGTGCACTGACCCACCTCGAGAGACTCGAGGCCGAGAGCATCCACATCATGCGGGAGGCCGTCGCGGGGAGCGAGAACCCCGTGATGCTGTACTCGGTCGGCAAGGACAGCGCGGTGATGCTGCACCTGGCCCGCAAGGCGTTCTTCCCGTCCCGGTTGCCGTTCCCGCTGCTGCACGTCGACACGACGTGGAAGTTCCAGGAGATGTACAAGCTGCGTGACGAGTCCGCTGCCGCAGGGGATTTCGATCTGCTGGTGTACCAGAACCCCGAGTGTGTGGAGAAGGGGATCAACCCGTTCACACACGGTTCGTCGACGCACACCGACATGTGGAAGACCGAGGGCCTCAAGCAGGCACTCGACCTGCACAGGTTCGACACCGCCTTCGGTGGCGCGCGGCGCGACGAGGAGAAGTCCCGCGCCAAGGAGCGGGTCTTCTCGGTCCGCTCCGCCGAGCACCGCTGGGATCCCAAGCGGCAGCGACCCGAACTGTGGCACATGTACAACGTCCGCCGCTCGCCCGGCGAGACGCTGCGGGTGTTCCCACTGTCGAACTGGACCGAACTGGACGTGTGGGAGTACATCCGGCAGGAGAACATCCCGATCGTGCCGCTCTACTTCGCCGCCGAACGGCCGGTCGTCGAACGCGACGGCACCCTGATCATGGTCGACGACGACCGGATGCCGTTGCGGCCCGGGGAGGTTCCCGAACTCAAGAGCGTCCGCTTCCGCACCCTCGGCTGCTACCCGCTCACCGGGGCCGTCGAATCCACGGCCGCAACCCTGACCGACGTCATCCAGGAAATGTTGCTCACCACCACGTCGGA
>NZ_JBSFRT010000056.1:0-35645 GCF_053589375.1 Rhodococcus sp. NPDC003348
CGCGACCATTCGGTCGCGCACCACGACGCGTTCGAGACGTCGTGCCCGACAAGAGAAGACAGCACAGGCGCACGGTCCGGGAGGGGGGTCGCGGACCGTGCGCCTGTGTTCTTCGGCAGCCCGGCCATGGCTCGTGAGGGGCGATGCCTGGCGGCCGGGTGCGTTCGGGCGCCACGAGGGCACCGATCCGAAACTATCGGCATCATTCGGTTGGATCAACGAAACGGTGGATGTTTGCGTGAGACACATCTCACGCTTTCCCAACGGGACAAATCGTCCAGGATGTGCTCCGCCGATGAGGCGGGCGCCACAAATGCTCGGGATTGAACTCGGATTTCGCGATCGCGACGGTACAGTGCCTTACCGCCGCGTAAGTAGCGGAACGAGGGGTACTCCAGGGGGAAATACAGTGGTGGTGAGCAGTAGGTCCGGCCGTCCGCAGAAGACGGCGATGATCATCGCGCGGCGGATAGTTTCGGAGATCGACCGGCGGGGCCTGACGAGCGGCGACCGGCTGCCGTCCGAGAAGCTGATGCTCGAGGAGTACCAGGTCGGCCGCGGAACCCTGCGCGAGGCGCTGCGCTACCTCGAACTCTCGGGCGCCATCTCCCTCAAACCCGGCCCCGGCGGCGGTCCCACCGTCGAGAAGCCCGACTCCGGGCACCTGAAGAACAGTCTCGGGCTGGTCCTGCAGTTCGACGGCGCGCCCTTCTCCACGATCGTCGAGGCCCGGGCAGGCCTCGAGCCGCTGATGGCACGGCTCGCGGCCGAACGCATCACCGACGCACAGCGGGACCTGCTCGCCGAGTCGGTGGTCAAGATGGGGGAGAACCTCAAGGATCTCGACGTGTTCCTGGAGACGAACAAGGCGTTCCACGAGGTGATCGCGTGGGCGTCGGGCAACGTACTGTTCGGCTACCTCATCGACGCGGTCGACGGCATATTCGAGGGCGTGGCCCTCGGCGTCGAGTATCCCGCCGCCCGGCGAACCAAGGTCTATGACGCTCACGTCCGCATCCTCGCCGCGATCGACGCCGGCGATCCGGCCGCCGCGGAAGTCGAGATGCGCGCTCATGTGACCGAGCTGACGACCTACCTGCAGAAGAAGTTCTCCGGTGCAATGGGCAAGCCCATCACCTGGGACGCCATGCAGTAGTTGGCGGTTCGGCTCCGCCTCGAGGGGGGATTCGCCCGATTCCACGACCGGCTGCGGCGAGAATCTCGACCGTCCGGTATTTGTCCACCGAACCTTCTGGTGTCCACGCACGCAATGCTGTAAACATAATCATAGATTACTGTGGCTATAACTCCGGTGGGCGGGGGAAAGGCCTTACCGTGTGGAGGTGCGTGCAGTGGGAAGGGCAAACCTTCGTCCTCAGAAGACTGCGATGTTGGTGGCTCAGCGCATCGTCGAGGACATCAACAAGCGTGGAAACAAGGTCGGTGACCGGCTTCCGCCGGAGCGCGTGATGCTCGAGGACTACGACATCGGCCGCGGCACCCTCCGGGAGTCGCTCCGGTTCCTCGAACTGCAGGGCGTCATCGCGCTCAAGCCCGGCCCGGGTGGCGGCCCGATCGTCCAGCAGCCGGACAGTGCCGGTCTCGAGACCGCGATCACGCTGCTGATGCAGTTCGAGAACGCGCCGTTCCGGTCGATCGTGGAGGCGCGGACCGCCCTCGAGCCGATGATGGCGAGGCTGGCGGCCGAGCGGATGAACGAGGACCAGCTGGCCGCGCTCAAGCACTCCGTCGACCACATGCGCGAGAACCTCGACGACGACGAGATCTTCATCGAGATGAGCCGCCTGTTCCACGACACCATCGCGAAGGGGTCCGGCAACGCGCTTTTCGGGTATCTCATCCACGCGCTCCTGGACATGCTGGACGGTTCGGCGATGGGCATGGAGTATCCGGAGCGGCACCGCGTTGCCACCTGTGACATCCACGAGAAGATCTATCTCGCTGTGGCGGCGGGTGATCCCGAGGCCGCGCTGGCGGCCATGGAGGAGCACATCGCCGGTATCTGGCGCTACGAGGAGAAGCACTACCCGCAGGTCCTCGACACCCCGATTGCCTGGGGTGTGCGGGGCTGATTCGCGCCCGTTCACACGCTCCCCGAGAGGCGGAGGCAACCTGTGGTTGCCTCCGCCTCTCTTTTGTAATGGCAAGAGGCAATGCCACTTTCACTCAGCTTTCGCGAGCGGGCAGGTCGCCGTGTTTCGCGGCAATGTGTTGACAACCACACATATGATGCGCATCATATGTGGTGATTTGAGTCACTTGGAACAGTGTGTTGTCGCATGCGGCCACGAAGGGTGGAGAGCGGACATGACAAGAGTGCGAATCAGGGCGGTCGGCGCCGGGATTGCGGCCTGCCTCGCCGCAGCCGCCGTCGCGGGATGCGCGGAATCGGCATCGGCCGGCACCGGTGGCGGCTCGGGCCTGGAGTACGGGGCGTCGAAGGAGGACTACATCGCCGCGTTCGAGGACGTCGAACCCATCGTCCTCCACACGCAGTCCCCGTCCTCGAAGGGGTCGACCACCGGCCAGCCGGTCGAGAAGTATCTGGAGTCGATCACGGAGTGGTCGGGCGGCAAGATCACGTTCGACATCGCGTACGCGAATGCGATTGCCGCACCGGCGGATATCGACGATGCGTTGCTCGACGGCCGGCTCGACCTCGCGCACATCATCCCCCAGTACGACCCGTCCGAGTATCCCGCGAGCGCCGCGCTCACCGACTCGGCCTATCTCGCGAAGCAGACGCCCGTGGTCGGCGTCCTGCAGTCCAATGCCTGGGCCAACGACGTCGCCTTCGACACGCCGGAGATCATGGCGGAGTACGAGAACAAGGGCATGAAGCTCCTTCTTCCCGAATACAATTCGGGATCGAACGGATTGTTCTGTTCCAGCGCGCGGCGCGACCTGCCGTCGCTGCACGGCGCGCAGGTCACCGCCAGCGGGCGCTCGATCAGTGCCGAGGTCACCGCACTCGGCGCGAGCCCGGTGACCATGCCGTACACCGAGCTGTACGAGGCGCTGCAGCGCAAGGTCGCGGACTGCTCGGTCACGACGTTCACCGTCGGCACGATCGGCGGCTTCCTCGGCGCCGCGCCGCACGCCGTCATCGACTCCTCGGCGAGCTTCGCCAACGGGTGGGGCGGCATCGCCATGAGCCAGCAGGCATGGGACTCCCTTCCGCTCGTTGCGCAGCAGTTGATCTGGGACCGCGTGACGGTCTTCATGAAGTCGAACGTCGAGGACAAGGTCTTCGCCAACACGGTCGCGGGCACGGCCGAGATCCTCGCCGCCGGAGGTGGAGTCGGCACCTTCGCTCCCGATGCCGCTGCCGCGATCAAGGCGGAGCAGGACAAGCTCCTCGACGGCGTTCGCACGGGCAAGGCCTTCGACGACGGCGACGCGTTCGTCTCGCGGATGCAGAGCGCGGCCGAAGAGTGGCTCGCGACCCTCGCCGACCTCGGCTACACCGACGAAGTCGACTACGACGGATTCGCCAACTGGTACGCGCCCGGCAAGGTCGATCTCACCGACTACGCGGACAAGGTCTACGAGCAGATCTTCCTTCCCCATCGCCCGTCCTGACCGATCGATCAAGCAGGAGAAGACATGGCTCAGCCACTCAAATGCCCCGTCAGCCACACCGACTACACGCGCGAGAGCGAAATCTACGGTCACTACGCGTTGCTCGACGCCGAGCGGGAGCAGGATCGCTTCCACTTCAACGACACGACCGAACGCGGCTTCTGGATGCTCACCCGTTACGACGACGTGCTCGAGGGCTTCCAGAACTGGCGCACCTGGACCACCGACGTCCGGACCGCGCTGTACCCCAAGAGCGGGATTCCGCTGCTGCCACAGGATCTCAACGGTGACACCCATCAGCGTTTCCGTCGCGTCCTGAACCCGTTCTTCGCGCCCGCCGCGATCGGGCGGATGGAAGAGCTGGCCTACTCCCGCTGCATCGAGCTGATCGAGGAGATCAAGGACCGGGGTCACTGCAACTTCGTGCAGGAGTTCGCGATCCGGTACCCGACGGACCTGTTCCTCGCACTCCTCGGACTGCCCGTCTCCGACGGTGACTTCTTCCTGCCGTGGAGCGAGAACATGTTCCGGGCGATGCTCCGCGGCGACGTCGACGACGCCCAGTTGTGGCAGGGCAAGATTCTGGAGTACTTCGACAAGGCCGTCGAGGATCGCCGTGCCAACCCGCTCGACCCCGCCGAGGACATGGTGACCCGGCTCCTCGAGGCGGAGATCGACGGCGAGCCGCTGAGCAAGGACGACATCCTCACCACCTGCCTGTCGATCATGCTCGCCGGGCTCGACACCACCCGCTCCGCGCTCGGGTACATCTTCGCGCACCTCGCGCAGCACGACGCGGACCGGCAGATGCTGATCGACGACCCGGACCTGACGAAGAAGGCCGTCGAGGAGTTCATCCGGCTCTACCCCCTGGTCATCCAGGCCGGACGAGAGGTGCAGGAGGACACCGAATTCCACGGCCTCGACATGAAGACCGGGGATGTGATCTGGCTCGGTGTCGGCTCCGCGAACCGGGATCCGCGCATGTATCCCGAGCCCGACGAGTTCGTGCTCGACCGGCCCGGACTCAACCGCCACCTCGGGTTCGGCGCCGGACCGCACCGCTGCCTGGGCATGCACCTGGCGCGGCTGGAACTGGCCGTGGTGCTGGAGGAGTGGCACAAGCGGATTCCGAACTACCGGATTCGCGGTGAGGCGCCGCTCGTGGAGCGGGGCTCGCAGCTGACCCTGGAGAACCTCGAACTGGAATGGGACGTCTGATCATGGCCGGAGACACCGCACAGGACACCGTCGGCACGCTGAGTGTTGCCGAGGGGAAGTGCATGGGGCACGGCCGTTGCTACGCCGTGGCGCCGGACCTGCTCACCGATGACGAGGCGGGCTTCGTCGCGCAGGCCGGTCAGGATCTGCCGATCGGCCCGGACCTGCTGGCGCAGGCGCGCGACGCCGCCGACGCCTGCCCGGAGCGCGCCATCGCCTACCGGGCGAGCTGAGCGAGCCGGCGCGGACCCGACACGGGTCCGCGCCGGTTTCTCGTCAGAGCGCGTGTGCGGCGGCGAGTTCCGAGGTGGCGTGCACCGCGATTCGGAGCGACTCGAACAGTGCCGTGCCCGAATCGATTCGGCACTCGGCGCGGTAGGCACCCCATCCGAGCACTGATGGAGGCTCCGAGGCTCCGGGCAGTGCGGTGTAGAGGAAGTAGCACTGCAGCGCCGCCCTGTCCGGCCCCGTCGCGGTCACCTCGGGCTGGCAGACGAAGTGCCGTTTGGTACTCGCGTCCTGCTGTCGGGCCTGCGTGAAGAAGTCCACGATCGCGGCGCGGCCGCGGTGCTCGGCCCGCGGCGTGGCGAGCGTTCCGTCGGGGGTGAACAGCCGGGAGAGCGCCGCGGGGTCCGGATCGTCGAGCGCGGCCGCGTAGCGGTGCATCAGGCTCAGTGCGGCGCGCTCGGCCTCCAGTCCGGCCACTCGTTCGGTGAGGGCGGTCAGCGCGATGGTCATCTCGTCTGGTGTCACGGGGGTCCTCCGGTGGCGGGCGGTCCGACCGGAGGCGGGCATTGCCGACAGCCGGAATGTGATCTAGATTTCATGCATATTGTTATCAGGTAAATGGTCGTCGCGGGAGTGCCCATGGTGAACAGATTCGACGGTCGGGTGGCAGTGGTCACCGGCGCAGCGGGCGGCATCGGCGCCGCGGTGGTGCGGGGCCTGCATCGCGAGGGTGCGGCCGTGGTGATCGCGGACCTGCAGCGCGAAGCGGGCGCCGCCCTCGCCGCCGAGCTCGGTCCCCGGGCGCTGTTCGTGCCCACCGACGTCACCGTCGAGGACGACGTCGCCGCCGCCGTCGACCTCGCGGTCACGACCTTCGGACGGCTCGACATCATGTTCAACAACGCCGGGGTGATGGGCGTCCTCGGCCCCATCGACCGCACACCGATGGCCGAGGCGGACACCACGATCGCGATCAACCTGCGTGCGGTGATCTGCGGCTGCAAGCACGCCGCGCGGGTGATGAAGGCGCAGCGGTCCGGGGTGATCATCTCGACCTCGAGCCCCGGCGGCCTGCTCGGCGGCGTCGGTCCGCACGTCTACAGCGCAGCCAAGGCCGCCGTCATCGGCCTGTCGAATTCCGTGGCGGCCGAGCTTCGTCCGTACGGGATCCGGGTCAACACCATCGTCCCCGGAGCGGTGGTGTCCCCGATGACCGCGGCCGTCGTCGCGGACGGCGACCTCGGAGGCGCCGCGACCGCACTGGACGGATCCGCACTGATGGACCGGGCGCTGGTGCCCGAGGACGTCGCCGCGGGCGTGCTCTACCTGGCCGGCGACGCCGCCGCCTACGTCACCGGAGTCACGCTGCCGGTCGATGCCGGGATGACCGGGATCATCGGCGTCTCGCCCTACACCAGCGGCCGGTACGCCGATCCGGTCACCCTGCTCGAGGCCGGGCGGCGCGGCTGACGGCCGAGATCGCCGCACAGACAGTCAGAACCAACATCGAACAACGGAACGGAAGAGGTGGTCCCATGTTGACCGGCAAGCGAATCCTGGTGACCGGAGGTGCCCAGGGTATGGGCCGGGAGATCGCGGTGGAAGCGGCCCGTCAGGGCGCCGAGTTCGTCGCCGTCGCGGATCGGAACATGGACGGCGCCAAGGAGACCGTCGGGCAGGTCGAGGCACTCGGTGTCGCGGCCCTCGCCATCGAGGTGGACCTCGCCGACAGCGAGCAGATCCGGACGATGATCGATTCCACCGTCGCCGCCGCGGGCGGCCTGGACACCTTGATCAACAACGCCGGCATCATGGAAGGCGCCTTCGCGGAGGACGCCTCGTTCGAGGGTCTGCCGGAAGATTTGTGGGACAAGGTGTTCGACATCAACGTCAAGGCGGTGTGGCTGGCCTCGAAGTTCGCCGCGCCGCACCTGCGCGCATCCGGGCGTGGGCCGTCGATCATCAACGCCGCCTCCGTCGCAGGCATGGTCGGCTATGTCAGCACCGCGTACCCGGCGAGCAAGGCGGCCGTCATCCAGCTGACCCGCACCACCGCGATCGCGCTCGCTCCGGAGGTTCGCGTCAACGCGTTCGCACCCGGCTCGATCGAGACGCCGATGAGTGCGGGCTTCCTCGCCGCGGCCGCGCCGGAGGACCGCGACGCCCGCCTGCTCGGCATGACCGGTGCGCACCTGATCCCGCGCTTCGGCACCAGCGGTGAGATCGCCAAGGTGGTCGCCTTCCTGGCCTCGGACGACGCGTCGTTCCTGACCGGCATCGTCGTCCCGGTCGACGGCGGCACCACGGCCTGGCGCGGGCACCGGTCCAAGTGATCGCCGGATCCGCTGTCCTCGCCGGGGTCGGCGAGTCGGAGTTCGGCCGGTCGGTCGACCGCCGGATCGACCGGCTGGTGATCGACGCGTGCCGCGCCGCGCTCGACGACGCCGGCCTGACCGCCGCCGACGTGGACGGGGTGATCTCGGCCGGGTCGTGGCCGGGGCCGGACGACGTCGCCGAGGCGCTCGGCATCGCGCGTGACTACACGGCCGCCCCCGGCATCCCCGCCGGGGCCGGCCCGCTCGCCGCGATCGACCTCGCCCGCACCGCCGTCGAATCGGGCCGGGCGGCAGTGGTTCTCGTGTACTACGGGTACGCGGGGTCGAAACCGGGCGGACCGTACGCCTTCCACGCCCACGACCCGGTCAAGGCCGGCCTCGAGATGCCCTTCGGCTGGTACGGGCAGCCGGTCTACTTCGCCGCGTGGGCGCAGCGGTACCTGCACACCTACGGGGTCGCTCCGGACCAGCTCGGCGCGATCGCGATCGCGAACCGCACCTGGGCGGGGCTGACCCCGGGTGCCCAGCGCAGCCGCGAGCTGACCCTGGCGGACTACCTGGACAGCCCGATGATCGCGTCCCCGTTGCGTGCCGCCGACTGCTGCCTGATCACCGACGGGGCCGGGGCGGTCGTGGTCACCACCGCCGACCGGGCCCGGGACCTGGACGTCGCCGCGGTTCGGGTGGCCGGTGCCTCGACGGTCGCGGTGGGGCCGTCCATGACCTCCTTCTTCACCCAGGCCGACGACATGTGCAGCTTCGGGTCGGCGCGGTCCGGTCCGCGGGCATTCGCCGAGGCCGGTCTGCGGCCCTCCGACATCGACGTCGCCGAGATCTACGACTGCTTCAGCATCTCGCAGGCGATCCAGCTGGAGGATCTCGGATTCTGCGGCAGGGGAGAGGCGTTCGCGTTCACCGCGGACGGGCACACCTCTCCCGGGGGGTCGCTGCCGGTCAACACCCACGGCGGCCACCTCGCCTACGCCTACATCCCGGGGATCGTGCACGTGATCGAGGCGGTGCGCCAGCTGCGCGGGCGGCGCGGCGCGGCGCAGGTACCCGGTGCCCGCACCGCGCTGGTCGCGGCACTCGCCGGTGGCGAGCACACCACCCTGATCCTGACGGAGGACCGCTGATGACCGATTCGGCGCCGGCTGGCACCGCGGTGACCGAGGCCGACCACGTCCCGCAGTTCCCGCCGCCGCGGGACCTGCCCGAGCTCGAACCGTTCTGGGACGCGGCGGCCGCCGGTGGTCTCGCCCTGCCCCGGTGCCCGGGATGCGGTCGATGGCAATGGTATCCGGCATCGGGATGCCGGTGCGGGTACCCCGACGGCCCCGAGTGGGTGCCGGTCCGCGGCACCGGCGTGATCCACACCTTCACCCGCGTCGAACGGGCCTTCCTGCCGTCCGGGTCCACCCCGCCGTACACCGTCGCGCTCGTCGACATCGACGACGCACCCGGCGTGCGGTTGGTGACGAACCTGGTCGGCCCCGGAGCGGACACGCCCCACATCGGTGACCGGGTCGAGTTGTCCCCCACGGTCTTCGACACCCACACCCTGCCCACCTTCCGACTGGTGGATTCCGACGAGAAGGAGACCCCGCGATGAAACTCTCACTCCGGTACGACATGCGGGCGCCCGCCGTCGGAGCGCCCGCCGCCGATCTCTACCGGGCCGCCGTCGAACAGGCCGCCTGGGCCGACTCGGCCGGCTTCGAGACGGTGTACATCGCCGAACACCACGGCGCCGAGGACGGCTACTGCGCCTCGCCGATGATCCTTGCCGGGGCGATGCTCGGTCGCACCCAGCGGATCGGGGTGCACTTCTCCGCGCTGGTCGCGGTCCTGCACGACCCGCTGCGACTGGCCGAGGACCTGGCGACGCTGGACCTGATCGGGCGCGGCCGGGTCGAGATGACGATGGGGATCGGGTACCGGCCCGACGAGTTCGAGATGTTCGACATCCCGATGAGGCGCCGGGTGAAGATCCTCGAGGAGATCATCGAGACGCTCGACAAGGCCTGGACCGGTGAATCTTTCGAGTTCCGAGGCCGGACCGTGCGGGTGCGGCCGACGCCGGTCACCACGCCACGGCCGCCGATCTACATCGGTGGCTCGGCGGATCCGTCCGCGGCACGCGCGGCCCGGTTGGGTGACAACTACTACCCGGCCGGGTCGGACAAGGATCGGCTGTACTCGCTCTTCGAGGCGGAGTGCGAACGGCTCGGGCGCCCCGTCCCGGCGCGGCCCTACCCGGCCGGACCGCTGTTCCTGCACGTCACCGACGACCCGGAGCGGGACTGGCAGCGACTGGCCCCGCACCTGATGTACACCACCAACATGAATGCGCAGTGGGCGAAGGAGCGGGGGACCGGGACCACCGGCTACAAGTTCGCGGAGACGGTCGAGGATCTCAAGCTGCTGCCGGACTTCCAGGTGCTCACCCCGGACGAGTGCGTCGAGTTCGCCACTGCCCGCGGTGACCGGTCGGAGCTGATGTTCCAGCCGCTCATGGGTGGCACGCCTCCCGAGATCGGTTGGGAAAGCCTGGAACTGTTCGCATCCAAGGTGCTCCCGCGGCTGGAGTCGGACGGTCTGCGGCAGGCAGCGGTGTCCTAGGTCGCGCGATCCGGTACGACGGCAACCCGGAGCAAGGCAACCCGGAGCACGAGAACGGCGCCCCCACCCGTGTGGGGGCGCCGTTCTCGCAGGGCGCGGGCTAGGGACGGTACGGGTCCGCCCGCTGCACCGGCGGTGCCGTCTTCCAGTCCGGCAGGCCGAGTTCGGGCGTCCCGACCGGGCTCTTGCCGCCGGAGAGGTGCGTCCACTGCGCGTGACTGAGCTGATGGATCGTGAAGCAGGCGTCGAGCGCGTTGGAGAATCCCATCGCGTCCTGGCTCTGGTTCACCGACTCCTTGACCAGCAGCGCCGCCATGGTGGGCACCTGGGCGATGCGACGGGCGAACTCGAGGGTGCGCTCGCCGAGGTCGTCGGCCGGGAAGATCTTGCTCACCATGCCGAGTGCGCGGGCGTCCTCGGCGTCGAGGCAGTCGCCGGTGAGGAGGAGCTCCTTGGCCTTGCGCGGACCGAACTCCCAGGGGTGGCCGAAGTATTCGACGCCGCACATGCCGAGGCGGGTGGCGACGACGTCGGCGAACTGGGTGCCCTCTGCGGCGACGATGAGGTCGCACGCCCAGGTCAGCATCAGCGCCGCGGAGAAGACGTTGCCGTGCACCTGCGCGATGGTGATCTTGCGCAGGTTGCGCCAGCGGCGGGTGTTCTCGAAGAAGTAGTGCCACTCCTGGTGGTGCCGCGACTCGACGGCGTCCTTCGTGCCGCCGGTGCAGCCGTACGACCAGTGCTGGTCCGGTCCCGGATCCCGTTCGGCCTTGTAGTCCGGGCTGCCGAGGTCGTGTCCGGAGGAGAAGACGGGCCCGTCGCCGGCGAGGATCACCACGCGGACGGTGTCGTCGGCCTCGGCCCGCAGGAACGCCTCGGTGAGTTCGACGAGCAGCCCGCGGTTCTGCGCGTTGCGGTACTTGGGCCGGCTCAGCACGATCCGGGCGATGGTGCCCTCGTCGTGGGTCTCGTAGCGGAGGTACTTGTAGTCCACCTCGGTGGTGGGGTCGGTGCCGACTGTGCTCATGCCGGTGGTCCTTTCGGGTCAGACCGTCGCGGAGGAGGCCTGGACGAGGGTGCGTGCCTGGTCGAGAAGTGCTTGGGAGACACCGTGGAAACGCCGGCCGAGGTCGGCGTCGGCCTTGCCCGCGCAGGCGCGGGCGTGGGTGCCTTCGAGGAGGATGGCGAGCCGGTAGCAGGCGAGCACCTGGTACCAGTCGAAGCCGGACATGTCCCGGCCGCTGACGGCGCCGTAGCGGGCGATCACCTCGTCGCGGCGGGGCAGGCCGTCGAGCCGGCGGGCCAGGCCCGCGGTGCGCGGCTCGTCCGGGTTCGGCCAGCTGGCCAGCAGGTGCCCGAGGTCGAGGAGGGGGTCGCCGACCGTGGCCAGTTCCCAGTCCACCACCGCGGCCACCTCGGCTGCGTCCCTGCGGAACATCACGTTGCCGAAGTGGTAGTCGCCGTGGATGATTCCCTTCCGCCACTCGGTGGGGCGGTGATCTTCGAGCCAGGTGCCGATCTCGTCGAGGCCGTCGAGATCGGGTCCGGGCCAGCCGTCGAGTTCGTGGTAGGAGTCGAGCTGGCGGCGCCAGCGGCCGACCTGGCGGTCGATCCAGCCGTCGGCGCGGTCCACCTGGGCCTGCCCGAGGACGGCCGGGTCGAGGGCGCCGAGCGCGGCCGCGGCGTCGACCATCGACAGTCCCATCGCGTGCTGCGCCTCGGCGGAGGAGGCGTGCGGCTCGGGCACCTCGGTCGTCGCGGTGAATCCCTCGATCGCCTCCATCACGAAGAAGAAGCAGCCCATCACGTCGAGGTCCTCGCACGAGGTGACCAGGCGGGGGTGGGGCACACCGCTGTCCGCCAGTGCCTCGAGGATGCGGGCCTCCCGGCGCATGGTCTCGTCGCTGTTGCTGCGCTTGTGCAGCGGGGGCCGGCGGAAGACGTAGTCGACGCCGTCCCGGGTGAACTTGACCAGGATGTTCTGGGTGCCGCCGGTCAGGGCGACCACGTTCTCGACCGGTCCGGTGCCGACGCCGCTGTGATCCAGCCAGGCCGTCAGAGCGGTGATGTCCACCGGGTCGCGCATCGGAAGCACCTCGTGTCTCTCGTTGGTTCGTGCTGGGCGAGTGATCTGGGGCACTCGCTCACCGCACCATACACATTGCTTGCAACCATTGTCATGATTCACTTCACATTCAGGCGCATAGTTGTTATCGTTTGCGTCAGATGGCCGGCATGTTCCTGCCGCATGTGGCCCCGCACCTCGTGTGCACATCAACAATCCAAGCGTTCTCACCAGGTGGTGCAATGGGTATCGAAATGGTTCTGGACATGGCCGCATCGGTCAATCCCGACAGGCTCGCCGTCGGCCGCCGCGGCGCGGGAATGACCTACCAGCAGCTCAGCGACATCGCCTCCGGCGGTGCCGCGGTCCTGACCGAGCACGGTGCCGCGCACCTCGTGTTCGTCGGCGTGAACGGGCCGGTGCTCCCCGTCCTCACCTTCGCCGCGGCTCGGGCCGGCGTTCCCCTCGCGCCCCTGAACTATCGTCTCGCAACCGATCAGCTGCGTGACCTGGTCGCCCAGCTCGACCGCCCGTTGATCGTCACCGACCCGGCCTACCGGGACAAGCTCGACGGTGCCGCGGAGACGGTGCTCACCAGCGAGGAGTTCCTCGATCTCGCGCGCGCCGCGACCCCGGTGGACGCGGTGCCCGTCCCGGACGACGCCACTGCCATCGTCCTGTTCACCAGCGGCACGACGTCGGCTCCGAAGGGCGTGTTGCTGCGCCACCAGCACCTGCTGTCCTACCTGTTCAACACCGTCGAATTCGGTTCCGCGGGTGAGGAACAGGCGACGCTGGTCAGCACGCCGCCCTACCACGTGGCCGGCATGGGCGCGGTCCTGAGCAACATCTACGCCGGGCGCCGCATGGTGCACCTGCCCGACTTCTCCCCGCCGGCCTGGCTGGACCTGGTCCGCGAGGAGGGCATCACCAGTGCGATGGTGGTGCCGACCATGCTGGCCCGGGTCGTCGAGCACCTCGACGGCGCGCCCGCGAACACCCCGGCGCTGGGCTCGCTCGCCTACGGCGGCGCACGGATGCCGCAGCCGGTGCTCGAACGCGCACTGGTCGCCTTCCCGGACACCGGATTCGTCAACGCCTACGGACTCACCGAGACCAGCTCCACCATCGCGGTGCTCGGGCCCGACGATCACCGCGACGCGCTCGCCGATCCGGCGCTGCGCGGACGGCTCGGCTCGGTCGGGCGCATCGTCCCCGGCATGGAGGCGCAGATCCGCGGCGAGAACGAGGAGATCCTCGGCGACGGCGACACCGGTCTGCTGTGGGTGCGGGGCGCCCAGGTCAGCGGCGAGTACATGGGCAAGGGCTCCGCGCTCGACGCCGACGGCTGGTTCCCCACCCGTGACCGCGCCCGCATCGAGGACGGCTACCTGTACATCGGTGGCCGTGCCGACGACACCATCATCCGCGGCGGCGAGAACATCGCCCCGGCCGAGATCGAGGACGTGCTCGTCCACCACGACGACGTCCGCGAACTGGCGGTCATCGGTGTGCCGGACGACGAGTGGGGCGAGCGCATCTGCGCCGTGATCGTGCCGGTCGGCTCCGAGCACGCCGACTCCGAGTCGATCCGCACGTGGTGCCGGGAGCGACTGCGCGGCTCGCGCACCCCCGACGAGGTGGTCTTCGTCGACGAACTGCCCAAGACCGCCACCGGCAAACTGGTCCGCCGGGACCTCGTCGCGCAGATCACCGAGCCCGCCGCAGGCTGACCGGGGAGCCTTCCCCACAACACCTTTCACCATCCGTTGGAGGATCCAATGCGTAATGCCGTCATCGTCGACGTCGTCCGATCGGCGTCCGGCCGGGGCAAGGCCGGCGGGGCGCTCTCCGAGGTGCACCCGATCGACCTGCTCGCGGAGGTGCTGCGTGGCCTGATGGCGCGCAACGAGATCGACCCGGTTCTCGTCGACGACGTCATCGGCGGCACCGTCAGCCAGGCGTCCGAGCAGGCCGGCAACATCACCCGCTCCGCGATGCTGGCGGCGGGCCTGCCCGAGTCCACCCCGGCGACCACCGTCACCCGGGCCTGCGGATCGAGCCAGCAGGCCGTCCACTTCGCCGCGCAGGGCGTGATCTCCGGCGCCTACGACGTCGTGATCGCCTGCGGTGTCGAGTCGATGAGCCGGGTGCCGATGGGCACCGCCCCGATGGGCCGGGACCTGGTCGGTGTCGGGCTCGGGCAGCGCTACCCGGAGGGCTGGATCAGCCAGGGTGTGGCCGCGGAACTGGTCGCGACGAAGTGGGGCATGACCCGGGACGACGTCGACGCCTACGCATTCGAGTCCCACCGGCGTGCCGCGTCGGCCGCCGCGGCCGGCCACTTCGACCGCGAGATCGTGCCGGTGGCCGTCCCCACCGGCGTCCACGACCGGGACGAGACGATCCGCGCCGCCACCACCCTGGAAAGCCTCGGCGGTCTGCGGGCCTCCTTCCGGTCCGACGAGTCCGAGCAGCGCTTCCCGGGGCTGGGCTGGATGATCACCCCGGGCAACTCGTCGCCGCTGACCGACGCGGCCGCCGCGACGCTGATCATGTCCGAGGAGAAGGCCGCCGAGCTCGGTCTGACCCCGCGTGCCCGGTTCGTCGACTTCACCGTCGCCGGTGACGACCCGCTGTACATGCTCACCGCACCGATCCCGGCGACGCAGAAACTGTTGGACCGCACCGGTCTGTCCATCGCCGACATCGACGTCTACGAGGTCAACGAGGCCTTCGCCTCGGTGCCGCTGGCCTGGGCCCGCGAGTTCGGTGCGGACCCGGCGCGGCTCAACCCCGCCGGCGGTGCCATCTCCCTCGGCCACGCGATCGGCGCCTCCGGTGTGCGGCTGCTCGCGACCATGGTCGGCCAGCTCGAACGCACCGGTGGCCGGTACGGCCTGCAGACGATGTGCGAGCACGGCGGCATGGCGAACGCTCTTCTCGTCGAACGTATCTGACGACCCGGCAACGTATCTCCCGACAGCAGTCAAGGAAGGCGCACTCGTGAACATCAATGGCAAGGTCACCGTCGTGACCGGAGGTGCCTCCGGTCTCGGGCTCGCGACGGCCCGTCAGCTGATCGAGCAGGGATCTAAGGTCGTCCTGCTCGACCTGCCCACGTCGAACGGCGCGGCCGTCGCCGCCGAACTGGGGGAGAACGCGATCTTCGCCCCGGCCGACATCACCGACGAGGTCGCCGTCGCGGCCGCGCTCGACGCCGCCGAGGCGTTCGGCGAGCTGCGCGCCGTCGTGAGCTGCGCGGGCACCGGCCGGTCGCTGCGCGTGGTCGGCCGCAAGGGAGTGTTCCCGCTCGACGTGTTCACGAAGGTTGTCACCATCAACCTGATCGGCACCTTCAACGTGATCCGGCTGGCCGCCGAGCGGATGTCGAAGCTCGAACTCGAAGGCGAGGAGCGCGGCGTCATCGTCACGACCGCCTCGGTCGCCGCCTACGAGGGGCAGATCGGGCAGGCCGCCTACGCGGCCTCGAAGGCCGGCGTCGCGGGCATGACCCTGCCGCTCGCCCGCGACCTGGCCTCGCTCGCGATCCGCGTCGTATCCATCGCGCCGGGACTGTTCGACACCCCGCTGCTCGGCGGCCTCGGCGACGAGGCGAAGGCCTCGCTCGGCGCACAGATCCCGCACCCGAGCCGGCTCGGCGACCCGGCCGAATTCGGTTCCCTCGCAGCACACATCGTGTCCAACCCGATGCTCAACGGTGAGGTCATCCGGCTCGACGGCGCGATCCGGATGGCGCCGCGCTGATGACCGGCCTGCCGGTGGACAGCCACGAGTGGGTCCTGCGCGCGCGTCCCACCGGGCGACCGGTCGACTCGGATGTCGAACTGGTCGTCCGGACGCTGCCCAACCCCTCGGCGGGCGAGGTGCGGGTGCGCAACCTCGTGATGTCCGTCGAGCCGTACATGCGCGGCCGGATGGGCGGGGAGTCGACCTACGCCGAGCCCTACCCGATCGGCGAACCGCTGCGCGCGCCGACAGTCGGCCGGGTCACCGAGTCCGCCGACCCGGCGGTGCCGGTCGGCGCGCTGGTCCTGCACGACTTCGGCTGGCGGGAGTACTCGTCGGTCCCCGCCGCCGAGTGCCGGCTGCTCGGGGCCGGGCGGGTCGATCCGGCCGCGTACCTCGGCGTGCTGGGCATCCCCGGGATGACCGCATGGATCGGCATCGACCGGATCGCGCGGGTGCGTGCCGGGGACGTGGTGTTCGTGTCCTCGGCGGCCGGGGCGGTCGGCTCCACCGCGGTCCAGCTCGCGAAGCTGCGCGGTGCCACCGTGATCGCCAGCGCCGGATCACCCGAGAAGGTGGCGCTGGCGCGGGAACTCGGCGCCGACGCCGCCTTCGACCATCACGACGGCCCGATCAGCGGGCAACTGCGCGGAGCGCTGGCGGAGGTGGGTGCGAGCGGTCTCGACGTCTACCTCGACAATGTCGGTGGCGAGCATCTCGAGGCGGCGATCCGGGTGATCAACGACCACGCGCGGATCGCGCTGTGCGGGATGATCAGCATCTACAACTCGGCGACGCCGCAACCCGGCCCGAGCAACCTCATCAAACTGATCTGGCGCCGGGCCCGGATGGAGGGCTTCCTGCACCGCGACCACCTTCACGCGCGGGACGAGTTCGAGGACCAGATGACCGGGTGGATCGAGTCCGGACGCGTCCGGCCGGTGCACACCGCGTTCGGCGGCGGGGTGGCCGGCGCGTGGGACGCGTTCCTCGGCATGCTGGACGGCAGCGCGACCGGCAAGGCGATCGTCCCGATCGCCGACAGTGCCGACGATTCACAGGTTCTCGGCGGGACGTACTCGCCCGACAAGGAGGTACAACGATGACGGCACCTGCACTTCCCCTGGAGGGCAAGGTCGCTCTCGTCACCGGCGGCAGCCGGGGGCTGGGCCGGGAGATGGTGCTGGCGTTCGCGAAGGCCGGTGCGGACACGATCATCGTCAGCCGCAAGATCGACAGCTGTGAGGCGCTCGCGGCCGAGGTGGCCGAGACCACCGGCCGGCGCGCGCTGCCCGTCGCCTGCCATGTCGGCGACTGGGACGCCCAGGACGCGTTGGTCGCCCGCGCCTACGAGGCGTTCGGCAAGGTCGACATCCTCGTCAACAACGCCGGGATGTCGCCGCTTTACTCGAGTCTCGAGGAGATCTCGGAGGCGCTGTTCGACAAGGTCTTCGACGTCAACCTCAAGGGCGCGTTCCGGCTGACGACGCTGGTCGCGCCGCGGATGGCCGCCGGCGAGGGCGGGTCGATCATCAACATCAGCTCGATCGCGTCGGAGCGGCCCACTCCGGGCGACCTGCCCTACGCCGCGGCGAAGGCCGGCCTGAACATCCTCACCAAGGGGTTCGCGCAGGCGTACGGACCGAACGTGCGGGTGAACGCCATCATGGCGGGGCCGTTCCTCACCGACATCAGCAAGGCGTGGGACATGGACGTGGTCGCGGAGAAGATGGCCGCGCTGCCGCTGGGCCGGGCCGGAAGCCCGGGCGAGATCATCGGCGCGGCACTGTATCTCGCCGGCCCCTCGTCCACCTACACCTCCGGCGCGATCCTCCCCGTCGACGGTGGCCGCACCGCAATGCGCTGACCCCGTGAGTCCTTTCGGCCCGCCACGGGACGCCAAGGACTCACGGCTCACTCTCACGAAAGGAACCAGGACATGAGCTGGGGATTCGACACCGACCCCGAGTACCAGAAGGTGCTCGACTGGGCCGACGAGTTCGTCACCACCGAGGTCGAGCCGATCGACCAGGTCATCACCCACGCGTGGGACCTGAAGGATCCGCTGCGGCAGAAGCTGATCCCGCCGCTGCAGGACAAGGTTCGGGAGAAGGGCCTGTGGGCCACGCACCTCGGTCCCGAACTGGGCGGGCAGGGCTACGGCCAGCTGAAGCTCGCCCTGCTCAACGAGATCGTCGGCCGTACCCACTCCGGTCCGATCGTCTTCGGCGCCCAGGCGCCGGACTCGGGCAACACCGAGATCCTCGCCCATTACGGCACCCCGGAACTCAAGGAGCGGTACCTCAAGCCGCTGATCGAGAACGAGATCGTCTCCTGCTACGCGATGACGGAGCCGCAGGGCGGGTCCAACCCGGTCGAGTTCGAGACCACCGCGGTCCTCGACGGTGACGAGTGGGTGATCAACGGCGAGAAGTGGTTCGGGTCGAACGCCCGCTTCGCATCGTTCTACATCATCATGGCCGTGACCGACCCGGAGGCGGAGCCGCACCGGCGCCTCTCGCAGTTCATCGTCCCGGCCGAGACCCCGGGTGTCGAGATCGTGCGCAACACCGGGGTGTGGGGCCACGACTACGAGGTCGGCACCCACGCCTACACCCGCTGGACCGACGTACGGATCCCCAAGGACCACATCCTGGGCGGGGTCGGGCAGGGCTTCGAGGTGGCGCAGACCCGTCTCGGTGGCGGCCGCATCCACCACGCGATGCGTACGGTCGGCCTGGTCAAGCGTTCGCTCGACATGATGCTCGAGCGCGCCGTCTCCCGCACGACGCGCGGCAAGCGTCTCGGTGATCAGCAGATGGTGCAGGAGATGATCGCCGACTCGTGGCTCCAGCTCGAGCAGTTCCGGCTGCTGGTGCTGCGGACGGCGTGGCGGATCGACCAGGAGAACGACTACCGCAAGGTCATCAAGGACATCGCGGCGGTCAAGGCTGCGATGCCGAAGGTGCTCCTCGACGTGTCCTCGCGGGCGGTGCAGCTGCACGGTTCGCTCGGTGTGTCCAAGGAACTGCCCCTGGGCAAGTGGCTGTTCGAGTCCTACCACATGGGCCTCGCCGACGGCGCGACCGAGATCCACAAGGTCAGCCTCGCCCGTCAGCTGCTGCGCGACGCGACCCCGCGCGAGGGGCTGTTCCCGAGCTACCACCTGCCCGCTCTCGAGGATCAGGCCCGCGCCAAGTTCGCGGCCGAGCTGAGCGCCCTGGACGGCTAGGCACGCACGAGAAGAGCCCCGGAGCGATGCTCCGGGGCCCTTCTCGTCTGCCACTCGCCCCGCCACCCCCTGACCGAATGTGGGATTCGTTCACTTCAACTGACCGGATCCCACATTCGGTCAATGGAGGGTGGGGGGTGGGGTGGGGGTGGGGTACTTGGGAGTCAGCGGTCGCGGCTGACGACGAACGCGGTGGAGCCTGCGAGCCCGTTGGACACCGTGACCACGGAGCGGGACGCACCGGGCACCTGGCGGTCGCCCGCGCGGTCGGTCACCTGGTAGGCGGCCTCGGTCAGCTGGGTCATGCCGTGCAGGCGGCCCTCGGCGAGGCAACCACCGCCGGTGTTGATCGGCAGTGATCCGCCGAGCCGGGCGTGCCCGTCGTCGATGAAACCGGCGGCCTCACCACGGTTGACGAATCCGAGGCCCTCGAGCCACGTGTAGGTGAAGATCGAGAAGCCGTCGTAGAGCTGTGCCACGTCGATCTCCGTGCGATCGATTCCGGCTGCGGCCCAGAGACGTTCACCGGTGCGCGCGGACCCGTCGAGGATGTCCTCCAACGCCATCGGCACGCCGGTGGCGCCGACGTGGTTGCTCGCTGCGTACCCGGTGATCAGTGCCGGAGGGTTCCGCAGCTCCCGCGCCCGTTCGGTGCGGGTGAGGACGATCGCGACCGCCCCGTCGACCGGAAGGTCGCAGTCCAGCATCGTGATCGGGTCCGCGATCATCCGCGATGCCAGGTACTCGTCCTTGGTCAGCGTCTTGCCCCGGAAGAAGGCGTTCGGGTTGCGGTGTGCGTTCTCCCGGTTGTCGACGATGAAGTTGGCCAGCGATTCCCGGGTCGCGCCGGACAGGTCCAGATACCGTCGCGCCACCGTCGCCGCCCATCCGGCAGGCATGGAGAACCCGTACGGCGCGAAGAACTGGTCCTTGCCCGCGGCGTGCGTGGCCGTGTAGTTCGAGTAGCGGCCCACGGGCATGTGGAGAGCGCGGTAGAGAACGACATGGGTGCACGCACCGGCGACGAGCGCGTTGATCGCGTCGATCGCGGCGTGCGTGACCATCGGGGTGGTGTTGCCCAGCCAGGTGATCGCGTCGCGAATGCCCAGCGCCTGCGCCAGGAATCCCGGAGTCACGACGTCGACGCCGTCCTGGTTGCCCTTCTCGCCGCCGTACACCGGCATGGTCGGCGTCGTGGCGAGGCCGTCGATGTCGCTGCGGCCGAGGCCGGCGTCGGCCAGGGCCAGGTCGGTCGCCTCGACGGTCAGGGCGGCCAGCGACCGCGGATTGCGCCGGACCAGTTCGGTGTAGCCGATCCCGGCGATCGCCACCTTGTCACGAAAGTCCCACATGGTCATCCCTCCTCGCGCGGAACTGGGGTACGACGGCGTCCGCCGCGAGCTCCTCGAACGCCACTTCCAGTGGCATGCCGATGCGCAGCTCGGTGGGGGAGACGTCGAGAAGGTTGGTCGTGACCAGGAGACCGGGCTGCTCGTCGATCTCCACGACGCCCACGACATAGGGGAGCGAGTCGGCGAAGCCGGGACCGGGCGAGTCGTGCATCACCGTGTACGAGTACAGCGTCGCGCGGCCGGAGACGTCGCGCCAGGTCAGGTCGTCCCCGGTGCACCGCGGGCAGAACGTGGCCGGCAGGTGCACGAAACGGTCGCACGCACCGCAGAACTGCAGTGACAGCCGGTGCTCACCGGCCGCGGCCCAGTACGGTGCCGAGGTTTCGTCGGCGCGGGGCAGGGGCTTGAGCGGCGGAATCGGTCGACTCATCCGACCTCCTCGGGGGTGCGTGCGGGTTGTCCGCAAATGTAGATAATGGTATTCATCTATTAGGCATTCTGTGACGCCGGTCTCTGTTTCGTCAAGTTGCCCACGGCGAAGGCCGGGACATGCGGTCCGTGCGAGTTCAATGCAAATCATTCGCATGAAAGCTTGACTTTGGATCTAATTCAGGCGAATGATATCCGCATCGACGGTGACGTGGATCACGACGGAAGGTGGTGCGAGATCGCCGTGCCGCACAGCGAAACCCGCCCCTGGCAGTCGGCCCGCGAGCCCGATTCCCCGCCGAGTATCACCGCGTCCCATCCCCTCAATCCTGCGGAGTTCACATGAGCGCATCATCGAGCGCTTCGAGTACGCGGCCCAACCGGCTGCTGCTCTTCATCGAGGTCCCGGCCGTCATCGTGCTGTTCGTCATGATGCTTCACGTGACCGCCAACGCCTTGCTGCGGGCGTTCGCCTCGAGTCCGATCCAGAACACACTGGAGATCACCCAGTACGTCTACCTGCCGATCATCGCGCTGCTCGGATTCATGGCCGCGCAGGCCCGGGGCGAGCACATCGTCGCGGACCTGGTGACCCACTACTTCCCGCTCCGTGTCCGGCGGTGGGTGCTGTTCGTCGGCTACGTCCTGACCGCCGTCGTGATGCTCGGATTCGCTTGGTACGGACTCGAAGATGCGTTGCACGCCCGCGAGATCGGCAAGACGGCGGGCGTTTCGACGGTCGTCTCGTGGCCGGTTCAGTTCCTCGTGCCGCTGTCCTTCGGTGTGCTCACCGTCCAGATCGGCTACGCCGCCGTGCGCGCCCTGCGCGGCTACGAGGACGAGGACGCGACCGACGCCGAGGTCGAACGCATCAACGCCGAGATCGAGGCCGAGCGCGCGCTCGAGGCCCCGGCCCTCACCACATCGGATTCGGAGAAGAAATGACCACCGCTGCCGCTCCCGCAGAGAATGCGGATCCCCGTCCGATCGAGCCACCACCGGTCGGTCCGAGCAACAAGCACACCGTCCGCTCGTGGGCGGTCTTCGGCACCCTCGTCGTGCTGCTCGTCGCATCGACGGCGGCGATCTTCATGCCGCTCAAGCCAGGAGCCATCGGGTGCGCGGCACTGGTGATGATGCTGGTGCTGCTGTTCCTGCGGGTGCCGGTCGCCCTGACGATGATCATCCCGTCCTTCGCCGGCCTCTATGCGATCCGCGGTGAGAAGACCGTCGTGACGGCGTTGTCGTCGCTGCCCTACGACCAGGTCGCCAGCTGGACCCTCAGCGTCGTGCCGATGTTCGTCCTGATGGGCCTGCTGATGTGGAAGTCGGGCCTGACCGCCAACCTCTACACGGCGGCCCGGCACTGGCTCGGCTGGATGCCCGGTGGTCTCGCGGTCGGCACCAACGTCGCCGGCGCCGGCCTCGCCGCGGTCAGCGGTTCGACCACCGGCACCGCCTATGCCCTCGGGCGCATCGGCATCCCCGAGATGCTCAAGGCCGGTTACGACCGCCGCCTCGCGATCGGCGCGGTCATCGTCGCCGGGCTTCCCGGCCAGCTGATTCCGCCGAGCATCCTGCTCGTGCTGTACGCGGGCATCGCCGAGGTCCCGGTCGGCAAGCAGCTCCTCGCCGGCATCGGCCCCGGTGTCCTTGTGGCCATCCTGTTCAGCGTCGCGATCATCCTGTTCGCGATCTTCGGCAAGGATCTGGCCGGCCCGAAGGAGAATCGCGTCGCCGCCGCCCAGGTGTCCTGGAAGGAACGCTTCGCGAGCCTTGTTGCGGCGTGGCCGGTTCCGGTGCTGATCTTCGTCATCATCGGCGGCATGTTCTCCGGGGTCTTCACCGCGACGGAGGCCGGTGCGGTCGCGGCGCTGTGCTCGGTGGGCGTGGTGTTCATCTGGAAGCGCAAGACCGGTGGTGCGCTGCGCGCGATCACGGACGGCGCCATCGGCACCGTCTCCACGGTGGGCGCGGTGTTCCTGCTGCTCATCGGTGTGGAGGCGCTGTCCCGGATGATGACCCTGACGGGCATCAGCAACGGGTTCGCCGACGTGATCACCAAGATGGATCTCGGCCGTGTCGAGTTCCTGCTGCTGATGACGCTGATTTACCTGCTCCTCGGCGCGTTCATGGAACCGCTGCCGATGATGGTGCTGACCGTCCCGATCCTGATCCCCACGCTCGAGTCGCTCGACATCTCGCTGCTGTGGTTCGGCGCCTTCACCGTCTTCATGGGTGAGCTCGCGATCCTGTCGCCGCCGGTCGGAATCCTGGCGATGGTCATCCATTCGATCGCGAAGGACCCCCAGGTCAACCTGGGTAAGAACATTCCGCTCAAGGACGTGTTCGTCGCGTCGCTGTGGTTCCTGCCGATGGCGCTCGTGGTGGTCCTGGTGCTGATCTTCTTCCCGGAGATCTCGACCTTCCTGCCCGACCGGTCGGGCGGCTAGTCGACGGGTCCACGGAAACGTTCGGCCGGAAGGGTGTTCCCTTCCGGCCGAACGTCGTTGGTTGGGCAGGCCGGCTACACCGCGAGCACGCCCGCGTTCGTGAGAGCAGCGACCTCGCCCTCGTCGAGGGACAGGACCTCGCGCAGGATGTCCGGGCCGTCCTCGCCCAGTCGGGCGGCCGGGCCGGTGTGCAGGTGGGTGCCGTCGAAGGACGCGGGCATCGCGGCGGCGAGGTAGTCGCCGATGCGTGGCTGTGCCAGCGGGGCGAAGAGTGGGTTGCTCTCGAGTGATCCGGACCGGACCACCTGCTCGAAGGTGCGGTACCGCTCGTGCAGGACCGAAGACGCGCCCAGTGCCCGCCCGACCTCGTCGGCGTGATGCGACCGGAACCACTTGGCGAACAGCGCGGTGAGGACCTCTCGATGCTCGTATCGGTCGCTCTCGCGGCCGAAGTCTGCCCCGAGTGCGGATTCGAGTGCCGCGACGGGCTTCTCGGTCCCGGTGACCGCGACCAGGTCCCGGAAGTGGCGGGGCGTCAGCGCGACGATCATGAACCGCTCGTTGTCGGCGGTGACGAAATCCGTGCCGTACGTGCCGTACACGTCGTTGCCGGTGCCGGTCCGGCCGGTGCCGTTGACCTGCACCTCGGTGAGGTACCCCAGAGCGCCCGCGGTCGCGAGGGCAACGTCCTCGAGGGGGAGCACGATCCGGGAGCCCTCCCCGGTGGCCTCGCGCCGGTGGACGGCTGCCGCGACGGCGAGGGCCGCGTGCAGCCCGGCCGCGACGTCCCATGCGGGCAGTGCGTGGTTCACCGCGCCTGCGTGATTCACGGGTCCGGTGATCTGGGGGAATCCCAGCGCGGCGTTGACGGTGTAGTCCACGCCGGGGCGGCCGTCGTGGCGGCCGAGCAGTTCGAGGGTGATGACGTCCGGGCGCAGCGCGGACAGGGTCTCGTGACTCATCCAGCGTCGACCGCCGGCATTGGTCACCAGGATCCCGCCGCCGGTGCCGGGTGCGGTCACGAGGCGTCGGACGATGTCCTGGCCCTCGGGGCTGCGCAGGTCCAGCGCCAGGGATCTCTTGCCCCGGTTGAGTCCGGTCCAGTAGATGGACTCGCCCTCGGCGGTGAGCGGCCAGCGGTCGACGTCCGCGGCGCCCCCGATCGGATCGATTCGGATGACCTCGGCGCCCAGTTGGCACAGCGTGAGGCCGCACAGTGGGGAGGCGACGAAGCTCGAGATCTCGATGATCCGGAGGCCGTCGAGGGGCCGGGTGGTCGGTGTGGTCATTGTGGTGGATCCTCCGGTCTGAATGGCTTCTGATCAGGCATTTCAGAAACAATGATAATAATTCACACCATAGTATTGACACGCAGGATTCTTGGACGCAATACTTCCACCATGGCATCCGTTTCGGCAGTAGGTCCGGAAGATTTCGCTGACATCCTGGCGCAGACCCGCGAGTTCATTCGCAAGGAAGTCGTGCCGCGTGAGCAGGAGATCGCAGACACCGACAGCATTCCCGACGACGTCCGCAAGAACGCGGCGGCGATGGGGCTGTTCGGCTACGCGATCCCGCAGGAATGGGGTGGTCTCGGGCTGGACCTGACCCAGGATGTCCAGCTGGCAATGGAATTCGGCTACACGGCCCTGTCCCTGCGGTCGATGTTCGGCACCAACAACGGCATCGCGGGGCAGGTGCTCGTGGGCTTCGGCACCGACGAGCAGAAGGCGCAGTGGCTCGAGGGCATCGCCTCCGGTGACATCGTCGCCTCGTTCGCCCTGACCGAGCCCGGCGCAGGATCCAACCCGGCCGGGCTGCGGACCAAGGCGGTCCGGGAGGGCGACGACTGGATCATCAACGGCGAGAAGCGGTTCATCACCAACGCGCCGCTGGCCGATCTGTTCGTGGTGTTCGCCCGCACCCGGCCCGCCGACGAGAACGGCACCGGAATCGCCGTCTTCCTCGTGCCCGCCGACACGCCGGGTGTCGTGGTCTCGCCCAAGGACCGGAAGATGGGGCAGGAGGGCGCATGGACGGCCGACGTGCACTTCTCCGACGCCCGGGTTCCGCACGGAGCGCTGGTCGGCGGCAACGAGGACGTCGGATACCGCGCCGCGATGACCTCGCTGGCCCGCGGACGCGTCCACATCGCGGCGCTCGCGGTGGGTACGGCGCAGCGGGTGCTGGACGAGTCGGTGGCGTACGCCGCCACCGCAACCCAGGGCGGCACGCCGATCGGCGACTTCCAGCTCGTGCAGGCGATGATCGCCGACATCGCGGCCGGCGTCATGGCCGGGCGCGCAATGGTGCGTGAGGTCGCCGAACGCTACGTCTCGGGTGAGGACCGACGGATCGGGCCGTCCGCCGTCAAGCTCTACTGCACCGAGATGGCGGGTCGGGCAGCCGATCTTGGCGTCCAGATCCACGGCGGTACCGGTTACATGCGGGAGGTGCCCGTCGAGCGGATCTACCGCGACGTGCGGCTGCTGCGCCTGTACGAGGGCACCAGCGAGATCCAGCGCCTGATCATCGGTGGCGGCCTGGTGAACGCCGCCAAGAAGGCCGCTGCGGGCGGGGGGCGCTGAGATGGATCCCGACGCAGTCACCGTCGACACCGACCTCCCGCTCGCGGGCATCACGGTCGTCAGCCTCGAACAGGCCGTCGCGGCCCCGATCGCCAGCCGGCACCTCGCCGATCTCGGCGCCCGGGTGATCAAGGTCGAACGCATCGGCGAGGGCGACTTCGCCCGGAACTACGACACGGCCGTGCACGGGCTCGCGTCGCACTTCGTGTGGCTCAACCGCGGCAAGGAGTCGATCTGCGTCGACCTCAAGGCCCCGGAGGGTCTCGCCGCCGTCAAGGCCCTGGTGGCCGAGGCCGACGTGTTCATCCAGAACTCCGCGCCCGGCGCCGCCGACCGGCTCGGGCTCGGTGCCGAGGACCTGCGCGCGGACCACCCGGAACTGATCGTGGTCAACATGTCCGGTTACGGCACGTCCGGCCCGTTCGTCGACCGCAAGGCCTACGACATGCTGGTCCAGGCCGAGACCGGACTGATCTCCATCACGGGCACGCCGGAGACCGCGACCAAGACCGGGATTCCCACGTCCGACATCGCGGCCGGGATGTACGCGCTCACCGCGATCCAGGCGGCACTGTTCCGCCGGGAACGGACCGGCAAGGGCGCCACCATCGACGTGGCGATGTTCGACGCGACCGTCGAATGGCTCGGCCACCCGATGTACATGCAGATGTACCAGGACGTGCAGATCAGGCGGATGGGGCTCTCGCACGCGTCCATCGCGCCCTACGACGCCTACCCGACCCGGGACGGACAGATTCTCATCGGCGTCCAGAACGACCGGGGCTGGCGAACTCTCGTCACGGACGTGTTCGAGCGCCCGGACCTCGCGGACCATCCGCGATTCGCGACCAACATCCTGCGCGTGCAGAACCGCGCCGAGGTGGACGCGCTCGTCGGCGAGCTGACCTCCGCATTCGGTACCGGGGAACTCGACGACCGACTCGCCAAGGCCGGCATCCCGGCGGCGCAGCTCGGCGACATGAAGGACCTGATCGCGCACCCGCAGCTCGAGGCGCGCGATCGCTGGCGTGACGTGCAGACCGAGGCCGGTCCGATCCGGGCCGTGCTGCCACCGATGACCTTCCGGGACGTCGAGATGCGCATGGGCGCGGTCCCGGCGCTGGGGGAGCAGACCGACCTCGTGCTCGCCGAACTCGGGCTGAGCACCGAGCAGGTGGCCGCACTGCGGACCGCCGGAATCGTCCAGTAGTTCGGACCCGGTCGCCGGGTCGGACAGACACGAATGTGGAGCGGGTAATGGGCTTGTTGGAAGGAAAGGTCGCCGTCGTCACGGGGGCCGCGCAGGGTATCGGTCTGGAGATCGCGCGGACCTTCATCGCCGAGGGCGCGAAGGTCGTCATCGCCGACATCAACGACGAGGCGGGCGCGAAGGCGGAGGCCGAGCTCGGCGGCGCCGAGGTGGCGCGCTTCGTCCGATGCGACGTCCGTGACGGCGCTGCGGTGGAGGCCGTGATCGGCACAGCCGAGAGCGCCTTCGGGCCGCTCGGGGTGTTCGTCAACAACGCGGGCATGACGCGGGACGCGACCATGCGCAAGATGACCGAGCAGGACTTCGACGACATCATCGCGGTCCATCTCAAGGGTGCCTGGAACGGCACCCGGGCGGCCTCGAACCGGATGCGCGAGTACGGCGCGGGCGCGATCGTCAACATCTCCTCGCTGTCCGGAAAGGTCGGGCTGGTCGGGCAGACGAACTACTCGGCCGCCAAGGCCGGCATCGTGGGTCTGACGAAGGCCGCCGCGAAAGAGGTCGCGTTCAAGAACGTCCGTGTCAACGCGGTGCAGCCCGGCCTGGTCCGGACTCCGATGACCGAGGCCATGCCCGAACGCATCTGGGAACAGAAGATGGCGGAGATCCCGCTCGGCCGCGCGGGTGAGCCCAGCGAGATCGCCTCGGTGGTGTTGTTCCTGGCCAGCGACATGTCGAGTTACATGACGGGCACCGTGCTCGAGGTGACCGGCGGCCGTCTCATGTGACGGTCGCAGTGTCCCGAGGCGGCGTCGTCCACACCGGTCGGACCCCTTGCCTCAATCCATGACTATCATTATAGTGAACTAGGTAACGTTCGCGCCGGACGTGAGAGGTGGACCACACCTGGTCGGCCCGGTGCACCCAACGGCAAAGGAGCGGACATGTCCGACACCACCCCCGGCACGGAGGCCACCAACGGAAGCCGGCTGCGCTGCAACGAGTGCGGTTCCGAAGCGATCGTCACGACGGCAGGCGGCTCCGCGCTGACCTGCTGCGGCGCGGCCCTCGAGGTCACCTTCGCCGGCAGCTGACCGCCCACGGTCGGCCCTGGTCTGTCACCACATCGAGGAGAATCCACATGAACGAGATCGGCAAGCGCTACACGTGCGCAACGTGTGAGACCCAGGTCATCTGCGTCAAGAAGGGTGCGGGCACCTTCACCTGCCACGGAGCGCCGATGGAACTGCTCACCGCCAAGCCCCTGCCGTCGTCCGACTGAGTAGGGCATCAACCAAAATCTATGTGCCGCAATGCCGTCCGACACGTGACGGTCGCTGTGGCCGTCGCGTAACAGAAGGAGTGCTCAGATGGCTGGTCCACTCGACGGACTCGTCGTGATCGATGCGAGCTGGGGTATGCCGGCAGCCATCTCGACGATGATGCTGGCCGACTACGGCGCCCGCGTCGTCAAGCTCGAACGTCCCGGTGGCGCGATCGACGCGGACACGGCGGTGCGTAAGTCCACCGACCGCGGAAAGTGGAGTGTCGAGGCCGATCTGGGCACCGCCGAGGGTCGTGCGATCGCCGAGCAACTCCTCGCCGGTGCGGACGTCTTCGTCGAATCCTTCGGCGCCGGCAAGGCGGACGCCCTCGGGCTCGGCTACGACCGGCTGCACGAGATGTTCCCCGAGTTGGTGTACTGCTCGGTCACCGGATACGGCAACACGGGCCCGCTCGCGTCCCGCCCCGGCTACGAGGCACTGCTCAACGCCCGGCTCGGCCAGATGGCCGAGCAGCGTGGCCACCGCGACGGCCCGATCTTCATGGGGCACCCGACCGTCTCGTACGGCACCGCGTTCATCACCACGATCGGAATCCTTGCCGCCCTGCGGGCGCGGAAGATCAACGGCGCCGGGCAGAAGGTCGACACCTCCCTGCTCGACGGCATGCTGGCGATCTCGTCGATGAACTGGTGGTGGAACGAGAAGGACATCTCCTACCTGGCGCGCAGCGGCACCCAGACCGGATTCGGCAACAAACGACTGATCACCGATCCCTTCCAGTGCGCGGACGGCAAGTGGCTGATTCCGCACACCGGCGGCCCCGGCTCGTACAAGCGGATGATGGACATCCTCGGCTTCGGTGAGCAGACCCAGACGATCGACGGCCCCGAGATGGCGGTGCCGCTCGACGAGGTCGAACTCGACATCGCCCGGAACAAGGTCCCCGAGGCCTTCCGGTCCCGGCCCCGCGACGAATGGCTGGAGCTGTTCCACGCCGCGGACATCGCCGCACTGCCGGTGCTGCATCCCGAGGAGACGTTCGAGGACGATCAGGTGAAGTTCGCCGAGGTCGCCATCGAACTCCCGGACGCCGATCACGGCACCCTCCGCCAGGTCGGTCCGGTGATCCGTTTCGAGAAGTCGTCACCCGCGACCCCCGCGCCGGCTCCCCGCATCGGTGAACACAACGAGCGGATCGGCGAGGTGGCCCGCTCCGCGGTGTGGGCGTCGGCCGCCCCCGGTGGATCGGTGACGGCTCCGTTGCAGGGAGTGAAGATCGTCGACTTCAGTTCCTACTTCGCAACGGGTTTCGGTGCCCGGCTGCTGTCCGACCTCGGTGCGGACGTGGTGAAGGTGGAGCCGCTCGTCGGCGACCAGATGCGGCCCCTCGGCGACCTGTTCGAGGGCGCCAACCGAGGCAAGCGGAACATCGCGCTCGACATGCGGACCCCCGAAGGCCAGGAGATCGCGCACCGGCTGGTCGCGGAGGCCGACGTCGTGATGCAGAACTACCGCCCCGGCAAGGCCGAGAAGATCGGCCTCGGTTACGAGCAGCTCAAGGCCATCAACCCGGACCTGATCTACGCCTACCTGCCGGGGTTCGGCTCCGCCGGGCCGAAGTCGACGCTCAAGTCGTTCGCTCCGCTGGTGTCGGGACTGGTCGGCCTGAACTTCGAGGGGGCAGGCAAGGGCAACGCCCCCATCCGTCGTGTCATCGGCAACGAGGACCTCTACAACGGATTCCTCGGCGCCGTCACCGTCCTGCTGGCGCTGCACCACCGACTGAACACCGGTACGGCACAGTACGTCGAGAGCCCGCAGCTGCATTCGAGCCTGTTCGTGATCAGCGAGCACTCGGCCACGCTCGACGGCACCGCGGTGCCCGCACACCAGCTCGACTCGGAGCAGATGGGGCTCTCGCCCCTCTACCGCCTGTACTGCACGTCCGACGGCTGGATCGCCATCGCGGTGTTCGGCGACGCGGCCTTCGGGCGCCTGGTCTCGGCCCTCGGCCTGACCGATCTCGCGGCCGACAGCCGCTTCGTGACCACCGCGGGACGGACGGCGAACGCCGATGCGCTCGCCGGTCTCCTCGCGGCCCGATTCGCCGAACTCGACAGCTCCGACGCATTCAAACTGCTCGACGACAACCGTGTCCCGGCGGAGATCCCGCTCGACTACCCGATCATGCCGGAACTGCTGTGGGAGGAGTGGGCGCTCGAGTCGCAGCGCGTCGTCGAACACCACCATCCCGAGTACGGCTGGTCGCGCGAGGTCGGCATGGTGATCCATCTGTCCGACACCCCGGGGAGCTTCAAGGGTGGCAGTCCTCGGCTCGGTCAGCACTCGGCCGAGATCCTCGAGGGACTGGGCTACAGCACCGACGAGGTCGCCGCACTGATGGCGACCGTGTGCAAGCTGCCCACGGTCGCAGCAAAGGAATCGTAGAACCATGGACATCACGTATCCCGCAGAAGCGGAGGCGTATCGCGCCGAGATTCGCGCGCTGCTCGAATCGAAGCTGCCCGAGGGCTGGCGCGGCATCGGTGCCCTCCCCGAGACCGAACAGGACGCGTTCCTGACGAGCTGGCGAAAGGTGCTCTCCGACAACGACCTGCTCGCCGTGTCATGGCCGAAGGAGTTCGGCGGCGGCGGACTGTCGAGCATCGAGCAGGTGGTGCTCAACGAGGAGCTCATGCGGCTCGGGGTGCCGGACGGCACCGAGAACGACACCCTCGGCATCAAGTTGCTCGGCAACACCGTCACGGTCCTCGGCACCGACGAGCAGAAGGAGTACTTCCTGCCCCGGGTGCTCTCCGGTGAGCACGTGTGGTGCCAGGGCTACTCGGAGCCCGAGGCCGGCTCCGACCTCGCCGGCATGCGAACCCGTGCCGTCCTCGACGGCGACGAGTGGGTCATCAACGGCCAGAAGACGTGGACGTCGCAGGGGCACAAGGCCAACTGGATCTTCGTGATCGCGCGAACGGATCCGACGGTGGCGAAGCACAAGGGACTGTCCTTCCTGCTGGTCCCGATGGACCAGCCCGGTGTCGAGGTGCGGCCGATCCTCAACGCGGCCGGCTACGTCGCGTTCAGCGAAGTGTTCTTCACCGACGCGCGCACTCCGAAGTCCCACGTCCTCGGCGGCGTGAACGGCGGCTGGAACACCGCCAACACGCTGCTCGGTTTCGAGCGCGGCGTCCGGGCCACCACCGACGCCGTCCGCTTCGGCCGCGAGGTGGAGCGGTTGATCGAACTGGCCCGTGAGCGTGGGCTGACGGCGGATCCGCGCATCCGCGGCGAACTGGCCTGGTGCTGGTCGCGCGTGCAGACGATGCGATTCCGCGGGTACCGTGCACTGACCAAGCTGCTCAACGGCGGGTCGTACGGCGTCGACGGCTCGTTCTCGAAGGTGATCTGGAGCGAGTTCTTCCAGCGCCTCACCGAGGTCGGCATGGACATCCTCGGCCTGGAGGCGCTCACTCCGACCGGCGGTGGCAACGACGGCATGCTGGTGACCCCGAATCCCGGCGCCGACAACTCTTCCCGCTGCTGGACGGAGATCGCGCTGTACGCCCGCGCCGCCACGATCTACGGCGGCAGCTCGCAGATCCAGCGCAACATCATCGGCGAGCAACTGCTGGGACTGCCGAAGGAGCCTCGCCTGGACGGCGGCCCATTCCAGGAGATCGGGCGCCGCAAGAGCGCCTGACCCAACGCTTTTCGTCGCCGTGGCGGCGGAACGAAAGAACGGAAGAACATCGTGTACTTCGCATTCGACGAGGATCAGGAGGAGTTCCGCGCCTCGCTGCGCCGGCTCCTGACCGAACGTGCCCCGATCGCCCGCGTCCGCGAGATCGCCGAGCGCGGCACTCACGATGCCGACACCTGGCAGCTGCTCGCCTCGAACATGGGAGTGCCTGGGCTGCACGTTTCCGAGGAGTTCGGAGGCGGTGGATTCAGCTTCCTGGAAACCGCCATCGTGGCACAGGAACTCGGGCGCGCCCTGACTCCCGTCCCGATGATCGCCACGACCGGTGTCATCGAGGCCGTCCTGCGACTCGGGAGCGAGGAGCAGAAGCGCGAGCTCCTGCCGAGCCTTCTCGACGGCAGCGCGATCGGCGCTCTGGCCCTGAGCGGATCCCGGGACACCGTGGTGGGCTCGGCGACCGTGCGGGCAACCGGTGACCCGGCCGCACCCGAGCTCACCGGTCGCCTCGAGTACGTCGCGTTCGGGCACGTGGCCGACCTGCTGGTGGTCCCGGCGCTCGTGCCCAGCGAGGACAACGTGGCCCTGTACGTCGTCGACGCGCACGCCGCCGGCGTCAGCGTGCACGGCCAGGCATCCCTGGACCTGACGCGTCCGCTGGCCACCGTCGAACTCTCCGCCGCCCCGTCCCGCTTCCTGGGGGCCGACCGGGCCGCCATCGGGCGGGTGACCAACATCGTTCGGACCTTGCTCGCGAACGAGGCGCTCGGCGCGGCCGAGGCCGTACTCGACATGGCGGTCGAGTACGCCAAAGCGCGCGTGCAGTTCAACCGGCCGATCGGGTCGTTCCAGGCGATCAAGCACAAGTGCGCCGACATGGCCATCTCGATCGACGCGGCGCAGGCCACGGTCATGTACGCGTCGATGTGCGCGGACGAGGACAATGACGAGTTCCCCCGGGTCGCGGTGATGGCCAAGGCGCAGGGATCCGAGTGCCTGACGTTCTGTGCTTCCCAGAACATCCAGGTGCACGGCGGCATCGGGTTCACCTGGGAGGCGGACCCGCACCTGTACTTCCGCCGGGCCAAGGCGATCGAACCGATTCTCGGCAACAACGCTCACCACACCGGACTGCTCGCGGACCTGGTCGGAATCTGACCGACCGGCCCGAGCGCCACTCGTCCGCCGCCGATGACGGTGCGCCGCACCGCGTGTCGACGGTGCGGCGACCTGATCAACGAACGGAGAAACGGATGATTCCCATGCGGAGAATGGACGGCGAGGTCGCGCTGGTGACCGGTGGGGGTTCCGGCATCGGGGCCGCTTCCGCACTTCGCCTCGCGGCCGAAGGTGCCGCGGTGGCGGTGGTCGACGTCCACGCCGACGCGGCGGCGGCGACCGCCCGCGCGATCGAAGAGGCGGGCGGGACGGCGCGCTCGTTCGCCGCGGACGTCCGGGACGCGGACGCACTGAAGAGGATCGCGGACGAAGTCGTGGCGGACCTCGGCGAGATCGGCGTGGTGTTCACGGCCGCCGGAGTCAGCGGAGCCAGGCTCGACAGTCACGAGTTGACGGAGACCGACTGGCGCGGTGTGCTCGACATCAACCTGAGTGGCACCTTCTTCACCATCCAGGCGGTGCTGCCGTCGATGCTGCGGCGCGGCAGCGGTTCGGTCGTCACATGCGGATCGACGTCGTCGTTCGTGGCCACCCAGGGCGGCCTGGCGCCGTACCGCGCATCGAAGGGCGGCGTGAAGATGCTGACCCAGACCCTCGCGGTCGAATACGCGCCCAAGGGAATCCGGGTCAACAGCGTGTGCCCGGGGGCGGTCCGGACGAACCTGACGGCGAACACCGCCGCGATCGTGCCGACCGATGGCACCGTGCGCAACCCCTCGAAGCCGCTGTCCGTTCCGATGGGCCGCTACGGGGAGGCCGACGAAATCGCCTCCGTTGTCGCCTTTCTCGCCTCTCCGGACGCCTCATACGTGACCGGTCAGGCGATTCTCGTCGACGGCGGTGTCACCGCGGAGTAGCGGTGTGGGCGAGGCCGGCCGCTGCGGCACGAATTCAGGATCATGGATCTTGACAAGCCCACAATCTAGCCGCATGATTAGCATCATCAAGTGAGCCGAATCACCCGGGTGCGCCAGTTGAGGCCCAAGTCACGCCAATGGCGTGCGCACGCCACGGTTCGGCTCGAGGTTCAGTTTAGGGAGATCCAGTGACCAAGTTCTTCACCCGCACAGGCGCTTTCGCCCGTGTCGGTGCATTCGCTGCGGCCGGAGCGCTCCTGCTCGCGGGCTGTGCCGAGTCCGGTTCCGGCGGCGCCAACGGAGGCGGCGAGGGTGTCGAGTACGGGGCGAGCAAGGCCGACTACCAGGCCGCTTTCGCCGACGTCGACCCGATCGTCCTGCACACGCAGTCCCCGAGCACCAAGGGCTCTGTCAGCGGCGCGTTCATCGAGTCGTACATCGCGGCGGTCGAGGACTGGTCGGGCGGGAAGATCACCTTCGACGTCGCGTACTCCGACGCGATCGCGAAGGCGACCGAGATCGACAACGCGGTCCAGGACGGCCGACTCGACATCGGCCAGGTGCTCACCGTGTACGAGCCCAAGGAGTTCCCCGCGTCCTCCGCCCTGCTCGATGCCAGCGTGCTGTCCGACCAGAGTGTGGTCACCGGCGTCCTGCAGTCCAATGCGTGGCCTGCAGAGGTCGCATTCTCGACCCCGGAGATCGTGTCCGAGTTCGAGGACAAGGGCCTCAAGCTGCTGATGCCGGCATACAACGCGGGCATGAACGCCCTGTTCTGCGCGCAGCCGCGGACCAGCCTGCCCGAACTCGCGGGCAAGAGCGTCTCGGTGGGCAGCACCGCGGGCAACGAGCAGGTCACCGCGCTCGGCGGTACCCCGACGTCGGTGGCATACACCGAGGCATACGAGGCGCTGCAGCGTGGGGTCATCGACTGCTCGATGGTCGGCCCCGCCGCCGCGGCGATCGGCGGCCTGGTCGAGGTCGCACCGAACACCGTCATCGATCCCGAGGCGGGACTCGCCGTCCCGACCGGCAACATGGTCATCAACGAGGACGTCTGGGCGGGCCTGCCGCTCGTCGCCCAGCAGCTGCTGTGGGACCGCCTCGACGTGTTCATCGCCGGGAGCATCGAGGGCAAGATCTGGCCCGTGACAGTCGAATCCGTGCAGAAGATCAAGCAGTACGGTGGATCGGTGGTGCCGTTCGCGGCGGACGCGCGCACGGCACTGCAGAACGCGAACAACAAGATCGTCGACGCGATCGCCGACAAGCCGGCGCTGACCGACGGCGAGGGCTTCGTGAGCTCGGTGCGTGAGACCTCCGAGAAGTGGAGCAGCATCATCTCGGAGCTCGGCTACAAGAACGAGACCGACTACAACGGCTTCGCCGACTGGTACACGCCCGGCAAGATCGACATCGACCCGTACGTCAAGCGGGTCTACGAGGAGATCCTCCTCGACAAGCGCCCGGCCTGACGGTACGGGCGGGCAAGGCAAGTCGCCCCGGGGCGAGGGCTCCCCTCGCC
>NZ_JBSFRT010000057.1:0-35618 GCF_053589375.1 Rhodococcus sp. NPDC003348
GGGGGTGCTCGACACCAAAACCAACACCACCCCGCCGGGGGCGCGGGCGGATGCCCGGCGCCTTTCGGTGTTCGTCTGCGGGGCGGCGAGGCCCCTCACGAGATGCGTGTCAGATGACGCCGAGCGCGAACATGGCGTCGGCGACCTTGACGAAGCCGGCGATGTTCGCGCCGAGCACGTAGTCGCCGGGCTTGCCGTACTCGTCAGCGGTGGTCACGCAGCGGCGGTGGATGTCGCGCATGATCTTCGACAGCCGCTCGTCCGTGTACTCGAAGCTCCACGAGTCGCGGGAAGCGTTCTGCTGCATCTCCAGCGCCGAGGTGGCGACGCCACCGGCGTTGGCGGCCTTGCCGGGCGCGAAGGCGACGCCCGCGTCGCGGAAGACCGCGATGCCCTGCGGGGTGGTGGGCATGTTCGCACCCTCGGCGACGACCTTGACGCCGTTGTTGACAAGGGTCTTGGCGGAGGTCTCGTCGAGCTCGTTCTGCGTCGCGGACGGGATCGCCACGTCACAGGGCACGTTCCAGACGTTGCCGCCGGCGTAGAACTGGGCGTCGGCGCGCTCGTCGGCGTAGTCGGAGATGCGTCCGCGACGGACCTCCTTGATCTCCTTGAGGAGGTCGAGGTCGATGCCCTTGTCGTCGACGACGTAGCCGGACGAGTCCGAGCAGGCGACGACGGTGCCGCCGAGCTGGTGCACCTTCTCGATCGCGTAGATCGCGACGTTGCCGGAGCCGGAGACCACCACGCGGCGGCCGTCGAGGCTGGTGCCTGCGGTCTTGAGCATCTCGGCGACGAAGTACGCGGCGCCGTAGCCGGTGGCCTCCTTGCGGACCATCGAGCCGCCCCAGGTCAGGCCCTTGCCGGTCAGCACGCCCGACTCGTACGAGTTGTTGAGGCGCTTGTACTGCCCGAACAGGTAGCCGATCTCGCGGCCGCCGACGCCGATGTCACCGGCGGGCACGTCGGTGTACTCACCGACGTGCCGCTGCAGCTCCGTCATGAACGACTGGCAGAAACGCATGATCTCGGACTCGGACTTGCCCTTGGGGTCGAAGTCGGAGCCACCCTTGCCGCCGCCGATGGGCAGACCGGTGAGCGAGTTCTTGAAGATCTGCTCGAAACCGAGGAACTTCACGATGCCCAGGTTGACGCTCGGGTGGAAGCGCAGGCCACCCTTGTACGGGCCGAGCGCGCTGTTGTACTGCACCCGGAAGCCACGGTTGACGTGCACCTGGCCGTTGTCGTCCTGCCACGGCACCCGGAAGATGATCTGCCGCTCCGGCTCGCAGAGACGCTCGATCAGCGCGCCGTCGGCGTAGTTGGGGTGCCGCTCGAGCACGACCGTGAGCGACTCGAAGACCTCGGCGACCGCCTGGTGGAATTCCGGCTCGCCGGCATTACGGCGCACGACCTGGTCGAAGTACTGGTCGACGCGCTCACGGACCTGCCCACTCACAGACAGCCCTCCTCAAGGTGTGAAGAATTGGAAACACAGAGTTAACGCCAAGGTAAGCACACGGCCCGCCTTGATCACCAACCCGGGATGGGTGAAATTTCTCCGATGTGAGATTTCAGTCATCTCCCCGAAGATCGCGACACGCCGCCCACGCGTGCGCTCATCCGGCCGCGCGAACGGTCCGGTACTAGCGTTGGCTGCGTCGTCGGCATCTGCGCGAGGAGTGTGCACATGAGCGTCAATTCGGTGGAGTCCCCCCGGCACCGCGTGGTGGTCATCGGCTCGGGATTCGGCGGACTGTTCGGCACCCAGGCACTCAAACGCGCCGACGTCGACATCACGCTCGTCGCCCGCACCACCCACCACCTGTTCCAACCACTGCTGTACCAGGTGGCCACCGGCATCCTCTCTGTCGGCGACATCGCACCGGCCACGCGGCTCGTCCTGCGCAAACAGAAGAACGCCCGGGTCCTGCTCGGCGACGTGCGAACCGTCGACCTGACGGCCCGCACCGTCACCTCGCGACTCCTCGGCCGGGACACCGTGACCGAGTTCGACAGCCTCATCGTCGCCGCCGGTGCCGGGCAGTCCTACTTCGGCAACGATCACTTCGCGAAGTACGCGCCCGGCATGAAGACGATCGACGACGCACTCGAACTGCGCGGGCGGATCCTCGGCGCGTTCGAGGAGGCCGAGCTGTCCGACGATCCCGCCGAACGTGCCCGGCTGCTGACCTTCGTGGTGGTCGGTGCAGGCCCCACCGGCGTCGAGCTCGCCGGTCAGATCGCCGAACTGGCGAATCGGACGCTCGCGGGCGCGTTCCGGCACATCGACCCCCGCGAGGCCAAGGTGATCCTCCTCGACGGCGCCCCGACCGTGCTGCCGGTGTACGGCGGCAAGCTCAGCGCGAACGCCGCGGCCAGGCTCGAGAAGATGGGCGTCGAGATCCAGCCGAACGCGATGGTCACCGACGTCGACGCCGACGGCCTCGTCGTCAAGGACAAGGACGGCACCGAGCGCCGGATCGACTGCCAGTGCAAGGTATGGTCCGCGGGCGTGCAGGCCAGCCCGCTCGGCAAGCAACTCGCCGAGCAGTCCGGCGCCGAGATCGACCGGGCCGGGCGGGTGCACGTCAACCCCGACCTGTCGCTGCCCGGGCACCCGAACGTCTACGTCATCGGCGACATGATGGCCCTGGACAAACTGCCCGGCCTCGCCCAGGTCGCGATGCAGGGCGGCAAGCACGCCGCCAAGCAGATCAAGGCGACCCTCGCAGGAACCCCGCCGGAGGAGCGGCAGCCGTTCAAGTACTTCGACAAGGGCTCGATGGCGACCATCTCCCGGTTCAGCGCCGTCGCCAAGGTCGGCAAACTGGAGATCACCGGGTTCCTCGGCTGGATCATGTGGCTGGTGATCCACCTGATGTACCTGGTCGGGTTCCGCAGCAAGTTCTCCACGATCCTGTCGTGGACGGTGACGTTCCTCGGCCGCGGCCGGGCACAGATGGCCTCCACCGAACAGCAGGTTTTCGCCCGCACCGCGATCGAGGACCTGCAGGACTACGAGCGGGCACGGGCGGCGGGCCTGATCGGAGACCCGAGCGCGGTGTTCACCGGGGAGGAACGCGGCAAGGCCGGGTAGGGCGATTCACCCGCCCCTGGATCCCACCGACCCGGCCCGTCCCGATGCAACGGGTGCTTGCCCGGCAGCCCGCCGCGTTCCTGACCGCGCTCGAGGAGGCGGCCGGGAACTGATTCGGCGCGGCTAGCCGTTCGCGAGCCGGCCGGTGTCCTCGATGTTCGCCAGGCGCACCTGGCCGCGCGCGACGAGCCGATCCTGCTCGTCGACGATCTGCACCTGCCACAGCTGCTGGGTGCGGCCGCGATGCACGGGTGTCGCGGTGGCGGTCAGGGTGCCGTTGCGGCTGGCGCGCAGGAAGTCGGTGTTGTTGTTCACCCCGACGACGTGACCTCGGTCGCCGAGCCACACGCTGCCGCCGATGCTGGAGAGGGTCTCGATGACCGTGCAGTGGACGCCGCCGTTGACGATGCCCGCGGGCTGGAACAGGTGCGGGCCGACCTCCCAGCGGGCGCACACCCGGTCCCCGGTCACCTCCAGGTACTCGAGCCCGATCGCTTCACAGAACCCCTGGTTCAGGATCGGAGATGCGTCGGCCGGCGTCATCCGCGTCAGTGCGTCCTCCATCGAGGGCGCCGCGGCTGCCTGCGAGGTGGTCGATTCACTCATGTGCACTCCCGTACGTCCCGTGCTCGAACAAGATCATGGGCGCCACCTCCGGCCGGGGGCGCAGCCCAAGTCAAACACGCCTACGCCAGCGGGCCCCGCACCGGTGATCGGTGCGGGGCCCGCCGTGGAAGGGACCGGGAGTCTCTGCAGCCCTCAGGACTCCGGCGCGGTCCGGTGGTTCATCACGCTACAACTATAGGCAAGGCTGCCCTAACTAGCAAGCGCATGCGTCGGGACACGCCGGAGGACGGGCCGGCCGGCCCGTGACCGCACCTGCAACCCCGCGGTCTCGAACGCGTCGAGCAGGGCCTGCCCGCGACGGTCGGCCACCGACGGCGCGAGGCCACTACGCAACGGCACCAGGGTCGCCGCACCGAGCACGGCCTCGCCGACCATCGCCCACAGCGTCGTCCGATCCAGCGGCACCCGGCGGTCGAGCGCGTCGAAGATCGCGGTCAGCGCCGACCGGCACCGGCAGGCCGTCCACATCGCGAGCGCACGCTCGCACGGCAGGGTGACCGCGCTCGGCGACCCGTCCCAGCGATCGCCGGGCAGGACCCGAAGCACGGGGTTCCACACCCCGGCCCAGTCGATGCAGCCGTCGCTGTCCATGTGGATCGACAGGTTGTCCAGTCCGGCGTCCCACGCGCGCCCCTCCAGCACGACCAGCGCGGCGACCCGCCCCACGACGGCGTGAATCAGCGCCGACGCCACCGATATTCCGGCGGCCTCACGATCCGGAATGTCCTCCAGGGCGCGGGCGAGCATCCGGTCCAGCCGGTCACCCCGGATCCCCTGCTCGACAGCCCACCAGCGCCGCTTCGGCTGCTCGGCCATCTGCGCGACCGCGTAGACCCGCGGATATTCCGGATGCAACGACCGCAGACGCGTACAGGACTCGACGAGGGCGGCAGCGCCCGCTGCGGCGCGGGTGCTACGCATCGCGATGGCCGGTGCGGGGTCGAGCAAGAGGGTCGTCGGCACTGCCCACTCCTTCGTCGTCGAGCAAGATCGAATGTAGGTTAGCCTAACCACAAGTCAATTGGGCGCTGCGAGCCGGGGTCCCTGGTTTGGATAGGGTTACGTAACCTGAACAACCGTCCCGACTTCAGCCGACGAGGAGCACGCCCGTGACCACCATCCCCGGCGACGTGGACTACGCGGTCCGGGAGGTTCCACGCGGCCCGGCCCCACGCTCCCGACGTGCACTGGCCACCGCGATCGACCTCGCGACAGTCGCCCTGCCGCTGGTCATCGGCTGGTTCATCGTCGACTCGCTGCGCGACGCGAACGGCGGCGGCCAGATGGACCGGGTCGTCTTCGGCGTCGTCGCGGTCGCCGTCGCCGCCGGACTGCTCGTCTGGAACCGCGGCGTCCGGGAGGGAACGACCGGTGCCGGCCTCGGCAAGACCTGGCTCGACCTGATCGTCCGCGACGCCACGACCGGCGCCCCGCTCGGCACCCGCCGCGCCCTGCTCCCCCGCACCGGCGTCGAAGTCGTCCGCCGCGCCACCGCCCTCGACGAGGGCTTCGTCCCGATCCGCGCCGACAACTCGATCACCGCGATCCGCCGGCGACGTCTCCTCGGGCTCGCGGTCCTGCTGCTGCTCCTGCTGGCGACCGTCGTCGCCTCGATCGCGGTCGGGGCACGCCCGATGGACTTCGGCGAGATCTTCCACGCCCTGTTCCAGGCCACCGGCACCGACACCGACCTCGTGGTGCGCACCCTGCGGATCCCGCGGACCGCGCTGGCCGTCGCCGTCGGCATCGCGCTCGGCATCGCCGGCGCCCTGATCCAGGGCCACACCCGCAACCCGCTCGCCGACGCCGGCCTGCTCGGCCTCAACGCCGGTGCCGCGCTGTTCGTGGTGCTGTCGATCTACCTGCTCGGCTTCTCCACCCCGAGCCAGTACCTGTGGTTCGCGTTCGCCGGGTCACTCGCCGCCAGCGTCGTCGTCTTCGGCATCGCCTCGATCGGCGGCAACCGGGCGAGTCCACTGAGCCTCGCCCTCGCCGGCGCGGCGGTCGCGATGTTCCTGCAGTCGATGACGCAGACCGTGATCCTGCTCGACCAGACCAGCCTCGACGGCTACCGGTTCTGGGTGGTCGGCTCGGTCGCAGGCCGCGGCACCGACGTGCTGTGGCAGGTCCTGCCGTTCCTGGTGATCGGCGTGCTGATCGCCCTGGCCGGCACCCCCAGCCTGAACGTCCTCAGCCTCGGCGACGACGTCGCCCGGGGCCTCGGCACCAACGTCGCCCTCAGCCGCGCCATCGGCATCGTCGCCATCACCCTCCTCACCGGCGCCGCCACCGCAGCCTGCGGGCCCATCGCCTTCGTCGGCCTGGTCGTCCCACACGTCGCCCGCTTCGTCACCGGACCCGACTACCGCTGGCTGGTCCCCTACGCCGGACTGCTCGGCGCGATCATGGTCCTGCTCGCCGACGTGATCGGCCGTGTCGTCGTCCGCCCGGGCGAACTGCAGGTCGGCATCGTGCTGGCGATGTTCGGTGCGCCGTTCTTCATCGCGCTGGTCCGGCGCAGGAAGCTGGTGTCCCTGTGAGCCTGATCGACGCGCAGACGGGAGCCTCCCCGGAGAACGGGGCCCCGCCGCTGCCCACCACCGTGCCGTCCCGGCCCGCGTTCCGGGTCGGCAACATCTCCCTGGTCCGACGGACCGCGATGGTCACCATCACCGCCGCGCTGCTGGCGGCGGCGTTCGTACTGCTGTGCGTCAACATCGGCCGCGGCGAATTCTCCGTCCCCGTCCCCACCGTCGCGGAAATCCTGTTCGGCGGCGGATCCAAGGTCGAACGCTTCATCGTCATGGATCTGCGCCTGCCACGCGGCCTGACCGCACTGCTGACCGGCGTGGCCCTCGGCATCGCCGGCGCGATCACCCAGTCGATCCTGCGCAACCCGCTCGCCAGCCCCGACATCCTCGGCATCACCGCGGGCGCCAGCGCGGCCGCGGTCACACTGATCGTGGTCGGTGGTGGCGGCAGCTTCGTCGGCGCGCTCGCCGTCCTCGGCATCCCCCTCGCAGCACTGCTCGGCGGCATCGTGACCGCCGCCGTGATCTACCTGCTCGCCTGGCGCGGCGGGGTCCAGGGCTACCGGATCGTGTTGATCGGCATCGGCGCCAACGCGATGCTCGTCGCGCTCATCCAGTGGCTCCTGATCTCCGCCGACATCAACGACGTCGCCCGCGCCCAGGTGTGGCTCAACGGCTCCCTCAACGGCAGCGACTGGGCACAGGTGTGGCCGGTTGCGATCGGTGTCGCGGTCGTCGGCACCGCCGCCGTCATCTCGTCGTTCAACCTCGGTGCACTGCGACTCGGCGACGACAACGCCCGCGCCCTCGGGGTTCGCCTGCAGACCGGGCAGGCGGTGCTGCTGCTGGCCGCAGTCGCGCTCGCCGGCATCGCCACCGCCGCCGTCGGCCCGATCGGATTCGTCGCCCTCGCGGCACCGCAAGTGGCCATGCGCCTGCTCCGCACCCCCGGACCACCGATCATCGCCTCCGGGCTGATGGGCGCGGTGCTCGTGCTCGGCAGCGACGTCATCGGACGCACCATGCTGCCCGTCGAACTGCCCGTCGGCATCGTCACCTCCGCGCTCGGCGGCCCGTTCCTGATCTACCTGCTGATCCGCAACAACCGAAAGGTCACCGCATGAGCGCCGACACAGCCAACCGGCTCACCGCGGAAACCTCCGAGGGCGCCGAGACGACCGGGCGGCTCGCCGCCGAGAACCTCGTCGCCTGCTACGGCGACCGGGTCATCATCGACGGCCTCGACCTGCAGATCCCGGCCGGCGTGGTGACCACGATCATCGGCCCGAACGGCTGCGGCAAGTCCACGCTGCTCCGGTCGCTGGGCCGGCTGCTCAAGCCGCGCAGCGGGCGGGTCCTGCTCGACGGCAAGGCGATCTCGCAGATGCGCACCAAGGACGTCGCGCGGACCCTCGGCATGCTGCCGCAGGCACCCGTCGCGCCGGAGGGGCTCACCGTCGCCGACCTCGTCTCCCGCGGTCGGCATCCGCACCAGTCGTGGCTGCGACAGTGGTCCTCCGACGACGAGGGCGAGGTCGCGAAGGCGCTGGCGCTGACCGGGGTGTCCGACCTCGCGGACCGGGCGATCGACGAACTGTCCGGTGGGCAGCGGCAGCGCGCCTGGATTTCGATGGCGCTGGCGCAGGGCACCGACATCCTGCTGCTCGACGAACCGACCACCTATCTCGACCTGGCGCACTCGGTGGAGGTCCTCGACCTCGTCGACCGCCTGCACTCCGAACTGGGCCGGACCGTGGTGATGGTGCTGCACGACCTGAACCTGGCGATCCGGTACAGCGACCGCCTCGTGGTGATGTCGAAGGGCTCGGTCGTCGCGTCCGGCACGCCCAGCGAGGTGATCTCGCCGGAACTGCTGCTGGAGGTGTTCGGTCTCGAGGCACGGGTGATCGACGACCCGGTGTCCGACCGGCCGCTGATCGTGCCGGTCGGCACCCGGCACGTGTACGGGACCGCAGGCGGACCGGAACAGGTCACGACGCCCTAGGCGACCCCGGGCGCGGCGGCGTCACCTGCTGCGGATCATCGTGCGCACCAGGCGCAGGCCCTGACCGAACGACACGTCCGGCAGGTAGGCACGCCCGACGGCGTTACCGATGCTCGGCAACGCCGCCGGATCGGCGAACGTCATGTACATCGGCACGTACTCCGGCTGGAACTTCGCCTTGAACGCGAGCAGCGACCGGAACCCGTACACCGGTTCGAGGGTGCGGCCGAGCAGATCGAGCACGGTGTCCGTCACCGCGGCGAACGCGCTCCGCCCCTGCGCCTCCGCCGCGTCCACGGCATCGGTGCCCGCGCCCTCGGAGACCTTCGCCAGCGGCGCCCCGGACAGGCTGACGAACTCGGCGCCCTCCTCCTTCAGCGACAGCGCCGCCGACGCGATCAGGAACTCCATCGCGGGCCGGAACCCCTCCGCCCGACGGCGCATGAAGTCCAGCGTCCATCCGACGACGCGGCCGTCGCGGTACACCGGCATCCACGACGTGACGCCGTGCACCGTGCGATGCTCGTCGACGGCGATCAGGCAGCGGACCCGGAGGTCGTCGATCTCGTCGAGACCGCCGAGCGTGAAGCCCATCTCCGGCATGCCCTTGTCGGCGACCCACTCCTCCGAGATGGCGGTGATCTGGTCGGTCAGTGCGAGCGGGGCGTCGGGGAAGCTGATCCATTCCGCGTGCACCCCCGACTTCGCGGCGCGGTTGAGGGCGGTGCGGACGTCCTGGAACTTCTTGCCCTTGAACTCGAGGTCGTCGAGGTGCAGCACCGTCTCCTCGGCGACCTGCAGGCCCGACCAGCCGAGCGCGTCGGTGACCGCGCGCAGCTCACCGGTGACCGAGTAGAAGCAGGGGGTCCAGCCGTTTCCGGTGGCGAAGTGGGCGAAGCCGGTGACGGTGCCGGGCAGCGACGTCCGTGGCCCGACCGGATCGCCGGTGGTCAGTGCGACCCCGGAGATCACGCGGTACGCGACGTAGCTGGCCCCGTCCGGCGCGAACCAGTAGCGGTTGCCGCGCCAGGTGGTCATCCAGGACAGCGGGCTGCCCGTGCCCGCGGTGAGCAGCCGCCGGGCGCGTTCGACGTCGTCGGTCCGCGCGCCGTACGCCGGTGTGAGGAAGGTGGCCGCCACCGCGACGCACACCACGATCCAGAACAGCACGCCGGTCCACTCGTAGAGCAGGGTCGTGATCGCGTCGTCGGGCAGGAACCGGGGGTCGAGCCACTGCAGGTAGACGGGCGGGACGAGTCGCTGTGGGTAGTCGGCGAGCAGCGACGCGATCGTCGGCTCCCGGTCGAAACCCCTGCGTACGAGCATCCCGAGGGCCACGTAGACCGCGCCGAGGACCACCGTCGCACCCGCGAGTCGCGACCACAGCCGCCGATAGGTGCCCCTCGGCGCCGACACGGTGAAGAACCGGCGGGTGGCGAGCAGCACCACGAGGACCGCGACCGGGGCGAGGAACGGCGCGAGCGTGCGGTACACGGTCGGCGAGTCGAGCCCGTAGAACAGGGATTCGCCCGGGACGAACCCGACGTAGCGGACCGCGAAGTTCACCAGCGACAGCGCCACCAGCACGACCTGCGCCACGCACGCGGCCAGCCACGCGAACCGGCGGCCGCGACGCAACCCGTCGGCGAGCACCAGCAGCAGCAGTGAGGGCATCAGGCTCAGGATCGTCGGCCCGACCCCTCCGAGCCGCAGGGCCAGTAGCCCGTGACGGCAGTCCTCACCGGTCCGGTCCTGCGCGCACAGGTCGCGCACCTCGGCAGGCGTAAGCCCGACCTCGCGGAACAGGTCACGCAGCACCGCCAGTGGGCCCACGGCGTTCGGGGACAACGCGGCCAGCACCGGGCCCAGCGCGCCGGCCGCGACGACGAGCGCCACGAGGACCCGACCCTCGCGTCGGGTGCCGGCCAGGTGCTCACCGCGCGCAGAGCGGCCGACGATCACGGGTCCGAGCAGGAGCCCGACCACCGCGGCGCAGAGCCTGATCATGTCGAGGAGATGGCCACTGAACAGTGCGAGGGTGATCAGCAGCGCGAGTGTCCCGACGCGGAGGCGGCGCCGCCACAGCGTGTTCGTCGAGGAACTCGCCACCATCGCGACGCCGACGATCCACGGGGTGGGGCTCATGGCGGTGCCGATGTGCAGCCGGAAGCCCCAACTCTCGTCGACAACCTTGACGGCCTCCGACACGCCGAGCGCGATCAACGTGCCGAGGACCTGGGTGGCCACGGCGGCGACCGCGAACCGGGCCGATCCGATGCGGTGTTCGATCGGCGCCGCCACCAGCAGGATCGCCGCTGTCGCCACCAGATGGCCTGCGAGGCCGTTCGCCCACAGCCCGGAGGTCAGTGCCGTCCAGACGCGGCCGTGCTCGAACGCCATGATCCCGGCGGCGAACTGGTGGATCACGCGCCGATCGGGCGCGGATCCGAGACCGCCGGTGGCCGCGCCCAGTACCCACAGCAGCACCAGCATCGCGATGCTCACCGGAGCCCCGGTGACACCGAAGCGGACGAGTTCGGTCAGTCGCCGCGCTTGCCTGCGGACGGCGGGCAGCACTGCGGTCACGAGATCAGCCCCACTCTCCGGGAGAGCCAGTCGAGGTTGTCCGCGAGTCCCGCCGACCACACCGCGAAGCTGTGGCCGCCCGGCAGTTCCCGGAGTTGCACGTCCATCCCCGCCTTCCCGGCGGCAGCGTAGAGGGTGTGCACGCCCGGCGAGAAGTCGTGATCGTCGCTGCCGACGACGAACACACCCGCGCTGCCCGGATACGTCCGGGTCGCCATCAGGTCCATCGGGTTGACCGCGGTGAACGCCGCCTGATCTCCCCCGAACGCGGCCTCGACGGTGCGCTGCCGGTCACCGAGGGTCGGTTCGAGCTGCCCGGACAGGTCGAGAAACGTCGGGTACGCCTCCGGATGGTTGGTGGCCATCTGCAGCGCGCAGGTGCCGCCGTAGGACAGTCCGCCGATCGCCCACGCCCGAGGATCCGGGTCGACCTGCAGGTTGGCCTTCACCCAGGCGGGGACGTCGGTCGCGAGGTAGGTGGCGACATTGCCGAGCTTCGAGTCGAGGCACAGCGGGTTCGCCAGCGTGGAGCCGGTCCCGTCCGCGACCACGACGATCGGGGCGAGGCCCTGGTGCTGCGCGGCGAATGCGTCCATCGTCTGGGTGAGCCGGCCCCCGGCGAACCAGTCGCCGGGACTGCCGGGCTGCCCGGCGAGCAGCACCAGCACCGGAAGCTGCGGACGCGGGTCGGCGAAGTAGGCGGGCGGCAGGTAGATCTCGGCGTCGCGGGCCGAGAATCCGGACACCGTGCCGGGAATCGGGACCGTCACCACGCGGCCGGCGGAGGGTAGGTCCACGGGCTCGGTCCACTTCGCGTCCACGGGGGTTCCGACGACGGGATCGGCGACCGGCGGCGGGACGTCGGCGAAGGCGATCGCGTTCGCCGCGGGCAGACCCAATGCGTCCCGCACGGTCGGGTAGGCGTCGAAGACGAGATTGACCTGCACCGCGGCGACGGCCACGACGGCGAGCGCGCCGAGTACGGAGGTGACGGCGCGGGTCAACCGCCGGTCGGTGACCAGTCTCACACCAGCGAGGACGATCGCGAGCAGCCCGCACCCGATCCACACGTAGACCCGGAGTTCGACGGGGTCGGGGAACGGGCGCCACCACTTCTCCACCACGACCCACCCGAGGGCGGTCAGTGCGAAGGCGATCGTCGCGCAGACCGGAAGCACGCGCAGCCGGTAGCGGCGGGTGTTCCCCGCCGGCCCGAGCAGCAGCCACAACGCGCCGGCGATCGCCAGTGCCGCCACGACCCAGGGCAACGGCCCCGAGATCAGCGACCGGTCGTAGACCCATTCCACGTGAGCGCCTCTCCACATCTCGCCTGCATGTGCGCATCGTCCCGCCCCGCGGGAGGACGTAATCATTAGTACGCCGCAAGAACTACGACTACGAGTAGTACGCACCGGCGTCGGACAGTACGTAGGATGGACCGTATGGCAGGACTTGGCGAGCTCGAGCGAGCAGTGATGGACCACCTGTGGTCCAGTTCCGAACCCCAGACGGTCCGTCAGGTCCACGAGGCGCTGGCGGCCCATCGTGAGCTTGCGTACACCACCGTCATGACCGTGCTCCAGCGGTTGGCGAAGAAAAACCTGGTGATCCAGCAGCGGGACGACCGCGCGCACCGCTACCTCCCCGTGCAGGGCCGCGACGAACTCGTCGCCAGCCTGATGTTCGACGCGCTCGACCAGGCCGACGCGTCCGACGGCCGGGTCGCGGCACTGGTCCACTTCGTGGGCAAGGTGGACGCCGACGAGGCCGCAGCGCTTCGCGAGGCCCTCGCCGCACTGGAGTCGACCGAGGCGAACACGCGTCACCTGCGCAGCATCGACGCCGGTTCCGATCGCGCCAGCTGACCATGCACGTAGTGCATGATGGGTAGGCCATGAACCCCACCACCGCACTGGCCTTCGCCGTGATGGCCTTGCTTCTCGCCGGCCCGGTGCCCGCGCTGCTCGCGCGCGCCACCTGGCCATTCCGCGCCCCCGGCGCGGCACTCGTGCTGTGGCAGGCGATCGCGATCGCCGCGGTCCTCTCGGCATTCAGTTCCGGCCTCGCGATCGCGTCACAGCTGCTCGTGCCCGGCCACGACGGCCGGCCGACGACCGCTCCCCTCGAGGAGATCGACGCGCTCGGCCTCCCGCTGTGGATCGCGTACGTCGTCGTGTTCGCACTCACCGTCCTCATCGGCGCGAAGCTCATCTTCTCCATCGCCGCGGTCGCGGTGCAGACCCGGCGGCGGCGCTCCCGTCACCGGATGCTCGTCGACCTCCTCGACCGTGGCGAACCGCACCGCAGCCGCACGTCCAATCTGCGTGTCCTCGACTCCGCAGAACCGATCGCCTACTGCCTGCCCGGACTGCGGCATCGGGTGGTGGTCAGCGCAGGCACCCTCGACAGTCTCGGCCGCGACGAGATCACCGCGATTCTCATGCACGAACGCTCACATCTGCGGTCCCGGCACGACCTGGTGATCGAGGCGTTCACGGCGGTCCACGAAGCCTTCCCGAAGGTGGTGCGCAGCAAGTCCGCGCTCGGTTCCGTTCAGCTGCTCGTCGAACTGCTCGCCGACGACTCCGCGGTCAAGGTGACGGGTCCGACACCGCTGGCCCGCGCCCTGGTCACCTGCGCCGGATCCAGCGCTCCCGACGGCGCCCTCGCCGCAGGCGGACCGCACACCCTCACCCGCATCAAGCGACTCGCGGATTCCGGCACCGTCCTCCCGATCGCCGTTGCCGCGTACCTGGCATCGGTGGCGATCCTCGTGGTCCCGACGATCGCGGTCGCGGTGCCGTGGCTCGTCGAACTCGAACGACTCTTCCGGGGCTGATCTCCGGCGACGCCGGAAGCGGCTGATCTCCGGCGCTTCCGGGAGTGACTGATCTCCGCCCGTCGGCGCTGAGTCGGACCTCACGTCGCCGCGGGGCACGGGCACACCCCGCGGTCCCGTACACTGGACCACGGCCCATTTCGCGGCCCATTTCGATTGTTAACCACACTTTCGGCACAGCCATGCCCCGAACCCGGGGCGCGCGTGCCCGGCTCGTCTCTTCTGCGCGGCTGTTGTTTCAGGCTGCACTCCGCGACGCGCCCAACGTCCGGAGAGGTATATCCGCGTGACCGACGCCGTCCCATCTTCTGCTGCCCTCGATCAGGCCACCGCCGATCAGGCCCCGCAGTCCACCTTCGCCGAGATCGGCCTGCCCGCCCCCGTCGTCGCGGCTCTCGCCCGCGACGGCATCACGGTGCCGTCGCCGATTCAGGCGATGTCGATCCCCGATGCGATCGCCGGTCGCAACGTCCTCGGCCGCGCACAGACGGGCTCCGGCAAAACGCTGGCGTTCGGGCTTCCGATGCTGGCCCGCCTGGCCGGACGCGACGACCGGCCCGCGCCGAAGCGCCCGCGCGCCCTGGTGCTGGTCCCGACCCGCGAACTTGCGGTCCAGGTCGTCGACTCCCTGTTCCCGTACGCGTCCGCGGTCGGTCTGCGTGTCCGCTCCGCGGTGGGCGGCATGGTGTTCACCAAGCAGGTCGAGCAGCTCTCCCGCGGGGTCGACATCCTCGTCGCGACACCCGGCCGCCTGGGCGATCACCTGCGGCAGGAGACCTGCATCCTCGACGAGGTGGAGATGACCGCCCTCGACGAGGCCGATCAGATGGCCGACATGGGCTTCCTCCCCGAGGTCCGCTCGATCCTCGAACAGACCCGCCCCGACGGACAGCGGTTGCTGTTCTCGGCGACTCTCGACCGGGAGGTGCAGTCGCTGGTCCGCCGGTTCCTGTCCGACCACGTCGAGCACGCCACCGAGGACGGGCGCGCCAGCGTCGACACGATGGAGCACTACGTGCTCAATGTCGACCGCGGCCAGAAGGACGCGGTGCTCGCAGAGATCGGATCCCGTGAGGGCGGCCGCACGATCATGTTCGCGCGCACCAAGCTCGGCTGCGAGGGCATCACCGAACGCCTCCGTGAGGTCGGCGTCGCCGCCGAGGCACTGCACGGCGGCAAGGCGCAGAACCAGCGCACCCGGGTGCTCGAACGGTTCAAGGCGGGGCGCACCCCGGTTCTCGTCGCCACCGACGTCGCCGCGCGCGGCATCCACGTCGACGGCATCGACCTGGTCGTGCACGTCGACCCGCCGGCCGATCACAAGGACTACCTGCACCGGGCCGGCCGCACCGCCCGCGCCGGCGAGAAGGGCACCGTCGTGTCCGTCGTGCTGCCCAACCAGCGCCGCATGGTGCGGCGGCTCACCGGGGCTGCCGGCGTCGACGCCACCGAGGTGAACGTCGGCCCCGGCTCCGAGGAGCTCGCCGCCATCACCGGTGCTCGCACGCCGAGCGGGGAACCGGTGCGCGAGCGGCGCAGCGAGCGGTCCTACGGCGACCGCCCGCGCCGGGACGGCTACGACCGGCCCCGCCGCGACGGCGGCTACCGCGGTGACCGGCCCCAGCGGGACGGCGGATACCAGCGATCGGGCGAGCGCTCGTACGGCGACCGCCCGCAGCGCGACGGCTACCGCAACGACCGCCCGCAGCGCGAGGGCGGCTACCAGCGCAGCGGCGACCGCCCCTCCTACGGCGACCGGCCGCAGCGGGACGGTTACCGCAACGACCGTCCCCAGCGGGACGGCTACCGGTCCGACCGCCCGCAGCGCGACGGCGGCTACCAGCGCTCCGGCGACCGCCCCTCCTACGGCGACCGCCCGCAGCGCGACGGGTACCGCAACGACCGGCCGCAGCGCGACGGTGGCCACCAGCGCTCCGGCGACCGCCCCTCCTACGGTGACCGTCAGCGCGAGGGCGGCTACCAGCGTTCGGGCGACCGCCCGTACGGCGACCGCCCCCAGCGGGACAACCACAGGTCCGAGCGCCCGCAGCGCGAGGGCGGCTACCAGCGTTCCGGTGACCGCTCGTACGGCGACCGCCCCCAGCGGGACCGCGGCTACCAGCGCTCCGGCGACCGGCCCTCCTACGGCGACCGGCCGCAGCGGGACGGTTACCGCAACGACCGCCCGCAGCGCGACGGTGGCCACCAGCGCAGCGGCGATCGCTCGTACGGTGACCGCCCGCAGCGCGGCGAGCGCAGCGGTGCCGCCGGCGGGTTCCGCTCCCGCACGGAGCGCCGCTCCTACGACGGCTTCGACGGTCCGCACCGCGACCGCTGACCGCACCACTCGACGCGATCCCACCGACGCCGCCACCCGCCCCGCGGGTGGCGGCGTCGCGTTTCCCGGCGTCCTGCCATCCCAAGGTGCGAGACCCTGAAGTTTCGCTCGTTCACAGGGCAGGGAATGCTTGACCGCATGACCGACAACACCTCCTCGACTGCGCGGGCCCAGATCGGCGTCACCGGACTTGCCGTGATGGGTTCGAACATTGCCCGCAACTTCGCTCGCCACGGGCACACGGTTGCCCTGCACAACCGCAGCGTCGCCAAGACCGACGCCCTGATCGCCGAGCACGGCGCCGAAGGCGACTTCGTCCGCACCGAGACCGTGGAGGAGTTCGTCGCGGCTCTGCAGCGGCCGCGGCGCGTGCTGATCATGGTCAAGGCCGGCGAGGCGACCGACGCGGTGATCGAGGAGCTCGCGGCGGCGATGGAGCCCGGCGACATCATCATCGACGGCGGAAATGCCTTGTTCACGGACACCATTCGTCGTGAGTCCTCGCTCCGCGAGCGTGGCCTGCACTTCGTCGGCGCCGGCATCTCCGGCGGAGAGGAGGGTGCACTGAACGGGCCGTCGATCATGCCCGGCGGCCCGAAGGAGTCCTACGAGTCCCTCGGCCCGCTGCTGGAGTCCATCGCCGCGGTCGTGGACGGCACGCCGTGCTGCACGCACATCGGCCCGGACGGCGCGGGACACTTCGTGAAGATGGTGCACAACGGCATCGAGTACGCCGACATGCAGCTGATCGGCGAGGCGTACCACCTGTTCCGCGACGCACTGGGCTTCGACGCCGCGCAGGTGGCGAAGGTGTTCGGCGAGTGGAACACCGGCGAGCTGGAGTCGTACCTGATCGAGATCACCGCCGAGGTGCTCTCGCAGGTGGACGCGAAGACCGGCAAGCCGCTGGTGGACGTGATCGTCGATGCGGCCGAACAGAAGGGCACCGGACGCTGGACGGTGAAGTCGGCGCTCGATCTCGGCGTCCCCGTCACCGGTATCGCCGAGGCCGTGTTCGCGCGCGCCCTCTCGGGCTCGCGCGAGCAGCGCAAGGCCGCACAGGGGCTGGCGTCGGGCGTGCTGGGTGACAAGCCCACCGATGCGGAGCAGTTCACCGAGGACATCCGCCGCGCGCTGTACGCGTCGAAGATCGTTGCGTACGCGCAGGGCTTCGACCAGATCCGTGCCGGCAGCGTCGAGTACAACTGGGACCTCACCCCCGGGGACATGGCCACCATCTGGCGCGGCGGCTGCATCATCCGCGCGCGATTCCTGAACCGGATCAAGGAGGCGTACGACACCAACCCGGAGCTGACGTCCCTGATCGTCGAGCCGTACTTCAAGGATGCAATCGAGAACGCGATCGACTCGTGGCGTCGCGTGGTCGCGACCGCGACGATGCTGGGCATCCCGGTTCCGGCGTTCTCCTCGTCGCTGTCGTACTACGACGGCCTGCGCGCCGAGCGGCTGCCGGCCGCACTGACGCAGGGGCAGCGGGACTTCTTCGGTGCACACACCTACGAGCGCACCGACCGCCCCGGCAAGTTCCACACCCTCTGGAGCGGCGACCGCAGCGAAGTCGAGGCCTGAGCGACGTGAACACGCGGCCCCGGGGCACCCGCCCCGGGGCCGCTGACGCACCGTCAGGACGCCAGGCTCCCGCCCGCCGGCATGCCGAGCAACGGTTGCACCACGTCGGCGCCCGGTTCCCCCTCCCACGGCAGTCGGCCGGCGCAGTCCGCCCACACGGCCTGCAGGGCGCGCACCCGGCGACGCCCGTAGAGGTCGGTGGCTCGCAGCAGCCACTGTTCGGGCCGGCGCACCTCGACGAGACACACGTCGAGCCCGCCCACGGTGAACGTGTCCCCCGCCGCCAAGGGCGGCCCGTCTCCCATCAGGGAGCAGAGACCGCCCAGGACCTCGGCCGACTGATCGGCGACCCGGCCGGTGATCACCAGCTCGGGCCACTCCTTCGCGGTCAGCCCCACCGAGTAGCAGTAGGCCGGATGTATCCCGCTTTCGTCGATCGCCGATTGCACGTACTGCAACGCCCAGCCGTACCGCTGGATCACCCGCCGCAGGTCCTTGCGAAGTCGCGCAGGCGACTTCCCGTCACACATCTCGCACATCTGACCACACCCCCATCGCTCGATAAATCGAAACTGTGTTCGAGTTTCGAGTGTGCCCCGGGGCACCGACACGATTCATGTCCCCGCACCCGGGTGCGCCAACGCCCGGCCGTGACGCTTGCCGAACCGAGTAGTCTGATGTTGCTGTCGCCGTCGAGGTGATCACACGCACAAGGCACCGTGGGGAGGTCCCGGTGACCGAAGCACATCCACCGGACTCGAATCCGGCACACGATGCGAAGACAAGGCCGAACGAGCAGGCCACGCCGGAGATCTGCGACGTCTGCATCGTCGGTGCCGGCATCGCAGGCCTCAATGCCCTGTTCGTCGCCGGCCGGTACCTGACCCGCGATCAGCGAGTCATTCTGATCGAACGCCGCCAACGTGTGGGCGGCATGTGGGTGGACACCTACCCGTATGTACGCCTGCATCAACCGCACGGCATGTTCACCGCCGGCAACATCGCCTGGACACTCGACCGCAGCCCGTCCTACCTGGCCACCAAGGACGAGGTGCTCGACCACTTCGAACACTGCCTCGACGTGATCAAGGAGCACGTGCGGGTCGACGAATTCTTCGGCTGGTCCTTCGACTCCTGCGACGAATCCGACGGGATCGTGCGGATCTCCTGCAGCTCGCCCGACGGGCGGCGACAGGTCGTCCTGGCGAAGCAACTGATCAAGGCCTACGGCTTCGACGTCACACCGAACGATCCACTCGCGGTGTCGAGTTCCCGGGTCCGATCGGTGTCCCCCGACCACTGCGACGTACGCGTGGGAGAGATGCGGGAGACCGCCACACCGGTCTGGGTGATCGGTGGCGGCAAGACCGCGATGGACACCGCGTACGCACTCGTCACCGCGTATCCGGGCCGGGAGGTGAACCTGGTGGCCGGCGAGGGCACGTACTTCATCCGCCGCGACCGCACCTTCCCGCTCGGGGCCCGGCGTTGGTGGCGCGGCCCCCTACCCAACGCAGTGGCCGCGGAGACGGCCCGACGATTCGACGGAACAAACGAGATGGACGTCGCGCGGTGGCACTGCGCAGAACACGGCATCAGTCTCGTCCCGGGGGCCCGAAACTTCCTGCTGGGCATCCTGTCGGAATCGGAGAACAGGGCGATCGCCGCCGGCGTGAACGACGTGATCATGGATCGGTTCGTGGACGCCGTCGATCGCAACGGCGCCACCGATCTCGTGCTCCGGAGCGGCGCGACGAAGACGATCGAACCGGGAAGCTGGATCGTGAACTGCACGGGGTACGTGAGGTTCGACCGACCCTACGAGCCTTACGTCTCCGGCACGGGGTCGGTCGTGTCGGTACAGGCGCGCTCCGCGATCCTCCACCTGCCGTCGTTCATGGGCTACTACCTTGCGCACCTGTTGTTCTCGGGCAGGATTCGCGAGATCCCGCTGTACGAACTCGACGTGGGTGGCCTGCTGAGAAATGGCGGGAAGCCGGTGTTCTCCTACACCGTGATGACGCTGGCGATGTACAACCTCGGCCTCATTGCAGACGCACTGCCGTCCCGGGTGTTACGCGACTGCGGGCTCAACTTCGACCGCTGGTATCCGATGCATCGCCAACTGCAGGGGGCAGCGCGGTTCGCGGTCACCAGTCACCGGGACCGCGAGCACCACCGCCGGACGTTGGACACCGTTGGTGAGCGGTTCGACATCCGGTGCGGCCCGCTGATCCAGGCCTGAACACCGCGTCCAGGTCGGAACGTCGGTTCGGGTGTCGGTAGTGTCGACCTGCGACGATCACTCGTTCCCGGCTTCCAGGAGATTCCATGCCCACCTTCGCCGACCTCGGCCTGCCCGCGACGCTGGTGCAGTCCCTGAGGCGCGAGCAGATCGTCGACCCCTTCCCGATCCAGGCGCTGGTGATCCCGGACATCCTCACCGGCCGTGACGTGCTCGGCCGCGGCCCGACCGGTTCCGGCAAGACCCTCGCGTTCGGCCTGCCGATGCTCCTGCGCCTGAAGGGCTCGTTCAGCGCCCCGAAGCGGCCTCGAGGGCTGGTGCTCGCCCCGACCCGGGAATTGGCGACGCAGATCGAGCGGGCCCTCGACGAGTCCGCGCTCGCGCTGGGACTGCGGCTGGCGTCCGCGACCGGAGGGGTCGCGACCAAGGGCCAGGCCCAGCGACTCGCACGCGGGGTGGACCTGCTCGTCGCGACGCCGGGGCGGGCGCTGGACCTGCTGCGGCAGGACGCGCTCGCACTGGACGACGTGGTGGTCACCGCGATCGACGAGGCGGACCACCTCGCGGAGATCGGCTTCCTTCCGGAGGTGACCGCGATCCTGGACCGCACCCCGGAATCTGGTCAGCGGCTGTTGTTCTCGGCAACCCTCGACGAGGACGTGGACACCCTCGTGCGCCGCTACCTGCACGACCCCGTCACCCACGCGACCGCGGCCGCCGCGGCGCCGGTGTCCGCCGGCGACCACCACGTGCTGTTCGTCGACCGGACGGACAAGGCCGCGGTGGTCGCGGAGATCGCGTCCCGTCCCGGCAAGACGTTGCTGTTCGTGCGCACCCAGCACGGCGTGGACCGCCTGGTCGCACAACTCGCCGCGGTCGGGGTGCGGGCCGGGACCCTGCACGGCGGCAAGTCGCAGGCCTTCCGCAGGCACGCGCTGTCGGCGTTCACGTCGGGTCAGGTCCCGGTGCTGGTCGCCACGGACGTCGCGGCGCGCGGGATCCACGTCGACGACGTCTCCCTGGTCGTGCACGTCGATCCGCCGGCGGACCCGAAGGACTACCTGCACCGCGCGGGCCGCACCGCACGCGCAGGCGCGGAGGGGCGGGTGGTGACGCTGGTGACCGAGGACCAGCACGACGAGGTCGCGTCGGTGATGACCGGGGCCGGGGTCGATCCGGAGGGTGTCCCGGTCCGGCCCGGCAGCCGAAAGCTGGTGGCGCTGACCGGTGCCCGCCGACCGTCCGGGGTGCCGGTCCGGGACGAGGTCCCCCGCCCCGAGCCGACGGCGACCGCGGCCCGGCCCGCGCGCGGCGGGCGGCCCGCCTCCCGGAACGCCCCGTCGGGTCGATCCCGAGGACAACAGCGGCGCGGCAGAGGAAGCTGAGTGCATGCCCGACCTGCCGCTGCCGGCCATCGTCTGCGCTCTCGTGGGGGCGCTGCTGTTCGCGGTCGGCTCGGTGGCACAGCAGTCCGCGGCTGCGGGCGTCGAGGAGGGCGACGCCCTGCTGGGCGAACTGGTGCGTTCCCCACGCTGGTGGGTCGGTGTGGGCGGCGACCTGGGCGGCTACGTCTTCCAGGCCACGGCCCTCGGGTTGGGGTCGGTGCTGGTGGTCCAGCCGCTGATCGTGAGCACGCTGCTGTTCGCGCTACCGATGTCGGCGCGATTCGCGGGCACCCGGATGACGACCCGAACGTGGGTGACGGCGATCGCGTTGGCCGCGTCGCTGGCGGTCTTTCTGGTCGTCGGCAACCCGACCGAGGGCACGGCGACGGCGACCCTGCGGCACTGGGCGATTCCACTGACCGTGGTGGCCGGCGGCTGTGTGCTGGCGGTCGCGGTGGCACTGACCCGGATCCCGTCGGGTCCCCGCGCACTGCTGCTGGGTTCGGCGTGTGGCGCGATGTACGGCGTGGCGGTCGCGTTGACGAAGCCGGTGCTCGACGAGTTCGCGCACGGCCCGGCGGCGGTGCTGACGTCGTGGGAGCTGTGGGCCCTCGCGGCCGCCGGGGCCACCGGGTTCTACCTGCAGCAGCGTGCGTTCCAGGCCGGGTCGCTGGCCGCGTCGCTGCCGGCGATCACGATCGGTGAGCCGCTCGTCGCCGCCTACCTCGGATTCACCGTGCTCGGCGAGCGGCTGCGGACCGATCCCCTCGGTGTGGCGGTGGTCGTCGCGGCGGTGATCGTCATGGTCGTCACCACGATCGCGCTGTCCCGGTCGCAGGCGCACGCGAGCGCGGGCGGACCGGCCGCGGAGCCGGTAGCGTCCGAGGCGTGCGCTTCCTCGACGGACAGACCCCGCCCTACGACCTGACCTACGACGACGTGTTCCTGGTGCCCAGCCGCACCGACGTGACGTCCCGGTTCGACGTGGACCTCGCCAGCCGGGACGGATCCGGCACCACGATCCCGATCGTGGTGGCGAACATGACCGCGGTCGCGGGCCGTCGGATGGCCGAGACGGTTGCGCGGCGCGGCGGCATCGTCGTCATCCCGCAGGACGTGCCGGCGGCCGCGGTCGCGGAGACCGTCGCGTTCGTCAAGAGCAGGCACCTCGTCGCGGACACCCCGGTCACCCTCGGCCCGGACGCCTCCGTCTCGGACGCGCTGGCGCTGTTGCCGAAGCGGGCGCACGGCGCGGTGGTCGTCGTCGACGGCGATCGACGCCCCGTCGGGGTGGTGACCGAGGCGGCCTGCGCCGACGTCGACCGGTTCACTCGCCTGAGCGCGGTCGCCGTCACCGACTTCGCGGTCGCGCCGGTCACTGCGTCGGCGCGGGAGGTGTTCGAACTCCTCGAGTCGCGGCACGATCCGATCGCGGTGATCGTCGACGGCGACGGACGCCTGGAGGGCGCGCTGACGCGGACCGGCACCATCCGGGCCGGCATCTACACCCCGGCCCTCGACACCGACGGCCGGCTGCGCATCGCGGCGGCGGTCGGCATCAACGGCGACGTGGTGGCGAAGGCGAAGGCCCTGGTTGACGCGGGTGCCGACGTGCTGGTGATGGACACCGCGCACGGGCACCAGGAGAAGATGCTCGAGGCGCTGGCTGCCGTCGCGGCGCTGGACCTCGGGGTGCCGCTGGCCGCGGGCAACGTCGTCTCCGCCGCCGGCACCCGGGACCTGGTCGCCGCCGGCGCGAGCATCGTCAAGGTCGGGGTCGGTCCCGGCGCGATGTGCACCACCCGGATGATGACCGGGGTCGGGCGCCCGCAGTTCTCGGCGGTCGCCGAATGCGCGGCGGCGGCACGCGAACTCGGCGCCCACGTGTGGGCCGACGGCGGCGTGCGGCATCCCCGCGACGTCGCGCTGGCGCTCGCGGCGGGCGCGTCGAACGTGATGATCGGCTCGTGGTTCGCGGGCACCTACGAGTCGCCGGGCGACCTGCGGTTCGACGAGGAGGGCAACGCCTACAAGGAGAGCTTCGGGATGGCGAGCAAGCGGGCGGTCGCGGCCCGCACCGCGTCGGACAGCGGGTTCGACCGGGCCCGCAAGGCGCTCTTCGAGGAGGGCATCTCCAGTTCCCGGATGCGCCTGGATCCGGTCATGCCGGGCGTCGAGGACCTGATCGACCACATCTGTTCCGGGGTGCGCAGCACCTGCACCTATGCCGGGGCACGCACCATCGAGGAACTGCACGACAAGGCGGTCCTCGGGGTGCAGTCGGCAGCGGGGTTCGCGGAGGGGCGGCCGCTCCCGGCGGGGTGGTGACGGGGTCAGGTCACGGCGAGGCCGCCACGTGACGCGGCTCGCCGTGACCGGACATATCGCCGGCTGTCGGTAGAATGGTTCTCTCGACCAGTGTGCGCCCGGGTCATCCGGGCACGACGAAAGGACCAAGGTGCCCGAGGCACCCACTTTGACCCGCGACGCCGAATCCGGCGGCGACGACAGCTCCACGACGGAGGGCTCCTCTACCGAGCCGGGCGACAAACCCGGCGACCCCTTCCCGACCCCCGTACGGGGGCGATAGACCATGCAGATCGCAGTGACAATCGTCAGCCTGCTCGGGTTCCTCGCCCTGACCGCGGGAACCGCCGTCTTCGTGGCGGCGGAGTTCTCCCTGACCGCGCTCGAGCGCAGCACGGTCGACGCGCATGCCCGCGACGGCGATCGCCGCGCGCGTCAGGTTCAGCACGCGCACCGCACCCTCTCGTTCCAGCTGTCCGGCGCTCAGCTGGGCATCACGATCACCACCCTGATCACCGGCTACATCGCCGAACCCGTTCTCGCTCAACTGATCACGCCCGGCCTCAAGGCCGTGGGCGTATCCGAGTCGGTGGCGTCGGGCATCTCGCTGGCGCTGGCGCTGATCATCGCGACGTCGCTGTCGATGGTGTTCGGCGAGCTGGTCCCGAAGAACCTGGCCATCGCGCACCCGCTGGCCACCGCCCGCGCCACCGCCGGTCTGCAGGCGTGGTTCTCGACGGTGTTCCGGTGGGCGATCAACGGGCTCAACGGCGCCGCCAACTGGGTGGTGCGCCGGCTCGGTGTCGAACCGGCCGAGGAACTCCGGTCCGCGCGTTCGCCGCAGGAGCTGGGCTCGCTGGTCCGCATCAGTGCCCGCAGCGGCACCCTGGACCCGGGCACGGCGCTGCTGGTGGACCGGTCGCTGCGGTTCGGTGAGCGCACCGCGGAGGAACTGATGACCCCGCGCGTGAAGATCGAGACCCTCGACCTGCACGACACCGTCGCCGACCTGATCGACGCCGCGTCCCGCACCGGGTTCTCCCGGTTCCCCGTCGTCGACGGTGACCTCGACGACACCATCGGCGTCGTGCACGTCAAGCACGCCTTCACCGTGCCCGCGTCCTCGCGTGCGACCACCCAGCTGATGGTGCTCGCGCAGAAGGTGCCCGTGGTGCCGTCCAGCCTTGACGGCGACGCACTGATGGAGCAGGTCCGTGCCGACGGCATGCAGGTCGCGCTGGTCGTCGACGAGTACGGCGGTACCGCAGGCCTGGTGACCATGGAGGATCTGATCGAGGAGATCGTCGGTGACGTCCGCGACGAGCACGACGATCCGGAGATCGACGTCCAGCGCAGCGGCGACGGCTGGATCTGCGCGGGCCTGCTGCGGATCGACGAGGTCCGGCAGGCCACCGGGTACGCGGCCCCCGAAGGTGAGTACGACACCCTCGGCGGGCTGGTGCTCGCGCGGCTGGGTCGGATCCCGGAGGTCGGCGATGAGGTGGTGCTGCCCGATCCCGACGGCTCCGATGTCCGGCGCGCGGTCGTCGGCGACGCCTCGGCCGGGGGCTGGATGGCCCGCGTCACCGAGATGGACGGCCGGCGGATCGACCGGGTCGTGCTGACCCCGGTCCCCGCGGAGACGATCGCAGCGCACGTGCTGCGCACCGGCCAGGAGGCGGACGATGAATGACCTGCTGGCCGTCGCACTGACGGTTCTCCTGCTGGCGGGCAACGCGTTCTTCGTTGCGGCCGAGTTCGCCCTGATCTCGGCGCGCCGTGACCGCCTCGAGGCGCTCGTGGCGCAGGGCAAGACCCGGGCCCGTACCGTGATCCGGGCCGGTGAGCACCTGTCGCTGATGCTGGCGGCAGCCCAGCTGGGCATCACGATCTGTTCGATTCTGCTCGGCCGGGTCGGCGAGCCGGCCATCGCGCACCTGATCGAGAAGCCCCTCGACCTGGTCGGCCTGCCGGATCAGCTGCTGCACCCGATCGCGTTCACGATCGCGCTGGCCCTCGTGGTGGTCCTGCACATCCTGCTCGGCGAGATGGTGCCGAAGAACATCGCGATCGCCGGACCGGAGCGGGCCGCGATGCTGCTCGTGCCGATCCACCTGGGCTTCATCAAGCTGGCGAAGCCGCTGATCGCGTTTTACAACTGGTGCGCGAACTCGGTCCTGCGCCTGCTGCGGGTCGAGCCGAAGGACGAGCTCGACACCACCGTCTCCGAGATCGAGCTGACGGAGATGATCGGCGAGTCCCGCTCGGAGGGGCTGATCGACGCGGAGGAGCATCGCCGGCTGACGCAGGCGCTGCACACCACCGGACGGACCGTCTCGGACGTGCTGATCCCCCTCGACAAGGTCCGGACGGTGCCGCTGACGGACCGCGGCACCACCCTCGGCGCGATCGAGAGGGCGGTCGTCGAGACCGGCTACTCGCGCTACCCGGCGGCCCTGCCGGACGGCACCCTCGTCGGCTACCTTCACCTGAAGGACGTGCTCGACGAGGTGCTCGACGAGTCCGCCGGACCGGACACGGTCGTCCCGCGCGCCGATGTGCGGCCGTGGCCGCGACTGCAGGTCCAGACACCGCTGGACGAGGCCCTCGCCGTGCTGCGACGGGCGAGCAGTCACCTCGGTGAGGTGGTCGACGCCGACGGGCGGTGCCTGGGCATCGTGGCGCTCGAGGACCTGGTCGAGGAGTTCGTCGGCACCGTCCGCGACGGCACCCACCGGATCACCGACGCCGTGCCCGGCCAGCGGACGCCGTGACACAGGTCCGGACGCGGCTCGGCGGTCCGCTCGTTCTCGCCGAGGACGAGTGGACCGCCGCGCGGGACGCCCACCAGGCCCGGGTGGACGCGCTGATCGGTCCGCATCTGGGTCGGCAGGCCCGCGGGGTGAAGCACCCGGTGGTGGACTTCCTGTTCACCTACTACAGCCTGCGGCCGGCGCAGCTGCGCCGGTGGCATCCCGGCTTCGGGGTGCTGCTCGCCGGGCCGTCGGCCCGCGACTACGCGGAGTTCTCCGGGTACCGCGAACAGGGTGACGGGGTGGGTGCCGACCCGGCCCTGCTCGACCGGCGACGCTCGATGCTCGAGTTCACCGAGCGGGTGCTGGCGGGGACCGCGTCCCGGCCCGCGCAGCTCGGCTGCTTCGGCCTGCACGAGTGGGCGATGGTGTACCGCGGCGGCGAGGAGGCGGTGCGCCATTCCGGTGTCCCGCTGCGGCTCGGCCCCGACGGCACCGACGCCGTCGTCGAGTCGATGAACCTGCGCTGCACGCACTACGACGCGTTCCGGTTCTTCACCCCGGATGCGTTGGGCCGCAACGACGTTCCCCTGTCCCGCGAGGATCAGGCGGTCCGCGAGCAGCCGGGCTGCCTGCACGCGGGCATGGACCTGTACAAGTGGTGTTACAAGCTGGTGCCACTGGTCGACTCGGACCTGCTGCTGCGCTGCTTCGAGCTGGCGATGGCCGCACGGGAACTCGACATGCGGGCCAGCCCGTACGACCTGCGTGAGCTCGGGTACGGCCCGGTTCCGATCGAGACGCCGTCCGGCCGCGCCGAATACGTGCGCGCCCAGTCCGCGCTCGTCGAGCGGGCGGCGCCGCTGCGGGCCGAACTGCTGGACACGTGCCGGGCCCTCCTCGACCGATAGGGTCTGGTCCGTGTACACACCCGCAGCCTTCGCCCTGACCGAGGACGAGACCGCGTCCGCTCTGCGCCGCGGCGGTTTCGCGCACCTGGTCAGCGCCGGGCCCGGCGGGCTGCTGACCACCTCGCTACCGCTGCTCTACGACGAGTCGCGGCACGCCATGGTCGGGCACATGGCGCGGGCGAACCCGCATTGGCGTGACGGCGCCGACGCGCAGACGGTCGCGATCTTCTCCGGCGTGCACGGCTACGTCTCCCCTCGCTACTACCCGGCGACGGCGCCGACGACGCGGATGGCGCCCACCTGGAACTACGAGATCCTCACGGTGCACGGGCGGCTGATCGTCCACGACGACCCGGACTGGCTGCGCACGCACGTCACGGCGATGACCGAGGAGCACGAGCGCGGACGCGACGCGCCGTGGCGGGTGACCGAGGTCGAGGAGGTGAACGTGACGGCGATGCTGCGCGCCATCGTCGGCCTGGAACTGCCGATCGAGCGGGTCGAGGCCAAGGCGAAACTGAGCCAGAATCAGCCCGACCGGAATCGGCAGGCCGTGATCGACGCGTTGGCGGTGTCGGCCGATCCGGGTGACCACGCGCTCGCGCACCGGATGACGACGACGCAGCCCCGGCATCCCTGACCGCCGCCGAATCGCTGTCCACCGCGGTGGACCCGAACGAGAACATGAGCCCGGAGGACGTCGACCTTCTCGAACTCGAGGATCCGGCCGTCGACGGCGGATGAGCCCGCGTCACGTCCCGGCGTGCGAGAACCTGGTCCGATCGCCGAGCGGCAGCAGCTAGATTCGGGCGCGAGGAATCCGATCGTCCCCGAGCGAAAGCAGCGCTGGTGAATCTCACCCACGAAGACATCGACCGCGACGAGCACGAGCGGCGCAAGGCGCTGTACGGCCCGCTCGCGGAGGCGGTGCGCGAGCTCGTCGACGCGACCATCCGCACCGAGGTCGAGGATGAGGTGATCCGCGAGGTGCATGCGGAGGTCGTCGCCGCCACCGCGAAGCTGCGCACGAGGCAGCTCGAGGGCGCGTTCGGGATGCGGATGACCGCCGAGGGCGAGACGTACTCGTGGGGCAACGCCGGTGTGGGACTGCGCAACGCCGTCGCGCCGCCGCTGGTGATCGAGCGCGACGACACCGGTCGGCACTGGACGGACGTCACCCTCGGTGCCGCGTACGAGGGCCCGCCCGGCCTCGTGCACGGCGGTATCTGCGCGCTGGTCCTCGATCACGTGCTCGGCATGACGGGCAGCGCGGAGGAGCGCCGCCTCACGGGCACCCTGACGCTGCGTTACCTGCGCGGCACCCCACTCGGGCCGTTGCACTGCGAGGCGCAGGTGGTGAGCGTGGACGGGCGGAAGGCGACGGTGCGCGGCACCCTCTCCGACGCCGAGGGCGTCACGGTGGAGGCGGAGGGAATCTTCGTCTCACCCTCCCGGTAGCCGACCGGGGACGGTGGCCCGCGCGTACCAGGCGCGGGCGTCGAGCGTGAACGGGCCGTCCGGGAGCTCGGCCCGGCACGCGTCGCGTACCGCCCGCTGCCCCTCCCTCGACAGCTCCCGCAGGTACTGGCCGGCCGGACCGACCGCGAAGGTGAAGGGTTGCCAGAAGTCGTCGAAGTCGAGGTAGCCGACCCGGGCGGTGAGCGCACCGGAGACCACCTCCGACAGTCCGGCGTGGCGCATCCGCGCGGCGATGTCACCCTCGGCGGTTCCCGCCATCGCGGACTCGCCGACGGCGTCGGGGTCGTGGATGCGTACCGCCGTCCAGAACAGGCGGAGCATGGTCATGCCGCCGGCGGTGGTGTCCCACATGCAGGCGGCGACGGCGCCCCCGGGCCGGGTCACGCGGGCCATCTCGCGCACCCCGCGGTCGGGATCGCGCATGAAGCCGACAACGAGCGCGGACATCGTGGCATCGAATCGTCCACTCTCCCAGGGCAACTGCTCCGCGACACCCTCCCGCACGTCCGCTCCCGGGTTCCGCTGACGGCAGGCCGCGACGAACTGCGGCGCCGGATCGATCGCGGCGACGTTCGAGGCTCCGACCCGGGCCACGAGTTCCCGGGTGAGCGCGCCCGGGCCGCAGCCGACATCGCAGACGCGCCAACCGGAGGTCACCCCGGCCGCGTCGGCGAGCGCGGGCGCCAGGGACGCCCCGTAGCGTCCCATGTAGCGGTCGTACTGCTCCGCCGGTGCGGCGAACTGCATGTCGCCAATCAACCGCGCCTGCGGCGAACCGTCAAGTGCTGGACAGCACCGGCGCACCCGCCTAGATTCACACAACAGTCCAGACAGTTGTCCAGAACATCGGTTTGTCCAGAAAACTTGGGAGGTTCGGTGCGGTTCACGCTCGAGGACATCGACGCCGAGGAGATCACCCGCCGCGAGACGGTCTACGGCCCGCTCGCGAACGCGGTTCGCGAGCTGATCGACGCAACGATCCGCACCGAGGTCGACGAGGACTCGATCCGTGAGGTGGAGGACCAGATCCGGTCCGCGACCGCGCGACTGCGCGACCGTCAGATCGACGGCCCATTCGGGGTGCGTTTCACCCAGGACGGCCACCCGATGCCGTGGGGCAACGCCGTCGTCGGTCTGCGCAACGCCGTCGCTCCCCCGCTGACACTCGAGCGGCACCCGGACGGCTCCTGCACGAGCGAGTTCACCCTGGGCGCCGCCTACGAGGGCCCGCCCGGGCACGTGCACGGCGGCATCTGTTCCCTGGTGCTCGACCACATCCTCGGCATGGCCGCCGCACCCGCCGACAAGCCGAGCTTCACCGGCACGCTGACCCTGCGCTTCCGCCGGGCCACCCCACTGGGACCGCTGCGCGCCGAGGCCCACATCGACCGGGTCGAAGGCGTGAAGACCTTCGTCGTGGGAACCCTCTCCGACGGGGACGGCGTCACCGTCGAGGCCGAGGGCGTGTTCATCCTGCCCGCGTGGGCACGGGAGGCCACCGAAGGCTGACCGGCTCTTCGCCCGAGCGTGAGGCGGTCACGGCACCCGGTGGGTCCACTCCGCGGCCGCGAACTTGGTCCGCACCAGCTCCCGCGCGGCGTCCAGCTCGGCGTCGGTGTAGACGCCCGGTCGGGTGTGGTAGCGGGCGCGGAAGTGCGCGGTGAAGGCGGCGATGATGTCGGCGCGGGCCATGCCGGTCTGCGAACGCATCGGATCGACCCGCTTGCCGGAGCTCGTGATGCCCTTGTCGGAGATCTTCTCCCGCCCGATACGCAGCACCTCGGTCATCTTGTCGGCGTCGATGTCGTAGGCCATGGTCACGTGGTGCAGCACCGCCCCGGCCGAGAACCGCTTCTGCGCGGCACCGGCGATCTTGCCCTGCTCGGAGGCGATGTCGTTGAGCGGCACGTAGCGGGCCTTGATGCCGACGTCGGCGAGCGCGCCCATCACCCACTGGTCGAGGAATTCGTACGAGCGCTCGAAGCTCAGCCCGTCGACCAGCGACGTCGGCACCGACAGCGAGTACGTGATGCAGTTGCCGGGCTCCATGAACATCGCGCCGCCACCGGAGATGCGGCGGACGATCCCGATGCCGTGCCGGGCCGCGGCGTCCTCGTCGACCTCGTTGCGCACCGACTGGAAGGACCCGAGCACCACCAGCGGCGAATCCCAGTCCCAGAACCGCAGGGTGGGAGGGCGCGTGCCTGCGGCCACCTCCCTGGTGATCACCTCGTCGAGTGCGACGTGCAGCGCCGGATCGAGCACCACGGGTTCGATCACGTCGAAGGTGTGGTCGTGCCAACTGGTGGCATGGCCGAGCGCGCGGCGGATCGCGACACCGACGGATTCGGGCGTGAATCCGATCATCGACACGTCGTCGCCGATCTTCTCCGTGATCGCCCGGCCGAGCCGAGCGGCGTCGGCCGTCACGGGAAGGCCGGTCACCGCGGCGGTGATGTCCCCCAGCGCCTCGTCCGGCTCGAGAAAGAAGTCCCCGGACAGCGACACCCGCGACAGGTGCCCGTCGTCCACCTCGACATCGACCACCACGAGTTTGCCACCGGGAACCTTGTACTCACCACGCATGACCGTCAACCCTAGGCGAGTCGGTCCCGGGGTCCGCCGCGCCGGGTCCCGACGGGCAGGACCGGACACACCGGACCGTCCGGGCAACCTCTACGTTGACTGCGGAAGAGGCGCGGCGAGAGGAACGGTGGGATGACGGACGTGACACAGGACGCGGTGGAGGATCTCCAGGCGACGATGTTCGACCTGCTCGGCCGAATCGCCGCGCTGGAGCAGGACGTGTTCCGCACCGTCGGTGCCGGCGGTCCGGAGTTCGAGGCCGCGCACCGTGCCGTCGTCGACTTCTCCGAGTTCACGCTGCGACCGTGGCATCGGGCGGTCCAGGAGTCGCTGTATCCGGCGGCGGCGCCGGTGACGCGGGCCCAGTTGCTGGTCGAGGGCCTGCTCGGCGAGTGGCAGATGGTCGAGCAGGCCTACTCGCGGCTCTCGTGCGTGAGTACGGACCGAGTGCGGGTCGCCGCCGACATCAGCTCCCTGCGAGTCCTGCTGGTGGCGTTGCTCGGCAAGTGCATGGACCTGCTGGTTCCCGCGCTCGCCGAGGACGGCGTTCCCCTCGCCGACGCGGCCGGGAAGGTGGCGGCGTCGGTGACGGAGCAGCATCGATAGGGCGGCCGCACGACAGGTCACGGACGTTCGAGCGGAAGGCAGATGTGGCGGCCACGGCTCGGCCCGCCGTGACGCATTACGCCCTGCGACGTCGGCCGCTTGAGTAACATCCGCATGAGTTGGATCCCACGGATGTCGTCACGCAGCCAAGGAGTTCGACGATGGAGCTCTCACGACGTGGATTCTTCGGTCTGGCAGGCTCGGTCGCCGCTGTCGGCTGGCTGGGCGCACCGTCGGCCTCCGCCAGGCCGGGTGTGCCGATACCCCCACCACCGGTCCCGATCCCGGACCTGCCGCCGGCGGGCCCGTTTCCGCTGAACTTCGCGTCGCCGCCACTCCGCCGCTTCGTCACCGACCTGCCGCGCCTGCCGACCGCCGCGGCGTCGGGAACGCTCACCGCGCAGTCCAGCATTCACACGTACCACCCGGATCTTCCCGCGACGACGGTCCTCGGCTACCACGACGGCATCCTCGGCCCCACTCTCGAGGCCCGTCTCGACGTGCCGACGACGGTGTCGTTCGTCAATTCGATCGACGTCAACCCTCTGGGCGGGGCCGTCGATCTGACGATGGAGGGTGCCACCGAGGAGGATCGGACGAATCCGCGGACGACGGTGCACCTGCACGGCGCCCGGAGCCGACCCGACTCGGACGGGCATCCGTTGATCACGTGGCGGCGTGGTGGTGTACAGACCAACCACTACGCCAACGACCAGGAGGCCGCGACCCTCTGGTACCACGACCACGCAATGGCGAACACCCGCCTGAACGTGCAGGCCGGACTCGCCGGGTTCTATCTGCTGCGCGACGAGTTCGACACCGGCCGCGCCGACAATCCCCTGGGCCTGCCTGCCGGGGAGTTCGAGGTGCCGATCGTGGTGCAGGACCGCACCTTCAACGCCGACGGAACGCTGCAGCCGATGCTGGCCCGCTACGTGCCGAGCGGCTACAACCAGGGCGGCCAGTTCGGCGACGTCGCCGTGGTCAACGGAGTGGCGTGGCCACGGATGACGGTGCGGCGCACGTTGTATCGACTGCGGCTGCTGCAGGGCTCGAACTCGCGCACCTACCGGTTCGCGTTCTCGAACGGGATGCCGTTCACGGTGATCGGCGGCGACCAGGGCCTGCTCGACGAGTCCGTCCGCACCGATCACGTCGTGATGACCTCCGGGGAGCGCGCCGACCTGCTGGTCGACTTCTCGGCGCTCGCGCCGGGCGAGTCGGTGACGCTGGTCAACACCGCCCTCAACAGCGTCGGCAATGCCGTGATCGCGATCCCGCCACTGCCCGAGATCATGCGGTTCGACGCGGATCGGGCCGTGGCCGAACCGGTCCGGGTGCCGGCGCGGCTGCGTGGCGGGCCGGGGCTCCCCCCGGCGATCGCGCCCGCCACCACCGACGGTGTCGCCGGTACCCGGGTCATGACGTTCCTGGCACGCTTCGACCTGGACCGGACGGCCGCGGTGTTGCCGCTGATGGGCTCGATCAACAATCTGCCGTTCCTCACCGACGACATCGACGTCGCCGGGGCAGGGACGACGGAGATCTGGCACGTCGTCAACACGTTTCCGTTCGAGCATCCGGTGCACCTGCACCTGGCCCGGTTCCGGGTCCTCGGCAGGCAGAAGCTGTGGACGGCCGGTTACATGGCGACCTGGCCCCCTCCGCTCGAGGACGGCGTCCGCTGGGCGCCGGACCCGGCGCCGTTCCTCATCGGGGAGCGCGCGTCGCCGGCGTCCTGGGAGGCGGGCTGGAAGGACACCACGCTCGTCGAGTCGGACTCGGTGCTCACCCTGCTGGTGCACTGGCCCTCGGTCGCGGACCTCGGCTTCGATCCGGACGCGCCGATCCCTGTCCCGGCCGATGCCGCGGGCGGCCACGGCGACCACGAGGAGGTCCGCGGGTACACGTGGCACTGCCACAACCTCGAACACCAGGACCACGACATGATGCAGCAGATCCGGGTGCGCGGGTAGGAGCGCACCACCCGTATGCGCTTCGATCCGTGCGCACCGTTCGCCGCATCCTCGCGACCGCTCGCCGCTCCGGACCGGGACCCGACCGCCCGTGTCGCGGTGCCGCGTGTCCGAGATCCTGACCAAACCGTATGATCTGTTTCCGACGGCCGACTCGCCCGTCATGATCGAGACCGTGGCCGGACGCGCACCATACGTCCGCAACGGCCGGCGCCCACCTCACGCGCCTCAGCACCAGTGCTGTTTTCGTCGATTTCCGCCCCGGCTGCGGCCCGGCCCGATCTCCCCGGGAAGCTACCGCCGGGTAACATTGTTGTCGTCCCGTGTAGGCGTCCCGCTGGGCCGCCGCTGGTACCGGAAAAGTGAGGCTGTTCAAATGACTGAACGCGTGCAGGTCGGTGGTCTTCAGGTCGCCAAGGTGCTCTACGACTTCGTGAACAACGAGGCCCTTCCCGGCACCGGCGTGGACGCCGACGCCTTCTGGGCCGGCGCCGTGAAGGTGATCGAGGACCTCGCCCCCAAGAACAAGGCACTGCTGGCAAAGCGTGACGACCTGCAGGCACAGATCGACGGCTGGCACCGCGAGCGCGCCGGACAGCCGCACGACGCCGCCGCATACAAGGCCTTCCTGCAGGAGATCGGCTACCTCCTGCCGACGCCCGAGCCGTTCCAGGTCACCACCGCGAACGTGGACGCCGAGATCGCCACCACCGCAGGCCCGCAGCTGGTCGTGCCGGTGCTCAACGCCCGCTTCGCACTGAACGCCTCCAACGCCCGCTGGGGCTCGCTGTACGACGCGCTGTACGGCACCGACGCGATCTCCGAGGCCGGTGGCGCCGAGAAGGCGCCCGGAGGAAAGCCCGGCTACAACAAGGTTCGCGGCGACAAGGTCATCGCCTGGGCCCGCAACTTCCTCGACACCGCCGCCCCGCTCGCGAAGGGCACCCACGCCGACGCCACCCGCTACTTCGTCGACGGCACCGAGTTGAGGATCGAGCTCGGCTCCGAGGTCGTCACCACCCTCGCGCAGCCGGAGAAGTTCGTCGGCTACCTCGGTGAGAAGGACGCGCCGACGTCGGTGCTGCTGCGCAACAACGGCCTGCACGCCGAGATCCAGATCGACGCCACCTCCCCGATCGGCTCGACCGACGCCGCCGGCGTCAAGGACGTCGTGCTCGAGTCCGCGATCACCACGATCATGGATTTCGAGGACTCGGTCGCGGCCGTCGACGCCGACGACAAGGTCGTCGGCTACCGCAACTGGCTCGGCCTGAACCGCGGCGACCTGTCCGAATCGTTCGACAAGGGCGGCAAGACCCTCACCCGCACCCTGAACGGCGACCGCACCTACACCGCCGTCGACGGCTCCGAGCTGACCCTGCACGGCCGGTCACTGCTGTTCGTCCGCAACGTCGGCCACCTGATGACCAACCCGGCGATCCTCGACGCCGACGGCGCCGAGGTGCCCGAGGGCATCCTCGACGCCCTGGTCACCAGCGCGTGCGCGGTCCACGGCCTGACCATCGACGAGGCCCACGGCCCGCTGGACAACAGCCGCACCGGCTCGATCTACATCGTCAAGCCGAAGCAGCACGGCCCCGAAGAGGTCGCGTTCACCACCGAACTGTTCGGTCGGGTCGAGCAGGTCCTCGACCTGCCCGCCAACACCCTCAAGGTGGGCATCATGGACGAGGAGCGCCGCACCACGGTGAACCTCGCCGCCTCGATCAAGGAGGCGTCCGAGCGGGTCGTGC
>NZ_JBSFRT010000058.1:0-35519 GCF_053589375.1 Rhodococcus sp. NPDC003348
GATTCGGCGACGGTGTCGGATCATTTCCAGCCGTGGCGGCACAACGGTGGGCATGCGCCGTTCTCGTTGGCGTGGATGACGGCGGTGGGGGAGCGCACCAGTCGGTTGCAGTTGGGGACGTCGGTGCTGACGCCGACGTTCCGGTACAACCCGGCGGTGATCGCGCAGGCGTTCGCGACGATGGGGTGCCTGTACCCGGGGCGGGTCATGCTCGGGGTGGGGACGGGTGAGGCACTCAACGAGATCGCCACCGGCTACTCCGGGGAGTGGCCGGAGTTCAAGGAGCGGTTCGCGCGGTTGCGGGAGTCGGTGCGGTTGATGCGGGAGCTGTGGACCGGTGAGCGTGTCGATTTCGACGGTGAGTACTACAAGACCGTGGGGGCGTCGATCTACGACGTGCCCGAGGGCGGCATCCCGGTCTACATCGCCGCGGGTGGCCCTGTGGTGGCGCGGTATGCGGGTCGGGCGGGGGACGGGTTCATCTGCACCTCCGGCAAGGGCATGGAGTTGTACACCGAGAAGTTGATGCCTGCGGTCGCCGAGGGCGCTGGGAAGGCCGGGCGTGACGTCGCCGCGATCGACAGGATGATCGAGATCAAGATTTCGTATGACACCGATCCGGGGCTGGCGTTGGAGAACACGCGGTTCTGGGCGCCGTTGTCGTTGACGCCGGAGCAGAAGCATTCGATCGAGGATCCGATCGAGATGGAGGCGGCGGCGGATGCGTTGCCGATCGAGCAGGTGGCGAAGCGGTGGATTGTGGCGTCGGATCCCGACCACGCGGTCGAGCAGGTCAAGCAGTACGTCGACGCCGGGCTGAACCATCTGGTGTTTCATGCGCCGGGGCACGACCAGCGCCGGTTCCTGGAGTTGTTCGAGCGCGACCTCGCCCCGCGCCTGCGCGCCCTCGCCTGACGACGACGTCCCGACCCGGCGGGAGGGCCGGGTCGGGACGCACAGGGAGCCGTCGAGGGGGTGAGGTCAGGCGACCAGCTTGTCCTTCAGGGCCGCGATCGTGGCGGCGTCCAGGCCGAGACCCTGCGTCAGGTAGGCGTCCACCGTGCCGTAGTCCGCGGCGATCTGATCGAGGCCGGCCTACAGGTAGCTCGCCTCGACCGCCACCACCGGTGCGAGGTTCGTCGCGGCCTTCTGCCCGAGCGTCAGACCGATCAAGCCGAGGGTCTTCTTGTTCGACTGCTCCAGGTAGGTGTTGCTCAGCAGGTAGTCGTCCATGATCGTCTGCTGGGGCAGCCCGGCGATCGTCTGCAGCAACATCGCCGTCCAACCGGTGCGGTCCTTGCCCGACGAGCAGTGGAACAGCTGGGCCCCGTCCTCAGTGGCGAGGGAGGTCAGCAGCTGACCGAAGGTCGCTCGCTTGGCTGCGTCGGTGACGAAGGAGCGATTCGTCTCGCGCAGGAACTCGCGGCCCTCCTCTGGGGTGGTGATCGTCTTGGCCAGGCTCGTCAGATCCCCGAACTCGATCGGCAGGTGCGTGTACTCGGCTCCGGCCGGGATCTTGTCGGGGCCGCCGACCATCGGGTTGCTGATCTCGCTGTCGCCGCGCAGGTCGTAGATGTCGGCGACACCGAGCGAGGTGAGGGTCTGCAGGTCCGCGTCGGAGGCCTTGTCGAGCCCGTTGGAGCGGAAGAACACGCCGCGCTGGAGGTGCCCGCCGTCTGCGGTGACGTAGCCGCCGTCTGTGTTGCCCGCGACGTCGCGGAAGTTGCTGACGGAGCCCAACGTCGACGGACCGGACTGGTTGCCCGAGCCGAGCGATCCGGTGTCGAGCGATCCGGTGTCGAGGGCGCCGAGGGGGCCGAGCGACCCGGTGTCGAGGGCGCCGGCGGAGGTCGGGGCGCCGACCAGCAGGCCACCCGTGAGCATCACTGCGGCAAAGGTTTTCATGGTGCGACTGGACATGGTGGAACCTTCCTGTGGGGTGGGGCGGTGAGCGATCGGAGTGCGACGTGGGCGGGGTCGGTGGATTCGTGGCGGCCGTGCGGCCCGATGAGTGCGTGGTGCGTGGCCCCTGGTAACCGGGACCGGCGAGATGGTGCGACGCGAGGAGCGAGGACGCCGTGGTGGAGCGGCGGGCATCCAGACAGGAGTCGTTACAGTCTGTAATCACTAAGCCGTGACACAATGTAACGGCCATCACAGAGGTCTGCAAGGGGTTTGAAGAATGTCGAAGGAACGTGAGTCGAAGCACCGGCTCGGACCGCAGCGCGATCCGGCCATCGACGAGGCGGTGCTCGAGGCCACGCGGCAGCTGCTGGTCGAGAAGGGCTATTCGGGAACCTCCATCGACGCGATCGCCACCCGGGCCGGCGTCGGGCGCCCCGCGATCTACCGCCGGTGGCCCTCGAAGGCGCACGTCGTCAACGACGCCGTCTACCCGGTGCTCGACCCGGAGCGCGACGTCGACATCGACGCCGAACTCGGCACCGCGGGCGCGATGCCCGACCAGATTCGTGACCTCGTCCACGGTGCGGTCGCCCTGTTCGCCGCACCGCACACCCGGGCCGGCGTACCGGGGCTGATCAGCGAGTCGCGCTCGGACGAGGCGCTGCGCGAAGTGCTCGTCGTCCGCCAGCTCGCCGGCGTCCGGGCGGAACTGCGGCGGCGCCTGGCCGAGGCCGTCGATGCCGGAGAGATCCGCCGTGGCGTCGACGCCGACACGCTCCTCGACATTCTCGGCGGTGCCGCGATCTTCGCGCTGTGCATCCGCGACGTCGAAGACACCGAAGCGCTTGCAGGCGCACTCACCGACATCGTTCTGCACGGGATCCTGCCCGGGCCGTCCGCCCCCGACGCAAGCGCCGCGGAATCGTGACCGGGGGTCGGCACTAGGCTCACATCCCATGGATTCCAGCGACGACGTCAGGCAGGCCGCCCGCCGTATCGGCGAGGTGTTCGGGATGATGCCGCAGGTGCTGCGGTTCCGGGCGGCTGTCGACGCGGACACCGACGGCGAGGAGCCGGACGAGGTGTCGATCGCGGTCGGTGACGGCTGCCCCGGCCCCGGCTTCGCGTCGTACGCCACGCTCGACCTGGTCCGGTACCCGACGAACGTCACCACCGACGACGGACGACCGATCCGCACCGAGCTGATCACCGTCGGCCGCGCCGACTACCGGCGCCTCGCCGACGTCCTCGCGCAGTGCGCGTTCGCCGTCGCGTCCGGGTCCTTCCACGTCACCCCGAACACCATCGTCCCCAACGCGGTGCACGAGGCGGACCCGGGCAGGGGCACCAAGCACGTGCTGCTCGTCGTCCCGTTCATCTGGCCGGACCTCGAAATCCTCGTCGACCGCGAGGAGGACGTCACCACCTGGTTGCAGGCGGTGCCGATCACCGACGCCGAACTCGAGTTCGCCTCCCGCCGCGGCACCGGCGAACTGTTCTCCCGACTCGAGGCCGCCGGCGCCGACGTCTCCGACATCGACCGGGCCTCGGTGGTCTGACCTCGGGGATCGCCGCACGTCGAGGAGCCGGACACCGACCGGTCGTGTTCCATCTGTGTGAAACCGCTGTCGCGGGGTGCCGTCGGGCATAGGCTTTTGATCATGAATCGGCCGTGGCCGCTGATTCAGCGGCAGCACGAGTTCGAAACCCTCAGGTCCGCGTTGACGTCCGCCACCGGTGCGTGTGGGGTCGTCCTGACGGGCGACGCCGGTGTCGGCAAGACCACCCTCGCGCGGGCCGCGACACGGTCGCTCCCCGGCGAGGTGCGCTGGGTTGCGGGTACGGAATCGGCACGGAGCATTCCCCTCGGTGTGTTCGCCCACCTCGTCGGCCCCTCGACCGCACGCGACCCGGTGGCCTTCATGTCGGCGGCCAGGGAGGCCCTTCTGGGTGCGTCAGGGCAGGTCGTGATCGGTGTCGACGACGCGCACCTGCTCGACCAGCTCTCGGCGACCTTCCTGCACCAACTGGCGATCGACCGGGCGGCGCACATCGTCGCGACCATCCGCAGCGGAGAGTCCGCACCGGACGCGGTGACGTCGCTGTGGAAGGACGGGCATTTGACGCGTCTCGAGCTGACCCCGTTCACGCGCCAGCAGAGCGTCGCCTTCATCGAGTCGGTGCTCGGTGGGCCGCTCGAGGGACTCAGCGCCAATCTGATGTGGGACGCTTCCGGGGGCAATGCGCTGTTCCTGCACCATCTGGTCGAGGGCGCGCTCGAGGCGGGGACCCTGCGCGAGTGCCGCGGTGTCTGGCAGCTGCGGGGTCGGGCGGCTATCACGTCCGAACTCGCGTCCCTCCTCGAGGATCGCATCGAACACCTGCCACCGGATGTGATGCGGGTGCTCGAACTGCTCACCTTCTGCGAACCGCTGGCGCTCGACACCCTCGTCGACCTTGCCGGGGAAGAGGCCGTCGAGGATGCCGAACAGCGCGGGCTCGTTCAGATCGTCGAGGAGGGGCCGAAGGTCGAGGTGCACTACAACCACCCCATGTTCAGCGAGGTCGTCCGCCGCAGGGTTGGAAGGGCCGCGGCGAGGCGGTTGCGCGGCAACCTCGTGGAGGCGTTGCGGACGCGTCCCACCGAAAGCCCCAGCGACCGGATCCGGCTGGCGGAACTGGCCCTCGACAGCGACCAGACTCCCGACCTCGACCTGCTGGTGCACGCCGCGAAGGACGCGATCGCGCTGGCGAACGTGCCACTGGGTGAGCGGCTGGCCCAGGCCGCGGTCGACAGGGACGGCGGATTCCGGGCGGCGAACCTGCTGGCCCGTTCACAGCTGTGGCAGGGACACGCCGCCGAGGCCGAAACCGCGCTGCGCAGGTTCGACCCGGACACCCTCGACGAGCCCCAGCTGGTCCGCTGGGGGGTGACCCGGATCGCGAACCTGCTCTGGGCGGCGGGCGACGCGGATGGCGCAGACCGGGTACTCGACGAGGTCCGGCGGCGGGTGCACGACCCCCACGCGGTCTCGGTGGTTCGGGGCCTCGGCGCCGTCGTCGCCGTGTTCGAGAATCGACTCGACGAGGGGTTGAGGGAGGCAGAAGCCGTTCTCGCCGAAAAGGATCCGTTGCCATGGGCGGAGGAGTGGGGAACCTTCGCGGCGTCGATGGCACTCGCGTTGTCGGGCAGAGGTCACGCGGTCGCGGCGTTGGCGATGCGGGGGGACGCCGTGGTGAACCAGGTGGACGGGCTGACCCGCTACCCGGCCGCGATCGGGCCGATTCTCGCGCTGGTCCTGACCGGGGACCTCGACGGTGCCGCGCGCCGCGCCCAGTTGTTCCTCGACCACGGGGCCGGCACCGGCCAGTACATCGGCTGGGGGCAGGCGAACATTCTGTACGCATCCGCCGATCTGGCGGCGGGCCGGTTCGCGGACGCGGCAGGGCGCCTCGAACAGGCGATGGCGGCACTGACGGTCGGAGACTCCGGATCGGCTCTCGCATGGAGCTTCCCCGCCTATCCGTACCTGGCGCAGGCGTATTCGGTCCTGGGCCGGATGGCGGACGCGGCAAAGGTGGTGGCCGCGGGGCGGGACCGCTACGGCAGGCACGTCGCGGTCTTCGGGCCGATCTTCGAGATCGGCGCGGCGTGGGAGGCGGCCGGCCAGGGGGAGGTGTCCCGCGGGATCGCCACCGCGCACGGCGCCGCCGACGCGGCACGCGAATCCGGCCAGTTCGCCGTCGAGGCGGTGGCACTGCATCTGGCGACCCGGCTCGGTGATGCGACGACGGCGCCGCGTCTCGCGGAACTCGCCGAGCGGTGCGACGGGCCGTACGTCTCCCTGGCCGCGGCGCAGGCCGCCGCCTTCGCATCCGGTGACGGTGACGAACTGTCCAGAATCTCAGGGGAGTTCGAGGGGATCGGTGCATTGTTGGATGCCGCGGACGCCTCCGCGCAGGCCGCGGTCGCGTACTCCGCTTTCGATCGCCGACGCGACGCACTCGATGCCGCCGCGGCAGCCAACGCACTCGCGCAGCGGTGTGACCACGCGTCGACACCCGCGATCCTCGAGGCCGCGCGCCCGCTGCCATTGACCAGCCGTGAACGTGAGATCGCCTCGCTGGTCGCGGTCGGGCTGTCGAACCGCGAGATCGCGGAGCGGCTGGTGGTGTCCGTCCGCACCGTCGAGGGGCACATCTACCGCGCCTGCATGAAACTCGGCGTCGCCGACCGCAACGAGCTGGGGGACTCGCTGCGCGAGCGGCACACCGATCCCCCCGACGAGGGCGAGTAGTGCACTACTCGTGACGCCCACTCGCGAGGGGGCCAGGGTGGATCCATGAGCGACGAGCGAACGGATTGGTCCGACCGGGTGCTGTGCGTGCTCGGATCGCTGGGACCGGGGATCTCGGAGGTGGACGAACACGGGCTGCTCGAACGTATCGGCGCGCGCTACGGACGACTCTTCGACGCCGACGACTGGAAGTACGTGCAGGGTGAACCGCGCTGGTACAGGGCTACCAGGTCGGCGGCCGACGACCTCGAATCCGATGGCCTGGTGAGCAGCATGCCGGGCCTTCGGCTGACCGAGACCGGTCAGGATCGGGCGCAGCGGGCGTGCGCGCAGGAGGACAAGGACCCACCGCCGAGGCTGGGGATCGGTCCCCCAGTGGCCACCGACGCGTCACCGCCGACGCCCGAGGTCGGTTCTCCTACGGGAATCGACGTGCCACCGCCACCGGCCGGTGTGCTGACCCCCGCGTTGCGCGATGCGGTGGCGCCGAAATCGGGCGGCGCCGAGGTGTCGATCATGATCGAGCTGAACCCGGGTTTCCGGGCCGGACCGGAGCGCGCGTTCGATCGGCTACGCGAGTTGTGGAAACTGGTCGACGGACCGGGCGAACCCCTCCGGGTGTCCGGCAACTACGTGACCGGCGTGCTGAGTGCCGACCAGATCGGGCGGCTCGAGGCCGCCAACGGCGCCGCCGTCGACTGGGCGGACCGCTGCATCATTCAGATGTGGCCGGACTTCAAGATGCACCGGCTGATCGATCGGAGCGTCGTCACCATCAAAGCGGACGCCGCCCACCGATCGTTCAACTGCTACGGAGACGGGATCGTGTGGGCGGTCGTCGACTCCGGCATCTCCGGCGAGCACCCGCACTTCCAGGGTTACCACACGCTCGACGACGACTCGGTGAAAGATCTGCATCGCAATTTCACCGGCGACGTCCCGGTGTCGGACGGCGCGCTCGTGGACGACCTGGGCCACGGGACGCATGTCGCGGGGATCATCGCCGGCGGACTCGAACTCTGGCAGCCCAAGCGGGACGTGGTGGTGGCCGAGGAGCGCTACAGCATGGCCGCCCCGAACAATCCGATCCTCAAACCGCGTTCGGTCCCCGATCCGAACTGCCTCGCCGGAATGGCGCCCCGGACCCGCCTGGTCAGCCTCAAGTTGCTCGGCGGGTCGGGGCCTGCGGCGTCCCGGGTCGGGCGGGTCGTGCAGGCACTGAACTACGTGCGGGACATCAACGTTGGGAGCGAACCGCGCATCCACGGAGTCAATCTCAGTCTCGGCTACGAGTTCGACGCCGAATGGGACGCGTGCGGACGCAGCCCGCTGTGCATGGAGATCGACAAGCTGGTGCGGTCGGGTGTGGTCGTGGTCGTCGCTGCGGGCAACTCGGGGTCGGTCACCGTGAACCCGACGTTCGCGAGCCCGCGCCGATTCAGCATGGGGATGACGATCAACGATCCGGGAAACGCCGCGCGGGCCATCACCGTCGGGTCCACTCACCGTGACTGTCCGCACCGGTACGGGGTGTCGTACTTCTCGTCCCGCGGCCCCACCAGCGACGGCCGCCGCAAACCCGATCTGGTTGCTCCGGGTGACGGAGTCGTGTCCGCGGCGGCCGGTGAGATGTCCAAGCCGGTGGTCCTGACTCCCGAGCAGAGCGGCGCGGCGGTGTACGTCTCGTCGCGGGGCACGTCGATGGCCGCGCCGCACGTGTCGGGTGCGGTGGCGGCCTTCCTGTCGGTGCGCCGCGAGTTCATCGGTGACCCCGAGGAGGTCAAGCGGGTGTTCGTGGAGTCCGCGACGTCGCTCGGCCGGGACGCCAACTGTCAGGGCGCCGGCCTCGTCGACCTGATGCGGGCGATGCAAGCCGTGTGAGGGAAGTTCGCACCGCATCCGACGAGAGGAACGCAGATGTCCGAGCCCATTGGTGGAAAGCCGTACTGGAACATTGTTTTCGACAAGGAGGGAGACGTCGACCGTGCCACCGTGGAGACCGTGGTCCGGGAGGCGGGCGAAGCGGGACTGACCGATCTGGTGTTCTTCTCGCACGGCTGGAACAACGATCGGCGGGTTGCGGACAGGCTCTACCACGCCTGGTTCGATCTGCTTGCGCCCCAACTACGGGACGGGGCAACCCGGAAGGCAGGTCTGGTCGGGCTGTTCTGGCCGTCGGCGCGGTGGAGCGACGAACCGATCCCGGATTTCGAACCGGCGGCCGGTCCGTCACACACGGAGGGAGGGGCGGCGTTGCAGCAGCGCACGACGGTGTCCGCCGGCGACCCCGAACTGGACCCGGCCGACGTCGCGCAGCTCGAATCGATGTTTCCGGAGGGAGCGCCGCAGCTGCACAGAATCGCCGAACTGCTCTCGGCCCCACCGGATCCCGACGCCGTCGACGAGCTGTTCCTGCAGTTGCGGTCGTTCGCCGAGAACACCGCCGGTGGGTTCGACGACGGTGAGAGTGACGGCGCGGTGATGCCGGGAATGCTCGCCGCGGACAACGATCCGAGGACGGTGTTCGACGACTTCGTCGTCGCGCTGTCCGATTGCGGGGTGGAGTTCGACTCGGACGAGGTCGGTGGAGCTGCCGGCCTCGGAGACATGGTGCGCACGGTCTGGAACGGCGCGAAAGAGGCGCTGCGCCAGTTGACGTACTACGAGATGAAGAATCGCGCCGGCGTCGTGGGCCAGCGTGGGCTCGGCCCGCTGATCGGCGAGCTGCACGACCGGTTGCCGGGTCTCCGGGTCCACCTCGTGGGGCACAGCTTCGGTGGGCGCGTCGTGTCGTTCGCGCTGGCCGGTCTCCCCGAGCACCTGGACCCCTCGCCGGTGAAGTCGGTGACGCTGCTGCAACCGGCCTTCTCGGCGTTCGCGTTCGCCGACCGACTGCCCTTCGATTCCGGGCGCAGCGGCGCGCTCGCCGGCAGGGCCGCGCGCGTCGACGGACCGATCTCGGTGTGCTACTCGAGCCACGACTCGGCACTCGGGGTGCTTTACCCGATCGCCTCGGCCGTATCGAGATCCGACGCGGCCGCGGCCGAGGACGCCAGGTCCCGGTGGAGCGCCCTCGGCGCGGTGGGTGCGCACGCCACCCCGATGGTCACATTGGGAAAGGTCGACTCCGACTACCCGTTCGACGCGGGCCATCTGCTCAACATCGACGCCTCGGAAATCGTCAAGGCGGGACGGCCGCCCTCAGGAGCCCACAGCGACATCGTGCACGAGGAACTCGCCTGGGTGGTCGCGCGGGCCGGTGGGCTGGCAGGTCGATAGCCGCTCGGGTGGCGGCAGTGCTGGGCCCGCGCATCGCCCCACCGGTCAGAAACCCCGGGGCGGCACTGGGATCGGTATCGGTGGATCCACGTCCCGGTGCACCGGAAAACTCCTGCGGCCGTGCAGGAGACTTTCTCCCTTCGCCAGCGACAGGTCCAGGGTCACGGCCCCGGCCACACAGTCGACCCCCGCGATCGCGCCATTCTTGACGGCCAGCGACGTCTCGCCCATGTCGAACGCGACATCGAGATCGAATTCGATCGTGCCGGCCTCGGTCCCGTCGATGAGCACCGCGACCTCCGGATGATGCTCGGAAGTGACGTGATACGGCTTGGCGAGCGTCACGACCACGTCCTTCTCCGGCGCGGCGAGGGTCTGCCGGGCGGCGTCGGTCAGGGCGCGATACCTCGCCAGTCCCGTCAGGAGCAGCGGATGCGGGTCCTGGTCGAGGAACCGCAGCGCGGCCTCGAGGACACGCGAGTCGAGGAGACGGCACGCAGATCGCGGCAGCGGCTGCGCGCTCCGCACCCGACCGGACACCAGTCCGTCCGCGGGCACCTTCGGCCGCATCCGGCCGGTGAGCACGTTGTCGGGTGCGTGTTCGAACACTGCCGTGCGCAGGCTCGTGTCGTTGTCGTGGTCAGTCCCGGTCATCGTGATCCTCCTCGAACATCTGGACTCCGGCATCGTCGCGCGGGTCCAGTCGAACCGTGTGGTCCGGCGCCTCGTCGGCCCGTTCCGCCGCGATCGCGGCGGGGCCCAGGGTCGGCCGGGTGTCGGCGTGTGCGTTCACCCACCGGCGGCCCCGGCCGGCCCGGGTGGTCACCACCACCGCTGTGGTGGAGACGGACGCGACCGCGGCCAGGGCGAGGGCGCCGACCTGTGGTTCGTCGTCGTTCGAATCGGGCGCGGGCCCCGTGGTGGTCGGGGGCAGGGAGGGCAGGGCGCCCGTCGGCGGGCCGAGCCTCGTCGCGACGGTGGTCGGCCCGGGCTTCGGGATCGATGGTGGCGGCGTCGTTCGCGCGGGGACGCCCGGTGCCGGTGGCCTTTCGGGGCCGGGCCTTTCGGGGCGGGGGCGTTCGGCTGCCGGCTTCGAGGCCGACGTCGTCGGTGTCGGGGCGCCCTCCGAGCTGGAGATCCTCGGAGGCGGAGGCGGAGGCGGAGGCGGAGGCGGAGGCGGTGGAGGGGGCGGCGGTGGAGGCGGTGGCGGGGGCGGTGTCCAGGTCGGGATCGTCGGAGGTGTGTAGCCCGAGGTCGGACACAGGTCCGGATGCCGCTGGCAGAAGTTCACCAGGTCGCCCGGGCTCGGGTATCCGCCGTCCGGGCCCGGGATGCTCACGCCCGGGTCCACCACCGCGGCAGCAGCAGCCGGCGCGAGCAGGAGCAGGGCCGGGATCGGGGCAGCGGCGGCGAGCCGGACCGCGAACCGCCGGACCGAGCGACGCCGGGAAAGGGTGCTCCACGGGCATCGGGTGGTATTCCGGATGCGCGTGTCGTCGGGTGACATGGTGGGCCTCGCTGGTCGTGGACCGAAGGATCGGACACGGTCGACGGTGCCACTCGGGGATCGTCCCGCCATGCGTAGCCGGCTACCCGAATCCGGGTGGGCGCATCGGGAGGGATTACGCGGTCACGCCCTAGTCTGGTCGCATGGCACCCGCAGCGGCAGTCTCGAGCGTCTACATCGCCTCCCCGGAGGGCGACACCGGCAAGTCGACGATCGCGCTGGGCGTGCTGCAGATGCTCTGCGGGTCGACCGCCCGGGTGGGGGTGTTCCGGCCGATCGCGCGCTCGACCGACGAGCCCGACTACATCCTCGAACTGCTGCTCGAACACACCACTGCGGACCTGGCCTACGACCAGTGCCTCGGCGTCACCTACGAGCAGGTGCACGAGGACCCCGAGCTGGCGATCGCGGAGATCGTCTCGCGATACCACGCGATGGCCCGGTACTGCGACGCCGTGGTGATCGTCGGCAGCGACTACACCGACATCGCCAGCCCCAGCGAGCTCGAGTTCAACGCGCGGATCGCCGTGAACCTGGACGCACCGGTGCTGCTGGCGTTGCGTGGGGCGGGCCGCACCCCCGACGAGGTGTACCAGCTCGGGCAGATCTGTGCCGCCGAGTTGCGTTCCCAGCATGCGCATCTGGTGGGTGTCGTGGTGAACCGGTGCGAACCGGAGGATCTCGATGCGGTGGTGGTCGCGTTGGTTCCGATGCACGTACCGGTGTGGAGTCTGCCGGAGATCCCGCTGCTGGTGGCGCCGACGGTGGCCGAACTGCAGAACGCCATCGACGGGGAGCTCTACAGCGGCGACGTCGAACTGCTGCAACGGGAGGCGCTGCAGGTGATGGTCGGGGGGATGACCGCCGAGCACATCCTCGAGCGGCTCACCGACGGCATGGTGGTGATCTCCCCGGCGGATCGGTCCGACGTCCTGCTCGCGGTGGTCAACGCCCATGAGGCGGAAGGATTCCCGTCCATCGCCGGGATCATCATGAACGGCGGACTGCGGCCGCACCCCGCGATCGCGAAGCTGATGGCCGGCCTGCGCCCGAGCCTGCCGATCCTGACGACCGACCTGGGCACCTTCGACACCGCGTCCGCGGCGGCACGTACCCGTGGCCGGGTCGCCGTCGGCTCGCAGCGCAAGGTGGACACCGCACTGAGTCTGATGGAGCGGCGCGTGGACTCCGCGGACCTGCTGGCGTGGCTGCAGGTCGAACGTCCGGAGGTGGTCACCCCACAGATGTTCGAGTACCAACTGATCGAACGCGCTCGCGCCGATCGACGGCACATCGTGCTCCCCGAGGGGGACGACGACCGGATCCTGCGCGCGGCCGGACGGCTGCTGCAACGCAAGGTGGCGGACCTGACCATCCTCGGGGACGAGGCGCTGGTGCGCCGCCGGGCCGCCGAACTCGGTGTCGACCTCGACGGCGCCGCGGTCCTGAATCCGCCGGACTGCGAGTACACCGAGCGGTTCGCGGTCGAGTACGCGCGGCTGCGGGCACACAAAGGCATGACCGTCGAACGCGCCCGGGAGGTGATGACCGACGTCTCCTACTTCGGAACGATGATGGTGCACACCGGAATTGCCGAGGGCATGGTCTCCGGCGCCGTGCACACCACCGCCCACACCATCCGCCCTGCGTTCGAGATCATCAGGACCGAACCCGGGGTGTCGACGGTGTCGAGCATCTTCCTGATGTGCCTGGCGGATCGGGTCCTCGCCTACGGTGACTGCGCCGTGGTGCCCGATCCGACGGCCGAGCAACTCGCGGACATCGCGATCTCCTCTGCGGGCACGGCGGCGCGGTTCGGCATCGACCCCCGGATCGCGATGCTGTCCTACTCGACCGGCGACTCCGGTGCCGGCGTCGAGGTGGACAAGGTCCGCATGGCCACGGCGCTGGTCCGGGAGCGACGTCCGGACCTGTTGGTGGAGGGGCCGATTCAGTACGACGCCGCCGTGGAGCCGAGCGTGGCCACCACGAAGCTGCCGGACTCGCAGGTCGCCGGTCGGGCCACGGTCTTCGTGTTCCCGGACCTGAACACCGGCAACAACACCTACAAGGCGGTGCAGCGCAGCGCCGGCGCCGTCGCCGTCGGGCCGGTGCTGCAGGGGCTGAACAAGCCGGTCAACGACCTCTCCCGGGGCGCGCTCGTGCAGGACATCGTCAACACGGTGGCAATCACCGCCATCCAGGCGCAGGGCATCGCGACGGGGGAGGAGAGCGCGTGAAAGGGTCGGTACTGGTTGTCAATTCGGGATCATCGTCGATCAAGTACCAGCTCGTCGACCCGGACAGTGGGGACGCGCTCGCGGCCGGGTTGGTCGAGCGGATCGGGGAGCCCGACGGTGTGATCACCCACCGCTACCGGGGCGCGGACCGTGAACACCGTGGCCCGATCACCGATCACGCGCACGGTCTGCGGTTGGCGTTCGGCATGTTCGCCGAGGACGGCGTGGATCTGGCCACGGCGGGGATCGCGGCGGTCGGGCACAGGGTGGTGCATGGCGGCGAGGTGTTCTACCGGCCCACGCTCATCACCCCCGACGTACTCGCCGAGATCTCCCGGCTCTCGGCGCTCGCACCGTTGCACAACCCCGCGAACGCCATCGGCATCGAGAGCGCGATGCTCGCCCTGCCGTCCGTGCCGCACGTCGCAGTGTTCGACACCGCCTTCTTCCACACCCTGCCCGCGCGGGCCCGCACCTACGCCGTGGACGCGGCCGTCGCGGCGGCACACGGTGTGCGCCGCTACGGTTTTCACGGCACCTCCCACGAGTGGGTGTCCGCGCGGGTCGCCGAGGTGCTCGGACGCGATCTGACGGAGCTGAACCAGATCGTGCTGCACCTGGGCAACGGGGCGTCGGCGTCCGCCATCGCCGGCGGGCGGGCAGTCGACACGTCGATGGGACTGACCCCGCTCGAAGGGCTCGTGATGGGTACCCGCAGCGGCGACATCGACCCCGGGCTCGTGATGCACCTGCGGCGCAGCGCCGGACTCGACGTCGACGAGATCGACGACCTGCTCAACCGGCGGTCCGGACTCAAGGGGCTGTGCGGCGTCAACGACTTCCGGGAACTGCGCCGCCTGATCGACGAGGGCGACGCCGCCGCGGCGCTGGCCTACGACGTCTACGTCCATCGGCTGCGCAAGTACATCGGCGCCTACCTGGTCGCACTCGGCGGCGTCGACGCGATCACCTTCACCGCGGGTGTGGGGGAGAACGCCGTCGAGGTGCGGGCCGATGCGCTGTCCGGCCTGCACCGGCTCGGCATCGAGATCGACCCCGCACGCAACGCCGTGCGCAGCCACGAACCCCGCGTCATCTCCACCGACGGCTCCGCGGTCACCGTTCTCGTCGTGCCGACCAACGAGGAACTCGCGATCGCCCGCTTCGCCCGGGAGTTCGCCGGCTAGGCGTTCCGGGGATGCCGCGGCTCACCACCAGGTGCGGGGGCGGGTCCGGTTGGCGAGATCGACGAGGGTGTTCCGGTGCGCACGGCTGGACGTGTTGCGGGCCAACGCGCGCAGCACGGTCTCGGTTCCGGCGCGCAGGCCCCGTTCGGTGAACTCGGCGCCGAGGACGGGGCCGCGGTCGCGGTCGGCGACATGGCCGGACAGCACCCAGTCGAGGGCGGTGCCCAGGACCACCGCACGCATCTGCAGCGCTCGGCCCTCGTCGGGCGGCAGCGCCTGCACGCGACCCGCGGCGTCCCGCAGCGCCGCCTCGTCCAGCCTTGCGATCGGTGCCCCCGACAGCCGGGTCAGGGCCGCGGTCATCCGGGCGGTGGAGTAGAGGCGCGACGTCGGCGGGATCTGGTCCAGCGCGGCGACCGCGCCGGCGATGTCGCCCCGGTCGGCGAGCTGCCGGGACAGGCCGAATGCGGCGCTCACCACTCCCCGGTCGGTGCGCCACACCGTGCCGTAGTACTTCTCGGCGAAGGTGCGCCACTGGTGGGGATCGTCGGTGTGCCAGTGCTGCAGGATCAGTTCGGCGGTCGCGGCCAGCGCCAGCTTCGGGGCGATCTCCCCGGGCAGCGCGGCCAGCGTCACGTCGAAGTACGTCATCGCGGCCTCGTACTCGCCGACGAGCAACGCCACCATGCCGCGGTACCAGTCGACCCGCCAGTTGCCGCTCTTCGTCTCGGGGACCGTGTCGAGGACCCGGCCTGCGGACTCCCCGTCCCCGAGGTCGAGGAGGGCCTTCGTCTCGGCGAGCGCGATCTCCGTGGTGAACCCGGGCCCGCCGTCGGCGGTCCGTTCGAGGCCGCCCGCGCGGGCGCGGCGGATCGCGTCGAGGCTCTGGGCCGGTTCGGCGTGCACCGTCGCGGCGATCAACGTGGCACTGGGATCGGACGGATCGATCAGTGGAACGGCCAGCGCGGCAACGACATCCCGCGCCTCAATGGTGCCGTCGTGCTGTCGCCCGTCGAGGTAGACGTCGGTGCCCCGGACCGCCCACTCGGTGCCGAACACGGTGCGTCCGGGGCTGAACACCTCCGACAGGCCGGGGCGTTCCTCCCCGCTCTGCTGGGCCAGCACCTCGCGGAGCACGCCGATCAGTTGCCCCGCGGCCTCGGCGGCGCCGCCGAACCGGCGGTCGGGGTCGGGGTCGGTGGCGCGCAACAGGAACCGGTACAGCGACTCGTGCTCGGCGAGCAGTGGTGCGTCCGCCGGGGCCGGGATACCCGCCCGGTAGTGCCCGTTCTCCGAGGGCATGTTCAGGCACATCACGGCCAGCGTGCGTCCGACGGTGTAGATGTCGGTCGCGACGGTGGGGCCGGTGCGGAGGATCTCCGGGGCCTGGTAACCGGGGGTGCCGTACAGGTAGCCGAAGTCCTCGAGGCCTGCCACCGCACCGAGGTCGATCAGCTTGACCTGATCGTCGGTGATCATGATGTTCTCCGGCTTGAGGTCGTTGTACGCCAAGCCGATCGAGTGCAGGTAGTCCAACGCGGGCAGCACCTCGAGCAGGTACGCGATGGCCTGGTCGACGGGGAGTCGTTCGGGGCGCGGCCGGGCGCGGAGCGCGTCGCGCAGGGAGTGTCCGCCGACGTACTCCATCACGATGAAGCCGACGCTGCTGCCGTCCGGTTCCGGGTGCTCGACGAAGTTGTAGATCTTCACGATTCTCGAACTCTCGACCTCGGCGAGGAACTGCCGTTCGGCCAGCGCAACCGCCTGCGCCTCGGAATCCCCGGAATGCAGCAGGCCCTTGAGCACCACCCATCGGTCGCTGACGTTGCGGTCGACGGCCAGGTAGATCCAGCCCAGCCCGCCGTGCGCGATGCAGCCCTGCACCTCGTACTGGCCGGCCACCATGTCCCCGGCCGCCAGCCGTGGCGAGAAGTCGAACCCGGCGTGGCAGGCCGGGCAGGTGCCCGTGGTGTCGTCGAGTCCTCCGCGTCCCACCGGCTTGCCGCACTTCCAGCAGAACCTCTTGTTCACGGCGACAACGGGTTCCGTCATCACCGCGGTGGAAGGATCGGGCATCGCAACGGACGGGACCTCGACCAGTCCGCCGCCGATCCGACGACGCGCGCTCGTGCGGGTCCGCCCGGACCGGCTGCGCCTGCTGCTGCGCGCCGAGCCCGACCGGCCCGACGTGTCCTCCTCACCGGGGGTGGCGGCGGGGGCCGGCGCGGGCGTCGCCTGCGTGGGCCGTGCTCCCTGGGTGGGCCGTGCGGCCCGAGTGGGGGGCACCTCGTCGGGGGTCTCGCTCATCGCCTCGTTCAGTCCTCGTAGTGCGGCGTCGGAGGTGCGGGAGCGGGACCGATCGTGCCCAGCCAGCGGTTGTGGATGCGCTGCCACGTCCCGTCACCGCGGATCCGCTCCAGGGTCCCGTTGACCTGCCGCACCAGATCGGTGTCCGACTTGTTGACACCGATCCCGTACGGCTCGGAACTCAGTGCGGGGCCGACGAGTTCGAGGTTGGGGTCCTGGGAGGCCAGGCCCGCGAGGATCGAATCGTCGGACGTCACCGCGTCGACCTGACGCTGCTGCAACACCACCAGGCAGTCGCCCCAGTTCGGCACCGACAACACCGTCGCCTCCGGCTGCACCTGCTGAATGCGCTGCAGGTTCGTCGTGCCCGCGACCGCGCACACCCGGCGGCCGGAGAGGTCTGCCGCATCCCGGATGCCGGACCCCTTCATCGCGAGGACCCGTTGCCCGGCTTCGTAGTACACGGTCGAGAACCCCACCTTCGCCCGCCGTTCACATGTGATGGTCATCGTCTTCACGACCACATCGACGGTCCGGTCGTCGAGCGCCGCAACACGATCCGCCGACGAGAGGATGCGGAACTCGATCCGGTCCGGGTCGCCGAACAGGTCACGGGCGACTTCGTGGGCGATGTCCACGTCGAAGCCCTCGATGGTGCCCGTCGCGGGATTGCGGAAGCTGAACAGGTTGCTGCTGGTGTCCAGGCCGACGAGCAGCCTGCCGCGCGCCCGGATCCGGTCGAGAGCGGGTGTCGGCGCGGTGGAGCCCGCCGGTGCCGGGCGCAGGCTCGCGGTCGGGTCGCCGCAGTCCGGGGTGGGAGCGGTCGAGGTGGGCGACGCGGCGATCGCCGCACCCGACGGCAGCGGCGGCTCGAGGTACGTCGACGACGGCTCGGACGAGTCGGGTTCGGCGGTGGTGGCGCACCCACAGACCACCGCGGCGACGGCGACCAGCACCGCCCCCCACCGGCGGGTGGCAGTCCGGCGGCGCGTCACTGGTACTCCCGCAGCCGGGGCCACAGGCCGATCGCCACACCGGCGACCGCCACCGCGGCCAACCCGAGGATGCCCGGCGCCAGGCCGGTCAGCATCGACAGCGCCCGGTCGACACCCCGTCGCAGTTCCGTCCGTGTCTCCCCGATCGCATCGGTCAGCTGGGTGTCGGCGGCGGCGTACTGCGCGGCGGAGCCGTCACCACCCGGTGCGACGGCGACGGTGACGGCCGCCTGCCAGTCGCCGCGGGCGAGCAGCGCCATCAACCGGGTGTGCGCGCTCGCCCATGCCGAGCGGGCTCGGCCCGCGGCCGCGACCTCGTCGGACCCGACCTGCGGACCGACGCGTGCGACGCCGTCGAGCGTCGACCCGAGCTCGTCGAGGTGTCTTTCGAAGTCGCTGTTGTAGCGTCCGGTGAAGTCGCGGCGCACCAGTCCCAGCGTCTCGTCGGCGCGGGCCTGCTGCGCCAGGATCCGCGCGGTGGTCAGCTCGGTCAGCGGCCGCGCGCCGTGGTCGAGCGCGCGGGCGGTGGACGTCGCGGAGACGACCCCGGCGATCACCAGCCACCCCAGTGACGCGGTGACCGCCAGCGACGCCACGATCAGCCCCGCGTTCAGGCGTCGGCGGGTCCGGCGGGCGAGGAGCACGTGTGCCAGCAGCAGCGCGGCCAGGGTTGCCATCAGCAACGCGATCGACAGCCACGGCGGGGTCGCGAACTCGGCCTGGGTCTGCACGACCCGCGCGGCCTGTGCGGCATGCAACTGCTGTGCCAACGGCAGCAGCGTCGACTGCATCATCGTCGACGCCTCGCTCAGGTACGCCGATCCCACCGGATGACCGTCTCTGTTGTTGGTGCGGGCCGTCTCGATCAGACCCGTGTAGACGGGCACCCCCACCGACAGTTTCGCCAGCAGGTCGTGCGAGGCGGTGTCGGAGGTGTCGATCCCCGCGGCGGCGTCGACCAGGTCGGCGCCCGCGTCGGTGATCGCCTGCGTGTAGCGGTCGCGGACGGCGATCGGCTCGACGCCGCCGGACAGGAAGGCCGTCGTCGCCGCGGCATCGGCGATGGACAGCGAGCTGTAGATGTCCTGGGCCGCGAAGGCGAGTGGTTCGACCTCCGACTGCAGGGCGTCGAGGGTGCGCTGCCGGTCCGTGACCTGTGCCGCGGCCACGGTTCCGGAGACCATCGCCGCGATGACCAGTCCGATGCCGAGCATCGTGATCCGGGAAGGGCTGGTGCGCAGCCGCGATCGCAGCCGCGCGGACGGGCCGACCGGATCGCCGTCCGGCCCGGCGCCACGCGGCTGCGTGGAGGGGGCCACCCGTACAACCACCGCGCATCCCTTCGCACCTGGCTCGATCGCCGGACAGAGGGCAGCATATAAGCAGTAACCGTGCTTCGGCTCGATCGACTGGCTAAGTTCGAGGCGCGCGGTTCCGAAGGCGCATGATGCGTCTCGTACCCGGCCCGTCGGCCTGGTACGAGGTGATCCGAGTACACGGGGTAGGTGAGCGAAGTCGATGCGCGGTGACGGGGACGGCTGGGCGAAGAGCGGAGACGGCAGCCGCTACTGGGGACGGTACGGCGCTGCCGGTCTGCTGCTGCGTGCCCCGATGCCCGGCGGCGGGTCGGCCGTGCTGCTCCAACACCGGGCCGCGTGGAGCCATCAGGGCGGAACATGGGCCCTGCCCGGCGGAGCCAGGGACTCGCACGAGACCACCACCCACGCCGCGGTTCGGGAAGCCGAGGAGGAGGCCGGGATCGACTCCGCCCACCTCCGGGTGCGGGCGGAACGAGTCACCGCCCGCGCCGCCGGCGGGGACTGGACGTACACGACGGTGATCGCGGACGCCGAGTTCACACTGGACACCGTGCCGAACGGGGAGAGCACCGAACTGCGCTGGGTGCCCGAGGATCAGGTGACGGACCTGCCGCTGCACCCGGGCTTCGAGGCGAGCTGGCCGGGATTGCGGGCCGCCCCGGTGCGATTGCTCCTCGACACCGCCAACGTCGTCGGGTCGCGTCCCGACGGCTGGTGGCGGGACCGCGCAGGCGCGACCGGGCGGCTACTCGCCGGCATCGCGGCAACCCTGCCGCGGACGATCGAGCTCCCGGACGGCGGGTTCGGTTGGCTGCCGCGGGTCGAGGCGGTGCTCGAAGGTCAGGCCGCGGCCGTCGCCGAGGCGGACGTGCGGGTTCCGGTGCACGTCGCGTCGGGCAGCGGCGACGACACCCTCGCACTCCTCGCGACCGGCCCGGGCGGGGCGACCACCCTGACCGGCGTCGCGGGTGAACTGACCGCCGTCGTCACCGCCGACCGCGGCCTGCGTGACAGGCTGCCGGAGACGGTGCTGCGCTTCTCGCCCTCCACCGTGCTGTCCTGGTTGGACTGACCGCTTCGCCCACCCTCGCCGAGGTTCCCTAATGTCACATTGGGTATCGCCAAGTGAGCCAATGTGACATTAGGGAACAGCTGGCGAGGGGGGAACGGGGTCAGCGGGCGGCGGCGGCGTTGCGGTCGAGGGCGTCGGCGAGGGAGCGGGCCGCGGCCTGCGGATCGCGGGCCTCGGTGATCGCCCGCACCACGGCGACCCGGGTGGCGCCCGCGTTCAGGACTTCGGGCAGGCGCTCCTCGTCGATGCCGCCGATCGCGAACCACGGCATCGTCGGATCCGACTCGGCGACCTGGCGGACCAGCTCGAGACCGGAGGCGCTGCGGCCGGGCTTGGTCGGGGTCGCCCACACCGGACCGGTGGCGAAGTAGTCGACACCTTCCTCGATCGCGGCGAGCTGCGCCTGCGCGCGACTGCCGGTCGAGCGGCCGATCACCACGTCCGGCCCCACGATCTCGCGCGCATAGTGCACCGGCAGGTCGCCCTGCCCGAGGTGCAGCACGTCGGCCCCGGACGCCAACGCGAGGTCGGCGCGGTCGTTGACGGCGAGCAGTGCACCGTGTCGTCGGCACGCGGCCGCCAGTTCGGCGAGCGCCGCCAGCTCCTCGCGGGCCTCGATCCGGCCGAACTCGCGTTCGCCTGCCGAGCCCTTGTCACGGAGCTGGATGATGTCGACACCGCCGGACAGGACGGCGTCGGCGAACTTCGCCAGGTCGCCGCGCTCCCGTCGGGCGTCGGTGCACAGGTACAGGCGCGCGGTGGCGAGGCGTTCGCGCGGTGTCGGGTGATGACCGGCTTGCGAGGTGGGCACGGGGCCAACGGTAGTCTCTGGGTGAACGAAAGTGACACGGGAGTCCCGGCGAACGCGGGGCTGAGAGGGGGCTCGCGAGCCCCGACCGTCAGACCTGACCCGGATCATGCCGGCGCAGGGAGTGAGGTGGAGTGGTGAACGGAACCGTCGCGGTGGTCGGTGGCGGCGTGATCGGACTGTCGATCGCGTGGCGCGCGGCCCGGTCCGGGTGGGCGGTGACCCTGCACGACCCGGCCGTCGGGTCGGGGGCCTCGTGGGTGGCGGGCGGCATGCTCGCCCCGCTGTCCGAGGGCTGGCCCGGCGAGGACGAGGTGCTCGCCGCCGGGGCCGCGTCCCTGGACCGGTGGCCGGGGTTCGGGGCCGAACTCGAACGGGCGACGGGCGAGACGCTGTTCACCTCGCAGAGTTCGATGACCGTCGCGCTGGACGCCGCCGACGCGACGGACCTGCGCACCGTCGCCGAGTGGCTCGACGGGCGCGGCTACCGGCTGGACCTGTTGACCCGCGCGCAGATCCGGGAAGCGGAACCGTCCCTCGCCCCGACGATCAGGCTGGCGCTGCTCGCCGCCGCGGAGTTCGCCGTCGACAACCGCGCGCTGGTGCGGGCGCTGCGGTCCGCGTGTGCGGCCGCCGGGGTGACGTTCGTGGCCGAGGCCGTCGCGGACGTGGACGCGCTGCCCGCCGATCAGGTGGTACTCGCCGCAGGCACGGCCGCGGCGCGGCTGTGGCCGGGGCTGCCGGTGCGACCGGTCAAGGGGGAGGTGTTGCGGCTGCGGTATCGGCCCGGCGTGGCGCCCGCGCCGAGCCGGACGATCCGCGCCAGCGTCCACGGCAGGCCGGTGTACCTGGTACCCCGCGGCGACGGACTGGTCGTCGGCGCCACCCAGCACGAGTCCGGTGACGACACCGCCGTGACCGTGGCCGGGGTCCGGGACCTGATCGCCGACGCGCAGGCCCTGATGCCCAGCATCGGCGAGTACGAACTGCACGAGACTGCCGCGGGTCTGCGCCCGATGAGTCCCGACAACCTGCCGATCCTGGGCCGGGTCACCGACCGGGTGGTGCTCGCCGCCGGGCACGGCCGCAACGGCATCCTGCTGACCCCGCTGTCCGCGGACGCGGTGGTCGCCGAACTGAACGGCACGCCGCTGCCGGAGGCGACGTCCTGTCGCCCGGAACGCTTCGGCACACTGGTTTCGACGCACGAATGAGGAATCGATGACAGACATGGTGAACATCGGGATCACCGTCAACGGCGAGGACCACCAGCTGTCCGAACCGACGACGGTGGCGCAGCTTCTCGCCCGTCTCGGCCTGCCCGAGAAGGGCATCGCGGTCGCGGTGGACGGTGCCGTCGTCCCGCGCGCCACGTGGGACCGCGTGGTCGAAAAGGGTTGGGAGATCGAGATCCTCACGGCGGTGCAGGGTGGGTGACCAGCTGACGATCGCCGGTCGCACCTTCGGGTCCCGGCTGATCATGGGGACCGGCGGTGCCGCGAACCTGACGGTGCTCGAGGAGGCGCTCGTCGCGTCCGGTACCGAACTGACCACCGTCGCCATGCGCCGGGTCGATGCCGCCGGTGGCACCGGCGTGCTCGACCTGTTGCGTCGGTTGGACATCGCGCCGCTGCCGAACACCGCCGGTTGTCGTGGTGCGGCGGAGGCGGTGCTGACCGCGCAGCTGGCCCGGGAGGCTCTGGAAACCGACTGGGTCAAGCTCGAGGTGATCGCCGACGACCGTACCCTGCTGCCCGATGCCATCGAACTGGTCAGTGCCGCAGAGCAACTCGTAGACGACGGCTTCACGGTGCTGCCGTACACGACCGACGACCCGGTGCTGGCGAAGCGGCTCGAGGACGTCGGTTGTGCGGCGGTGATGCCGCTGGGCGCACCGATCGGCACCGGGCTGGGCATCTGCAACCCGCACAACATCGAGATGATCGTCGAGGCGGCGGGGGTGCCGGTGATCCTCGACGCCGGCATCGGCACCGCCAGCGACGCGACCCGTGCGATGGAACTCGGCTGCGACGCAGTGCTGCTGGCGACCGCGGTCACCCGTGCCAAGGATCCGGCCCTGATGGCGTCCGCGATGGCGTCGGCCGTCACCGCCGGGTACCAGGCGCGGCGGGCCGGCCGGATCCCGAAGCGGTTCTGGGCGCAGGCGTCGTCACCCGAACTATAGGATTTTCGTCCGCCGCGCGGCCTGCCGGACGGGTCGCGCGGCGGTAGTCTCGACAACGTGAACGAGCAGCAATCCGGTCACGCACATCCTGACGGGCAACGAGCCGACGGGAACTTCGAGCTGGCCGCACCCGAAACCATCGACGTCACCCCGGAGATCGACGAGATCGGCGAGCTGCTGCGCAAGTCCGGTCGCGCCCGGCCCGAAGAGGGCCCCGACGCGCCGTGGCGGCACGGCTACCCGTACGACAAGAAGATGACGCGGCGGCAGTACGAGTTCCGCAAACGTGCCCTGCAGATCGAGATGCTCAAGCTGCAGGCATGGGTCAAGGAGAACGACGAGAAGATCGTCATCATCTTCGAGGGCCGGGACGCGGCGGGCAAGGGTGGCGCGATCAAACGGTTCACCGAACACCTCAACCCCCGTGGTGCCCGCGTGATGGCGCTCGAGAAGCCCACCGAACGCGAGCGGACCCAGTGGTACTTCCAGCGGTACGTGGCACACCTGCCCGCCGGCGGCGAGATCGTGCTGATGGACCGGTCCTGGTACAACCGGGCCGGCGTGGAACGGGTCATGGGCTACTGCACGCCCACCGAGTACCTCGAATTCACCCGATCGGCACCGGAATTCGAACGCATGCTGGTGCAATCGGGCATTCGTCTGGTCAAGTTCTGGTTCTCGGTCGGGCGGGAGGAACAGCACGCGCGGTTCGTGGCCCGGAGCACCGACCCGGTCAAGCAGTGGAAGCTCTCGCCGACCGACCTGGCGAGCCTCGACAAGTGGGACGCCTACACCGAGGCCAAGGAGAACATGCTGTTCTACACCGACACTCCGCACGCGCCGTGGACGATCGTCAAGTCCAACGACAAGAAGCGGGCGCGGCTCGAGGCGATGCGCTGGGTGCTGTCGAAGTTCGACTACGCAGGCAAGGACCCGCGGGTCGTCGGGACCCCGGATCCGTTGATCATCGGTCCGCCGCAGACGGTGTACGACGAGGGCGAGATGCCTGCCGACCGGTTCCCGACCATCCCCGATCCGGTGAGCGGGAACGGTCAGGTCCGACCCTGACATCCCCGACGCGCGCCGTGTCGCGACGACGTCGCGGCCCCGGCGCGGTACCGCCGTGTCATCCCTGAGGACGACACGACGCGCGACCTGTGGAGGATGTGCGCGCCGGGTTTTTCCGGAATGCTGGCGGGCATGATTGAAGTGAGGGGATTGACGAAGACATTCGGGGACGTGAGGGCGGTCGACGACCTGACCTTCACCGTGCGTCCCGGAATCGTCACCGGCTTCCTGGGCCCGAACGGCGCAGGAAAGTCGACAACCATGCGGATGATCCTCGGTCTGGATCGGCCCACCGCCGGTGTCGCGCTGATCGACGGCAAGCCGTACCACGACCTGAAGCAGCCGCTGCGCACCGTCGGTGCCCTGCTGGACGCCAAGTGGGTGCACCCCAACAGGTCCGCGAAAGCGCACCTGCAGTGGATGGCCGCATCCAACGGGATCCCGGGCTCGCGCGTCGACGAGGTGCTGCGGCTGGTCGGCCTGACCGAGGTCGCGGGCAAGAAGGCCGGCGGGTTCTCGCTCGGCATGGCGCAGCGGCTCGGGCTGGCGGGTGCGCTGCTCGGTGACCCGAAGGTGCTGCTCTTCGACGAGCCGGTCAACGGTCTCGACCCGGAGGGCATCGTCTGGATCCGCAAGTTCATGCAGCAGCTGGCCGCGGAGGGGCGCACCGTCCTCGTGTCCAGCCATCTGCTGTCCGAGATGGCGCTGACCGCGGAACATCTCGTCGTGATCGGTCGCGGCCGACTCGTCTCCGACTCGCCGGTCCACGAGTTCGTCGACCGGTCCTCCGAGTCGTCGGTGCGGGTGCGCAGCCCGCAGCTCGACGCACTGAAGTCCGCGCTGGTCGCACAGGGTCTGGCCGTGCAGTCGGACGGCGTCGGGGAGAACGGGGCCGCGGTGCTGATCGTTCGTGGCGCCACCACCGACACGGTCGGGCAGATCGCCGGTGGACAGGGCATCGTCCTGCACGAGCTGTCCGCGCAGCGTGGCTCGCTCGAGGACGCGTTCATGAAGATGACCGGCGACGACGTGCAGTACCAGGCCGACGTGATGGGAGGGGCGCTCTGATGGGTGTCGTGGCAGCGGAACGCATCAAGCTCACCTCGACGAAGTCGCCGTTGTGGTGCACCGTCGCGATCATCGCGCTCGGGCTCGGCCTGGCCGCGGTGATCGGCCTGACCGCGAAAGTGAGCCTGACCGCGTACAACGACCAGCTCGCGAACGGCGAGAATCCGGGCATGGACCCGTTCCTGCCCACGCTGGCCGACGCGGTCGGCGGCGTGACCGGATTCGGCGTGCTCGTCCTGATGATCCTGGCGGCGCTGGCGGTGACCAGCGAGTACCGGTTCGGGATCATCCGGACCACCTTCCAGGCGGTGCCGAAGCGCGACACCGTGCTGATCACCAAGGCCGGGCTGATCGGGATCTTCGGTGCCGTGCTGACGTTCGTGCTGACCTTCGGCGCCTACGCGATCGCCAAGACCACCGCGGGCAGCGAGGCCGGTGCCCTCCTGAAGCTCTCCGGATCCGACGCCTGGCGTGCGATCTACGGCGTGCCGATCTACGCGCTGCTGTGCGTCGTGCTCGCCGTCGCGGTCGGGTCGCTGGTGCGGCAGTCGGCCGGCGCGATCACCCTGCTGCTGTTGTGGCCGCTGCTGATCGAGTCGCTGTTCGGCCTGTTCGGCAAGGTGGGCCGGGAGATCCAGCCGTTCCTGCCGTTCGCGAATGCCAACCACTTCCTCGGCTCCGATCAGGGCATCGACTGGCATTGGGGTCCGTGGGGCAGCCTGGTGTACTTCACCGCGTTCGTCGCGGTCGTGTTCGGGGCGGCCCTGTTCGTCGTCAACCGCCGCGACGCGTAGGCACTTCGTGCCTGTGAGTCCTTTTGGCCCCCACGCGCGCCAAAAGGACTCACAGGCGCATGTGTGTGACCGGTGGTTACACTTCGTCGATGACCGAGCAACCCGAGGGCGGTGACGGCCGCGGCCGCGTCGCGTCGGCCCTGGCCTGGGCGTTGGCGGTCGACAGGGCGCCCGCCGCGGTGGACGCAGTCCGCCGGGTGCGCCGGGCGCTGCCCGGCGATCCGGGGTTCGGGGACCCGCTCTCCACCGCCGGACCGGGCGGGGCGCGGGCCGTCGCCCGGGTCGCCGACCGACTCCTCGACGATCACCCCGGGGTCTCCCGGGAGGTCGGCCTCGGCGCGCTGCAGGTGTGGCAGGCGCTGCTCGAACGCACCGGCCGCGGCCGCGGCACCCGCGCGATGACGCTCGTGTTCACCGATCTGGTCGGCTACTCGGACTTCGCGCTCGCCGCCGGCGACGAGGCGACGGTCGAGCTGCTCCGCGCGGTCGCGCGGGCGATCGAACCACCGGTCGCCGACCACGGCGGCCACGTCGTCAAACGGATGGGCGACGGCATGATGGCCGTCTTCGCCCGACCGGATGGCGCGCTCGAGGCGGTGTTCGAGGCCCGCGCCGCACTCGCGACGGTCGAGTGTCACGGCCACCGGCCCCGGATGCGGGTGGGCGTGCACACGGGCATGCCCAGGCAGGTCGGTGCCGACTGGCTCGGCGTGGACGTCAACGTCGCCGCGCGAGTGATGCAGGCTGGGGCCGACGGCAAGGTGATGGCGTCGGCGGCCACCGTCGACGCCCTGGGGTCCGACCGCCTCGACGAGCTGGGATTGCGGGTCCGTCCCTACCGCCGCGGACTGTTCGCCAGCGCCCCGCGCGGAGTGCCGAACGACCTCCAGATGTACACCGTTCGGCCGCTGTGACGCGACCATTGCCTCCAGTGCCCACGGCGCCGACACTGGAGGCATGGTTGATCGGGAACAACGCACACCCTTTTACGGACTCGTCCTGATCCTCGCCGCGATGGCGGGTGCGTTCGCCGTGAACTACTACGGCTACGGGGCCTACTGGTTCCGTATCGCCGTGTATCTCGTGGCGGCGGCCGTGGTCGCGGTCGGGTTCGTGATGACGTTCAGGGACTACTCGCGCTGACCTTCCTCCGCGCCCACGTGCAGGCGCCAGAGCGGCGAGACGGGCCCGTGTCCCGCGCCGAGGTCGTAGGACGCCGCGAGGCAGCGGGTCACCCATTGCTTCCCGAACTCGACGGCCTCGGGCATCGTGCGGCCGTGCGCCAAGGCACACGCCACCGCGGCGGCGAGGGTGTCACCGCCGCCGTGATCGTTGCCGGTGTCGATCCGCGGGCTGGTGAACTCGTGGAAGCGCTCACCGTCGAACAGCAGGTCGGTCGATTCGGTCGACGTGCGCAGGTGCCCACCCTTGACGAGGGCCCACTGCGCCCCCAATCCGTGGAGCGCCTCGGCGGCGCGACGGGCGGTCGCGTCGTCGACGACGTCGACACCGGTGATCAGCCGCACCTCGTCGAGGTTCGGCGTGACCAGCGACGCGATCGGGATCAACGTGTGCCGCACCGCGTCGAGGGCCTCCGCGTGCAGCAGTGGGTCGCCGTGCATGGACGCGCACACCGGGTCCACCACCAGCGGGACCGGTTGCCCCTTGCCGATGCCCACCTCGGTGCACACCTGCGCGACGGACTCGATGATCGCGGTGGACGCGAGCATGCCGGTCTTCGCGGCGCTCACCCCGATGTCGCCGACCACGCTGCGCACCTGGTCGGCGACGATCTGCGGCGGGATCTCGTGAAAACCACTGACCCCAACGGAGTTCTGCACCGTCACCGCTGCGACGGCGACGCATGCATGCACACCGAGCATCGCCATCGTGCGGGAGTCGGCCTGGATTCCCGCACCGCCGCCGGAATCGGTCCCGGCGATGGTGAGGGCGCGGACGGGCGTCTGCCCGTCGGGGGTCAGTGGCAGCAGGTTCACAACGAAAAGCCTATCGATCGGCCGAGACGACGGGCAGGTACACCTGCCCGCCGGAACGGGTGAACTCGTCGGACATCTCCGCCATGCCTGCCTCGATCGCGGTCGCGTCGGTCAGGCCGTGCTCCTCGGCGTAGGCCCGGACATCGGCGGAGATCCGCATCGAGCAGAACTTCGGGCCGCACATCGAACAGAAGTGCGCGGTCTTCGCCGGTTCCGCGGGCAGCGTCTCGTCGTGGTACTCGCGGGCGGTGTCCGGGTCGAGGGAGAGCGCGAACTGGTCGTGCCAGCGGAACTCGAAACGGGCCGTGGACAGTGCGTCGTCACGCTCCTGGGCACGCGGATGACCCTTGGCCAGGTCCGCGGCGTGCGCGGCGATCTTGTAGGTGACGACACCGACCTTCACATCGTCGCGATTCGGCAGTCCCAGATGCTCCTTCGGGGTCACGTAGCAGAGCATCGCGGTCCCGGCCTGGGCGATCATCGCCGCGCCGATCGCCGACGTGATGTGGTCGTAGGCGGGCGCGATGTCGGTGGCAAGGGGGCCGAGGGTGTAGAACGGCGCCTCCTCGCACCACTCCTCTTCCAGTCGCACGTTCTCGACGATCTTGTGCATCGGCACGTGCCCGGGACCCTCGATCATCACCTGCACGCCATGGGATTTCGCGACCTTCGTCAGTTCGCCGAGGGTCCGCAGCTCGGCGAACTGGGCCTCGTCGTTGGCGTCGGCGATCGAGCCGGGACGCAGTCCGTCGCCGAGCGAGAAGGTGACGTCGTAGCGGGCGAGAATCTCGCAGAGTTCCTCGAAGTGCGTGTACAGGAACGACTCCCGGTGGTGTGCCAGGCACCAGGCCGCCATGATCGACCCGCCACGCGAGACGATGCCGGTGACCCGCTTCGCCGCCAGCGGTACGTACCGCAGCAGCACCCCGGCGTGCACCGTCATGTAGTCCACACCCTGCTCACACTGCTCGATCACGGTGTCGCGGTACAGCTCCCACGTCAGCTTCGTCGGGTCGCCGCCGACCTTCTCGAGTGCCTGGTAGATCGGGACCGTGCCGACCGGGACGGGGGAGTTGCGCAGGATCCACTCCCGCGTCTCGTGGATGTTGCGGCCGGTGGACAGGTCCATGATGGTGTCGGCGCCCCAGCGGGTCGCCCACACCATCTTCTCCACCTCCTCGGCGATCGAGGAGGTCACCGCCGAGTTCCCGATGTTCGCGTTGATCTTCACCGCGAACCGCTTGCCGATCACCATGGGTTCGAGTTCCGGGTGGCGCCGGTTGGCGGGGATCACCGCCCGCCCCGCCGCGACCTCCTCGCGCACCAGCTCCGGGGAAACCCCTTCGCGGGCAGCGCAATAGCGCATCTCGTCGGTGATCACCCCGGCTCGGGCCCAGTCGAGTTGGGTGGTGGCACCCTCCGGGCGTGGCCAGGACGCGCGTACCGGCGGCAGGCCGGCGTCGAGGTCGATCCGTGCGGACTCGTCGGTGTACGGGCCGGAGGTGTCGTACAGGTCGAGGTGGTCGCCGGTGGTCAGCTGTACGCGCCGGACCGGAATCGACAGCCCGTCGACCTCGAGGTACCGCTTGCTGCTGCCCGCGATCGGACCGGTCGTGACGGCAGTCGTGGCGACGGCGCCGTCGAAGGTTGAGGTGTCCCTCATCGAAATCTCCCTACGCCGGCATTACCCGGTCAGGTTCATACGGTCGACGGCCCTGTCCGCTCGTGGAGAGCTAGCCGTCCTCTCAGCCCGCTGGTGCGAGCCCCCGTGGGTTTGTTGAGTTGTCGCCGCCGACGATAGCCGGGCGCCTCCCGCGGGTGCGGGCCGGGGAGGCGCACCTGTCCGGTTGGCGAGTTTTCTGCGCGTTCCCTGTCGCGCAAACCGGCATCGACCTATAGTGGCGTGGATCACATTTTTGTTACGGGTGGGCAAGGAGACAAGGCCGATGTTCGCGGACACACCGACCGCCGAGGTGATGAACAATGCAGCTCAGAACCGCTTCGAGCTGTGGCTCAACGGCGACCTCGTCGGCATCCTGGGGTATTACGACCTGGAGTCGAATGGCGGAGCGGTGAGCGCCAAACGGCGGGCGGGAGCGCCGGTGGTGTCCTTCCTGCACACCGTCATCGTCGAGGACTTCGGGCACCGCGGCCTGGCCGCCGTGATGGTCCGACGTGCCCTCGACGCGGCGCGGGGGTACGGCTGGAAGATCCGCCCGGTGTGCACCTACCTGCAGCGATTCGTCGTGGCGAACCCCGAGTACCGGGACATGCTGGTGCCGGTGTGATCGCCCGGCGGCGATTCGGCCACGATTCGACGAAGGATGAGCGACAACTTGTCTGTCGGGCCCGCGCCGGGCGGCGAATCGACCCGAATGCTGATTGCATGACGCCATGTTCAAGCGACACCCGGACCAGGCAGCGGCGGTGACGACGCCCGTCGCTGCGCCCGCCGACCCCGCCCTGGCCGAGGTCGAGCACAATCCCGCACACGCGCGCTTCGACCTCTGGGTCGACGGCGATCTGATCGGCATTCTCGGCTACCGCCGGCTCGACGACCGGGACGGCGCTCCCGAGGACGGCGCCGCCGTCGCGCTCATGCACACCGTCGTCAAGGAGGAGTACGGCGGCCGCGGTTGGGCGGCCGTGCTCGTGCGCGAGGTTCTCGAGGAGGCCCGGGTCCGGGGGTGGCGACTGCACCCCGTCTGCACCTACGTGCAGCGTTACCTCGGCACCCACACCGAGTACCTGGGGCTGCTCGACGACGCCGGCTGATCGGCACATCGGTCCAGCTCGCGGCGGTCCCTGGCCCCTGTCTCGCAATAGAATCGAGGGGAGAGGGAGGACGTGTTCCCTCTCCATCTCGAGGAGGTGTGGGCATCATGTCGACAGCGAACCTGCCCATTGAGAAGCACCCGGACATCGCCGCGCTACGTGACAAGTACGACCAGGCCGCGGGCGACCCGCTCGCGCAGACGAACGAGGGTCTGCTCATGCTGGCCGGCCTCTACATGGCCGCGTCGCCGTGGGTCATCGGATTCAGTGGCACAACCACGCTGATGATGAGCAACCTGATCGCCGGACTCGCGACGGCCGTGTTCGCGTTCGGACTCGCGTCGGCCTTCGGCCGCCTTCACGGAGTCGCATTCACACTGCCCGTCCTCGGCGTGTGGATGATCATCTCGCCGTGGGTGGTCACCGGAGTGTCGACGACGACCGGGATGATCTGGTCGAACGTGGTCTGTGGTGCCGTGGTCCTGGTGCTGGGACTCGGCCTGATGGGTATCGGATTCATGCGCACCAGAAGGTGAGGAACCGGAGCAACCCCGTCGGCGGCCCGGGTTGTCGAGCAGCCGGGGACGGTCTTGACCGTCCCCGGCCGGCTTCGTTGACCCGGCCGGCTTCGTGGACCCGAATTCCGCGCTAGTCGAGTTCGATGACGACGGGCGCGTGATCGCTGGCGCCCTTGCCCTTTCTCTCCTCGCGGTCGATCGAGGCGCCGGTGACGCGGGCGGCCAACGCGGGGGAGGCGTACTGGAAGTCGATCCGCATGCCCTGCCGCTTCGGGAACCGCAACTGCGTGTAGTCCCAGTAGGTGTACACACCCGGGCCGGGGGTGTGCGGACGGGTCACCTCGGCGAACCCGACCTCCTCGAACGCGGCGAACGCGTCCCGTTCCGGCTGCGACGTGTGGGTCTTGCCCTCGAACAGCGCCGGATCCCACACGTCCTCGTCGGTCGGGGCGACGTTCCAGTCCCCGACCAGGGCGACCTGCGCGTTCGGGTCCTCGGCCAACCACTTCGCGGCGTCGTCCCGCAGTGTCGCCAGCCAGTCCAGCTTGTAGGTGTAGTGCGGGTCCGACAGTTCGCGGCCGTTCGGCACGTACAGGCTCCACACCCGGACCCCGCCGCAGGTCGCGCCGATCGCGCGGGCCTCGACGACCGGGGTCACGACGTCGAGTGTGTCGGGCGCCTGCTTGGCGAACCCGGGCTGCCCCTCGAACCCGACCTGCACGTCCTCGAGCCCGACGCGGGAGACGATCGCCACCCCGTTCCACTGGCTCAGGCCGACGTGCGCGACCTCGTAGCCGAGTTCGGTGAACCGCTCGGTCGGGAACTGGTCGTCCCGGCACTTGGTCTCCTGCATGGCGAGCACGTCGGTGTCGGTGCGGGTCAGCCAGTCCACGATCCGGTCCGTCCGGGCTCGCACCGAGTTCACATTCCACGTCGCCAATCGCATGCCCGCAGCGTAGTGCCGCCCACCGACATCGCGACCGTGCGGGTGGAAGGGAAACTCCACCCGCACGGCGGCTCAGCGCTCGGGTGCGGTGGCGTAGCGGTAGCGGTGATGGTCGATGAGCCCGAGGGTGCGGTACAGCTCGATCGCAGGCGCGTTGTCGGCCTCGACCTGAACGTAGGCGTGGGTGGCGCCACGGCCGCGGCCCCACCGGATCATCTCCGCGCAGATCAGCATGCCGAGTCCGCGGCGGCGGTGCGCCGGGGCGACCTCGACGGCCGCAAGCCCCACCCAGCGCCGCCCGTCGGGGGCCTCGGTGATCGCGGCGCGGGCGATTGCGAGCAGTTCGGTCTCCGGGCTGCCGAGCGCACCGAACCCGAGCTCGCCGTCCCGGACCGACGCCAGCACCGCCGGCGCCGATTCCGGCAGGGGCGCGCCGCGGTAGTGGTACAGCGGAAGCCACCCGGGCCCCGGCTCCGGAGAGACCGTCACCAGTGACTCGCCTTCCGGCAGCGTCAGGTTCGTGATGTCGGCGGCCATCACCTGCACCTCCGCCGACAGCGTCCAGCCCTCCGGCGCCGCGCCGAGCCGGTGGGGCAGCAGCAGCGTCAGCGGCTGCCCGCGGTCGGCGTACCAGGCCCGCAGCCGGTCCAGGGTGTCGCTCGAATGCAGGTCACCGATCCGGTGCGCCCGCCCCAGCGGCGCCGCGGCGTTGGCACGGCGGGTGAACCCCCCGCCGCTGCGGGCCAACCAGCCGTCGATCCACGACTGTTCGGTTCCCGGCCAGCCGTCCGCGGCCGCCAGTTCGAGCGCCCGGATCTCCCGCGTCGTGACCCGGCGCGGCCCGATCGCCTTGAGCGCCACCACCTGGTCCGCGGACACCTGAACCACCCGGCCGTCCTCGGCGCGCACCACCACGGCCGGCGTCAGGGCGACGAGTTCCCCGATGATGTCGGTCAACGGTTGGGGATAGCCCGGCGGCAGTTTGTACCGCAGGACGACCCGGCTGCCGAGTCGCGGCGCGGTGGGCAATTGCACGGTCGCCGCGGACGCGCCCTCGTCCGCGGGGGTGAGGCCACCGGTCGGCTCGGATGTGGGGCCACCGGTCGGCTCGGGGCTTGCGCCGCCGGTCGGCTCGGTGTCGGGTCCGGCACTCGGTTCGGGTGTGGGGCCACCGGTCGGCTCGGGGCTTGCGCCGCCGGTCGGCTCGGTGTCGGGTCCGGCACTCGGTTCGGGTGTGGGACCACCGGTCGGTTCGGGTGTGGTTGCGTCGCGTTCGGTCGCCTCGCGGCGGCGATGTCTACCGGTGCCCGCGGGGGCGTCAGTCATCGTGTCCGAACGGGTCCTCGACCGTGCCGGGGGTCCAGGTCAGCCCCGGCACGCCCCAGCCGGACCGTTTGATGATCTTCTTCGCGGCGCGCGCGTGCCGCCCGATCAGCACGTCGGTGTAGAGGAAGCCGTCGAGGTGCCCGACCTCGTGCTGCAGCATCCGGGCGAAGAATCCGGTGCCCTCGATCTCGACGGGTTCACCGTTCACGTCGACGCCGGTCACCTTCGCCCAGTCGGCGCGGCCGGTCGGGAACTGCTCGCCCGGCACCGACAGGCAGCCCTCGTCGTCGTCCTCCGGGTCCGGCATCGTCTCGGGGATCTCCGAGGTCTCGAGGACGGGGTTGATCACCTCGCCGCGACGGCGCGCACCCTTGGGGTCGGCGTCGTAGTCGGGGCAGTCGTAGACGAACAGGCGCAGCGGGACGCCAACCTGGTTGGCGGCCAGGCCGACGCCGTTGGCCTCGTCCATCGTGTCGTACATGTCGGCCACGAGTTCGGCGATCTCGGACAGCGGCTGGGTCACCGGCTTGGTCGGCTGGTGGAGTACCGGGTCGCCCACGATCACGATCGGAAGAATTGCCATGCGGGAAAGAATAATGGTGGCGATCGGCCCGGCCGTTTCCCGGTTGCCCCGATGCCGGGGCGTGTTGTCGGGTCGTGGGATCCGCGAGCGACGCGCCGTCGGCGCGAAGCCCTGGGTGAGCGCGGCGACCGTGGTTGAATGGACGCGCAGAAGTACAGGGTTGTAATTCGTCGTCCGGTGAAATGGACCCGATCGGGCGGCCGGGGAGCTTCACGCTTCGCCGAAGTATGGGGCGAGAGCTCGAAGTTGAGGAGTGAGATGGACGGCGCAGTCGCGCGTAGCCGGAATTCGCAGCCCACCGACGACCGGGACGCCAACGAGGTCGGCGCGGACGGACTCACCCGTCGCGATCACGACATCCTGTCCTTCGAGCGCCAGTGGTGGAAGTACGCCGGCGCAAAGGAAGACGCCATCAAGGAACTGTTCGACATGTCCGCGACGCGCTATTACCAGGTCCTCAACGCGCTGGTCGACCGCCCGGAGGCGCTCGCCGCGGATCCGATGTTGGTCAAGCGTCTGCGCCGGTTGCGTGCCAGCCGGCAGAAGGCCCGCGCCGCCCGCCGTCTCGGTTTCGACGTCACCTAGATGCCGCCGACCATGTCCGGACCCGTAAGGTCGAGACCGTGAGCACCCCGCAGCCGGCACCGTCGGGACCCCCACTACGCGCGCTCGCGATGGTTCTCATCGCACTGGCGATCGCCTTCGCGGGCATCGGTGCGATGACCCTGTCCAACTCGGGTTCGGACCCGCAGTCAGCCGATGTCGTGCCCAGCGTCGCGCCGGTCAAGGCGGCCCCGAACAGCCCCGCCGCGTCGGCTCGCCCGACGACCCCGGCGCCGGTCACCAGCGCCGCACCGGTCGTGGCCTCGGCCGGCGCGCCGACCGCAGCATCGACGTTCGATCGGTCCGCGGTCCAGGTTCGGGTCTTCAACAACAGCACCGTCAGCGGGCTGGCCGCCGAGACCGCCGGGACCCTCGAGTCGGACGGCTGGACGGTGTCCGAGACCGGCAACTACAGCAGTGGCAACGTTGCGAAGACGACGGCCTTCTACAGTGCGAACTCCGCGACCGAGAAGCAAGCCGCGCAGCAGATCGCCGCGGAACTCGGGATCACCGCCGAGCAGCGTTTCGCCGGCATCGCGACCGCATCGCCGGGCGTGATCGTGATCGTCACCTCGCCATAGGGCATGTCTCCCCACCCCCTTGTCGGCGCCCCCGGCGCCCCATCGCCGCCCTGCTGCGTTGTCGTCGGCGCCGATACAACCCCGGTATCGGCTTCTCCTCCGCCTTGCAGGACGACGATCGTGCTGCCGGGTGCATCCTGGGCGTGTCTCCCCACCCC
>NZ_JBSFRT010000059.1:0-30249 GCF_053589375.1 Rhodococcus sp. NPDC003348
ACCCCCGGTGGGGGTTATTACCAAACGCGCTATAAACAAATCCCCCCCCCCCGCGGGGCGTGCGGGGTGGCCGACCCCCCCCCCCCCCCCACCACGCACGCGCACCGAAGGCGCCTCAGACGTCGAATTCGGCGGAGGTGCCGGTGAACGGGGTGATCGCGCCGCCGGCGTCCCTGCTGTCGCCGAAGTGCTGGATCCGGTACCGCCCGCTCGGCGTGCCGTCCGGAACGTCCCACGTGATGCGCGCGACGGAGGCGTTCGAACCCTCACGGCGCCAACGGTATTTGGTGGACCAGTCGCCGTCGTCGGCGTGCCGGACCCATCGGCCGCCGTCGAGCCGCTGCACCTCGAGGAAGGTACCCCCGCGGTGCAGGTCGTTCTTCGGGTGCCCGGTGACGAACTCGGCGACCACCTGGGCGCCCGCCTCCGCCCGCGGAGCGGGCTGCACGAGAACGTCGCCGAACTGCCGTCCCGCGGGCGGGGCGTCCGCCGTGACGCCCGGGCCGAAGCTGGGCTGGAAGCCGGACAGGTCGCGGGGCGCGGGACCGCGCGGGACCTCGGTGCCGGTGCGCATGGCTGTCGCGAGCTGGGCGTAGCCCTGCTGATAGGCGGGAAGTGTGTTGCGGCCGAAGAGGGTCGAGCCGCCCTCGTACTGCTGCGCCTCGTACTCCTCCGGGGTGGTGCAGTAACTCGAGTAGGAGTTGGCGTACCCCTGGAAGATGACGTTCTCGAGCGGAACGCCGAGTTCCTCCGCGACCGTGCGACGGATCCGCAGCCCCGACACGATGGTGAACTCGGCCGGTCCGCCGACCACGTAGATGTCGCCGATCCGGATGATCTGGATCTTGAGCACGTGCGGAACCCAGCCGTCCGGCGGCAGCAACCCCACCGCCACCAGCACGAGCTTGGGGGCCTGCGCGTCGGCGAGCCAGTCGGGCACCGGTGCATTCATGCCGCCGAGGGCGTCGACGACCGGGTTGCGGGTGCCCTCCGGGAAGATCGGGATGGCCGGACCGTCCTCGGTGCTGCCCGCGCTCATCGCCGCGCCGACACAGGCCGGAGCGGTGCGGCGCTGCTTGCCGTCCGGGGTGAACCGGCCGTCGACGACCTGGTTCGCCATGTCCAGGTACATGATCCGGCTGTCGACGGTGGCAGCTTCCATCGGTTCGGCAGCGGCGAAGGCGGTGCGGGCGGCCGCCACCTGACGCTCGCCGATGATGCGGGTGTTCTCGAACTCGTCGTCGGTCGGCCCCTTGCCGGGCTCGAGACGCAGGTTCGGGGACATGTCGCCGGAGTTGGTCTGCGGGAAGGCCGCCACGAATCCCGGTGCGCCGTCCAGGTACCGGACGCCCTCGAGGTCGTGTTCCCAGAAGTACGCGGCGGCGCCCTTGTTGTCGCCCGAGATCAGGTAGTTCTCGTTGGTCAGCGACGCGCAGTGGGTGGCGAACCAGTTGATCGCACCGACATCCGTCCCGCCCTGGCTGATGCGCATCGTCCGCATCGAGGTGTCGATGCCGAGCGGGTAGTAGTCCCTGTCCCGCTGCGGGTTTCGATCGAAGGCGACTCGCGAGCGGTTGACGCTGGCATCGGCGAGTTCGCTGCGTCCGTACGCGACGGTGCCCGGCGCGAGGTTCGCGTGCGCCGCGGTGATCGCGTCGACGATGCCGTCCACCTCGGCATGGAAGGTCAGGGGCTGGAAGCCGAGAATCGCGAGGTTGTACGCGTAGTCGTGGGACGCGCCGCCGCACGCGGCATGAGAGTGGACCGCGGTGAGCATGACGTTGCGCTCGGTGTAGATCCCGCCGAACGCGGTGTGCAGGCGGCGCAGGACCTCGTCGTGCACGGACTGGAACACCATGCAGGTGTCGACACACACGTAGACGACGCGCCCGTCGGCGGCGTCGGCGAAGACATAGGCCCGGGCCCTCGTGCGCTGGTGCAGGCCCTGCGAGACCTGCTCGAAGCTGGAGTAGCCCATCATGCCGTTCTCGGCGACGGGCCCGGTGACGTCCGCGATGCCGACCCCGACCCGGAGGCCGGACCCGCCGGGGGCGGTGCGAACGGGCGCGCCGGCGGCAGGCCCCGCGGACAGGGCCGCGATGACGGGCGTGGCGGCGGCTCCGGCGAGCACGCTGCGTCGACTGATCTTCACTACGGAAATCCTTTGCGAGGGCGTCGAAATGAAACCTGGTCAATCGTCCAACTTGGAGTTCACACGATCGCGCCGCAATTGGCAAGACCCGCGCAGGGCCTTCTGTACCGATTCCTGTCGGGCTACCATGAGAACGCCAGGAAGATCGCAGTCGGGGAACCAATGGGTGCACGCTCCCGGCGACGTGATGTCGCGCTGAAAACGGGGCTGTGCGGGCGACTTCTGGAATTCCGCCGCCGGGTTCCCGGCTGAGGGTCGCTCACAATCGTGCTCGCTCGCGGGCACGATGCACGCAACCACGAGGCAGGAATTGTCATGGCCAAGACGTTGAAGACCGACGAATCGATTGACATCAATCGCCCGCTCCCGGAGGTGTTCGAGTTCCTGTCGAACCCCGAAAACGTGCTGGTGTGGAACAGCAATCTGGGCAACTACGAGCTGGTCTCGGGCGCCCCCGACGAGGTCGGGGCCGTGTCGTCCTTCTCGGTCAAGGTCGCCGGGGTCCGGCTGGAGATCACCGAGGAGCTGAGCGCGTACGAGGCGAACAAGAGGATTGCGTTCCGGTCGAAGGAGTCGAAGATCGGCTACACGCGCGAGTTGGACTTCGCCGCCGCCGACGGCGGGACCCGGGTGTCGTTCCACATGGAGGCCGAGGGCGGCACCGGACTGTTCAAGTTCGCGGACCCGATCGTCCAGAAGCTCTACGGCCACGACGTCCGTGGCAGCCTGCAGAACGCCAAGACCATCCTGGAATCTTAGCTATTGCAAGGATATTGCGTCGCCGAACTCCATCCTCAGGTCGGGAATCGAGGTGGTCATCAGCGCCCGCCGCGGCAGTTCGAGCGCGCGCAGTTCGTCGGCGATCGGATGCGAACCCAACGTCAGTTCGGCCCCGCCGAGGCGGGTGCGGACTCCGCTCGGGTTCCACTCCCAGTCGGTGCAGCGCGTGACACCGTCGAGATGTGAATACGCCTGCATCGTGGTGCTCGACGCCCGGTCGGGTGTTCTGAAGCCCGGCTTGACCGCCAGGTCCGCGATCAGCCGGCCGTCCTGGCTGACCGACGCGTGTTTGACGTCCGAGGAGTGATCGGCGCGGAAGTCGGCCAGCACCTTGGGGAATCCCCAGATCCCGCGCCCGGCGGCGAGCGTGAAGTCGCCGTCGACGGGCAGTTGGTGGATCAGGGCGCCGGAACGGCCCTTCGCGAGTGCAGTCAGATCGGTGAGGGTGGAGCCTCCGCTCGCGCGGTGGTCGCGGACCATGAAGACCACGCCGAACTCGTTGTACGGACCGAGATCTCCGTCGACGTAGTCGACGAAGACCAGTGCGCACAGTCCGCGGCCGGGCCGGAACTGCAGGATCTGCAGGCCGGTCGGGTCGATCAGTCGCTGTGCCGCCGCGGTCGGCACCGAGTACATCGCCATGAACGCGGTCGCCTGCCGCACCCGCACCGGCATCTCGACCCGCTGTCCGAGCACGTCGTGGGCGGTCACGGCGCCACCACCCCGCGCAGGCCGTCGGCGCCGAAGACCTGTTCGAGCATGGAACTGAAATCCGGTCCGCGGCGCAGCATCTGGCCTCCGTCGACGTTGATGATCTGCCCGGTGATCCAGGTGGACTCGTCGCCGAGCAGGAAACGGGCGAGTCGGGCGATGTCCTCGGGCTCCCCGATCCGGGGCAGGGGGGTGCACGACTGGTAGTCCTCGAGCAGTGGTCCGCCCTCGGTGATCAGGGCGACCAGATCGGTTCGGGTCAGACCGGGGCGGATGCAGTTGACGCGGACGTTGCTCGCGCCGAGTTCGTCGGCGCCGAGTTGGACGAGGTGATCGACGCCCGACTTCGAGACGCCGTAGGCGCCGAACCAGCGGTGGGTGTTGCTGCTCGCGATCGACGAGATCGCCACGAAGGAACCGCCCCCGCCGCGGACGAGTTCGCGGGCCGCGTGCTTGAGGGTGAGCATGGTGCCGGTGACGTTGAGTTCGACGGTGCGACGCCACGCGTCGACGTCGATCTGGGTGACCGGGGCGATCGTCTCGTTGCCGCCTGCGCAGGCGACCGCGCCGTCGAGTCGGCCGGTGACCGCGGTGGCCGCCGCGACGGCCCGCGCGATCTGGTCCTCGACGGTGACGTCGGCGGCGTGGTGGGTGATCGAGCCGCCACGCTCCGGGGTGATCGTCGCCGCGGCCGCGGCGAGTTTGTCCTCGGTGCGTCCGACGATGGTCACGTGGGCGCCGGAGCGGGCGAGCAGGTCCGCGACCCCGAGGCCGATCCCACTGCCGCCGCCGGTCACCAGGATCGACTTGCCCTGCAGGTCGCCCGAGCCGTTCGTGTCCACGCGCACTCCCCTCGCATCGGTGGAACTTGTTCTACCACCGTGGCCCGTTTCCGGACATGGTTTGCATCGGAAAGGCATACGCTTCGGACCGAAGCGTGTCGAGAGCGGACCGAGGGGACGGGCAACGATGCGACGACCCGACATCGAACTGGTCGACGGGCGGTTCTACGCCGGGGAGTTCGGCGATCCGAGGCGGGCGTACGCCTGGATGCGCGCACACGAGCCGGTGTTCCGGGACCGCAACGGGGTGCCCGCCGCGGCCGGCTACGCCGCGCTCATCGCCGCCGAGCGTGATCCGGGGCTGTTCTCCAACGCCGGCGGCATCCGTCCGGAGACCGGCCCCTTGCCACAGATGATCGACATGGACGACCCCGAGCACCTGCAACGCCGCCGGCTGGTCAACACCGGTTTCACCCGTAAGAAGGTCGAGGCGAAGATCGAGCGGATCCGCGAGATCTGCGATCAGCTGATCGATGGGGTCTGCGAGCGGGGGGAGTGCGACTTCGTCGCCGACCTCGCGGCGCCACTGCCGATGGCGGTGATCGGAGACATGCTCGGCGTCCGCCCCGAGGACCGCGAGACCTTCCTGCGCTGGTCGGACGATCTGGTGAAGGCGTTGGGAAGCAACGCGACCGAGGACCAGCTGAAGGCGATGATGGACGCGTACGTCGCATTCAACGAATTCACGTTCCGCACCATCGCCGAACGGCGCAAGGAACCGTCCGACGACCTGATCAGCGTCCTCGTGCAGGCCGAGATCGACGGGCAGCGCCTCGACGACCAGGAGATCGTGAACGAGGCGCTGCTGATCCTCATCGGCGGCGACGAGACCACCCGCCACGTCCTGAGCGGCGGCATGGAGCAGTTGATGCGGCACTCGGATCAACGAGATCGGCTGGTCGCGGATCCCTCCGGCCTGCCGCTCGCGATCGAGGAGATGCTGCGGTGGGTGTCGCCGATCAAGAACATGGCCCGCACTGTCACCCGGGACACCACCTTCTTCGGCGCCGACCTGAAACAGGGCGAGAAGATGCTGCTGCTGTTCGAGTCCGCGAACTTCGACGAGTCGGTGTTCGACGACCCCGACGTCTTCGACACCCGACGAGACCCGAACCCGCACGTGGCCTTCGGATTCGGCACCCACTTCTGCCTCGGAAACCAGCTCGCCCGTCTCGAGGGCAAGCTGATGTTCGAGCGCCTGCTCGAGCGCCTGCCCGACATGGCCCTCGCAGGGAGCGACCCGCTGCCGCTGAGGCCGGCGAACTTCGTCTCGGGACTCGAGGAGCTGCCGGTGAAGTTCACCGCGGCGGCGCCGACCGGATAGGCACCCTGCCGCTACGCCGGGGCGCCGAGGTTCATCTCGTCGGGGTGGAAGCCGACCCTGGCACCGTTGTCGAGAGTCGCGATCTCGGCCAGGTCCTGCTCGGTGAGAGCGAAGTCGAACACGTCGATGTTCTGCGCGATCCGGTTGTCGTGCACCGATTTCGGGATGACGATCAGCCCGTTGTCCAGATGCCAGCGGATGAGGACCTGTGCGGGCGACTTGCCGTGGCGCTCACCGACGGCGGTGAGGACGGGATTGCCGAGCAGCGTGTTGGGCTTGGACGCGTCGCCCCACCCGGAGTTGCTGGTGCCGCCGAGGGGGCTCCACGACTCGACCGCGATGCCGTGCTGCGACGCGAACGTGCGGATCGCGTGCTGGGGGAGATGCGGGTGCAGTTCCACCTGGTCGACGGCGGGCAGCACGCCGCCGCGGTCGACGAGCTCCTGCAGGTGGTGCGGTTCGAAGTTGCACACCCCGATCGCCTTGGCGCGCCCGGACTCGGCGATCTTCTCGAGTGCGTCCCAGGTGCGCAGCCGGGTGTCCCTGTTCCGCAGCGGCCAGTGGATCAGGTAGAGGTCCACGTAGTCGAGACCGAGGCGGGACAGGCTCGCGTCGAACGCGGCCAGCGCGGGTTCGTGGCCCTGGTCTGAGTTCCACAGCTTGGTGGTGACGAAGAGGTCCTCGCGGGGCACCGAGGAGCTCGCGATGCCGCGGCCGACACCCTCCTCGTTGCCGTAGGCGGCGGCGGTGTCGACGTGCCGGTAGCCGGCCTCGTCGAGCGCGAAGCGGACGGCGCGCTCGGTCTCGTCGTTCGCTGCCTGCCAGACGCCCAGGCCGAGTTGGGGGATGACGGTTCCGGAATTCAGGGTGATCTCGGGAGTGGTCATGGATCCAGGCTAGGTGTGCCGGCGGCATGTGGCGTCGCGGCCCGTACGGCAGGGCCGCCTCGCCGGGCTGGGATCATCGAGGGGTGACGCGAATCAGATTGGTGGCCTCCGACCTCGACGGGACCCTGCTGCGGTCCGACCGGACGGTCTCGCCTCGCACGGCGCGGGCGATGGCCGCCGCGCGTGATGCCGGCGTCGAGGTGGTGTGGGCGACGGCCCGCGCCAGGCACTCGGTCGATGCGCTGGCCCGGTCCTGCGGGTTCCGTGGGGAGGCGATCTGCGCGAACGGCGCGGTCACCCTCGACCTGGCCGACGGCAGCCCCGAGATCACCGGCACCGTCTCGATCGAGGTCACCGCGGCCCTCGCGGCGATGGACCGCGTGCGCACCCTCGTCCCGGGCGCGGTGTTCGCCAACGTCGGGCCGACGACCTTCGTGGCCGAACCCGAGTACGCGGCGCTGTGCGACTACACCGACCACCATCGGACCCCGGACGAGATGATCCTCGAGGAGCGGTTGCCGCAGATGGCCGAGCCGATGGTCAAGATCGTCGCCCGGCATCCCGAGGTGCCCGGCCACGAGCTGTACCGGCTCGCGGCCGCGGCCGGGGTCGACGGTGTCGAACTGACCCACTCGGGTGCCCCGTACATCGAGATGGCGGCGACCGGGGTGTCGAAGGCGAGCGCCCTCGCCCGGCTGTGCGACGCGCGAGGTGTCTCGGCAGCGGAGGTTGCCGTCATCGGGGACGCGGTCAACGACGTGCCGATGCTGAGCTGGGCCGGTACCGCGCTGGCGCCTGCGAACGCACTGTCCGAGATCCTCGAACTCGCCGATCGGGTGCTGCCCTCCAACGACGACGACGGGGTCGCGCAGTTCCTCGAGGAGATCGTGGATCTGCAGGGCTGACGGTCAGGCGGCGATCGGCGCGAGCACCGCCGCGGCGACTGCCACGAGCATCAGGACACCTGCGGGCGCGATGGTCTTGTCGTTTGTGCGCACGTGCATGACGATCGCGCCGAGGAAGTAGGCGACGACGCCGATCGCGGCCGCGAGGCCGAGCGGCCACCAGAACAGGCCGGCGATCAGACCTGCCGCGCCGGCGAGTTCGGCGACGGCGAGCATCCACATCTTGTCGACGGGGAAGCGCACGTTGGTCATGGACTCGACCTGTTGGGGGTTCTTGCCGAGCTTGCCCACGGCGGACATGGTGAGGACGAGGGCCAGCAACACGGACACGATCACGACAGCGATGAACACGGTGACTCCTGGGGGCAGTGCCGCACTCGTAGCGGACATCTTCGAAAAAGCTAGTAACATCGAGAAAGCTAGCTCACTTCGAAAAAGCTAGCAACTCTCGGCGTTGGAGTCGATTGGTAGGGTGGGGGAATGCAGAGGGACGCCGAGCACCACGAGCCCCGGGCATGTGACGCCGGGCTGAGTCAGGCGTTCAAGTTCCTCGGGAAGCGCTGGAACGGGGTGCTGATCGGCACCCTCGTGCAGGGCCCGGCAGGATTCTCCGAGCTCAAACGGGCCGTCGCCGGGATCAGTGACTCGGTGCTCTCCGAGCGACTGGCCGAGCTCACGGCCGCGGGCCTGGTGCAGCGCACCGTCGACGACGGGCCACCGGTGACCGTGGTGTATCGCGCGACCGAGGCCAGCGAGGCGCTGATACCGGCACTCGACGCCATCGCGACCTGGGCGCGAGACAACCTGAAGGGCGCGTGACTTCTCAGTCGGACGTCGGGCGATCCGACCACATGTGGGACAGCAAGCGGTGACTGGGGATGTCGTCGAGCGACACGAGTGATTCGTAAATTCGCGCGTACGAGGTGCGGGTGATCCGCCAGCGGCCGTCCCGGTCCCGCCGGTAGTCGTCCCGGTAGTACCCGGCACCACGGATCAGGCTCCTGGCGTCGGGGACGATCACGGTGTCCTCGAAACACCAGGACCCGGAAGCAGAGTTGCCCGTCACGGTGATCTCCGGGTGGCTGGCGACGTGAACCGTCGTGATCGACGGGCCGAGCGTCCGACGCATGAACCCGGCCAGCTCCTCGCGTCCCTCGAACACCAGCGGATCGGCGAGCGCGTGCGTGCCGTACTCGCCGACGACGTCGTCGGCGAGGGTGTCCGCGAACTCGTCCCAGAGCTTCAGGTCCAGGGTCCGGAAGTACCGGTACTTGAGCTGGCGGATGTCTTCGAGAGCGCCCATGTCCATGCGCGGAGCATGACACCGGCCGTTCCTGTGATGTGCGTTTTTCGCCGATTCCGGGAATACGAGAGCCGTCGTCCCGGTCCGGAAACGCGGGCGGGGGAGCAGGTTTCGGGCTCGCGGGGTGTGAGACCCCGCGAGCCCGTCGACCTGTGCGGTCAGGCCCGCCGTCGACTTATGCGGGCAGGCCCGCGAGCGACTCCATCTCCTTGATGAACTCCTCCGGCTGCCCGAACAGCTGCGAGCTGCCGTGCGCGCGCTTGAAGAACAGGTGCGCGTCGTGCTCCCAGGTGATCGCGATGCCGCCGTGCAGCTGGATCGCGTCACCGGTGATCGCGTTGAACGCCTCCGAGCAGTACGCCTTCGCGACCGCGGCGTCCGCGGCTGCCGACGGCAGGCCCTCGCTCAGCGAGTACACCGCCGCGTACGACGCCGACCGCGCCGTCTCGACCAGGAAGTACAGGTCCGCCATGCGGTGCTTGAGCGCCTGGAAGCTGCCGATCGCGCGACCGAACTGGACGCGGTCCTTGCTGTAGTCGACCGTCATCTGCATGCAGCGCTCGGCGGCGCCGACCTGCTCGGCTGACAGCGCGACGATCGCGATGGTGCGCACGCGCTCGAGCGCCGCCGTCGCGTCACCGGCGGTGAGCCGGACGGCCGGGACGGAAGCGAACTCCACCAACGACATCGGACGGGTCAGGTCCATCGTCGGCAGCCGGCGGCGGGCGACGCCATCGGCGGACGGGTCGACCTCGAACAGCGCGATGGCGCCGTCGACCGACGCCGCCACGATGAGCACGTCGGCGTGTGCACCGTCGAGCACGTAGTGGGCAGCACCGGAAACGGTGTAACCGTCGGCGTCGTTGCCGGCAGCCGTGCACGCGACATCGTCACTGCGCCAGTGGCCCTCGGGGCCCACCCAGCAGAGGGCGGCGATGGACGATCCCTCGGCGATGCCGGGCAGCAGGCGCTCGCACGCCTCCGTGTTGCCGGTCGCGAGGATCGCCTGCGCGGCCAGGACCGCGGAGCCGAACATCGGCGACGGCGTCAGAGCAGCGCCGAGCTCCTCGAGCACCAGGTGCTGCTCGACGAGGGTGGCACCGAAGCCGCCGAACTCCTCCGGGATCGCGAGCGCCGCGACACCGACCTGCTGGCACAGCACGTCCCACAGGCCGCGGTCGAACGCCTCGCCCGACTCGAGCGTCTTGCGCAGCGCGGCCGCGTCGGCGCGCTTGGCCAGCAACTGGGCAACCGTCTTGCGGAGTTCGATCTGCTCCTCCGCGAACACTCCGACCCCACTCACAGCGCGCTCGCAATCCGTGCGCGGTGTGCGGAGGCGGTGCCCCACGCGGACTGCAGGGCCCGCGTCTTCGTCAGCCACAGCGACAGGTCGCACTCGAGGGTGTACCCGATGGCGCCGTGGACCTGCAGCGCCTTGCGGGACGCCAGGTAGGCGGCGTTCGCGGCGGCGACCTTCGCGGCCGAGACGTCGCGGGCGATCGTGTCCGCACCCTCGGCGATGGAGATCGCCGCGCCGTACACCAGCGGGGTCGCCATCTCGACGGCCACGAGGGCGTCGGAGAGGTGGTGCTTGACGGCCTGGAAGCTGCCGATCACGCGGCCGAACTGGGACCGGTTCTTCGCGTACTCGGTGGCGGTCTCGATCATCGCGTGGCCGGCGCCGATCAGCTGCGCGGAGGCGGCGAGGACCGCGAGGTCGTACGCCCTCTCCGCGGCCGCGACGACGTCCGCGCCCTGCGCGAGTGTCTCGACCGACTCGACCTCGAACAGGCGCCGGGCCGGGTCGACCGACTCGAGCTGCGTGGTCGCGCGGACCAGCTCGAGGGTGTCGCCGGAGACCCGCAGAACCGGGTCGGCCAGGTCGGCGTCGAGGGCCCGCGGGGTGGACGGCTCGAGCACCAGCGACGCCAGCGAGGTGCCCTCGGCGATGCCGGGCAGGAAGCGCTTGGCGAGCTGCTGGTCACCCAGCGCCGACAGCAGGGCAGGGACGGCGGCGGCGGTCTCGAGGATGGGGCCCGGCACGGCGGCGCGGCCCAGCTCGATGAACGCGACGGCCAGATCGGAGGGGTGCGCGGCGATGCCGTCGAACTCCTCGGGCACGGCCAGCGCGGTCACGCCGGTCTCGGCCAGCTGCTGCAGCAGCTCGAGACCCGCGGCGGTGTCGTTCTCACCCCACGACCGGACGACGGCCGGGGTGTTGGCGTTGGCGAGCAGTCCGCGGAGGCTGTCCGCGAAGTCGCGCTGCTCGGTGGACAGGGAGAATTTCATCGATCCGCCTTCGGGAGTCCGAGCAGACGCTCGGCAACGATGTTGCGCTGAATTTCGTTGGTGCCGGCGTAGATCGGGCCGGACAGCGAGAACAGGTACCCGTCCTGCCACTTGCCGGCGAGCTCGCCGTCGGCGCCGAGCAGGTCGAGGGCCGTCTCGTGGATCCGGACATCGAGCTCGGACCAGAAGATCTTGTTGATCGAGCCCTCGACGCCCAGCGGGACGCCCTCGAGCATGCGGGTGACGGTGCCCCAGGTGTGCAGGCGGTACGCCTCGGCGCCGATCCACGCGTCGACCACGCGGTCGCGGGCGGCGGTGTCGGTGTCCTCGGCGTTCGCCTTCCACACCTCGATCAGCCGATCCACCGCGGACATGAAGCGGCCCGGGCTGCGCAGCGACAGGCCGCGCTCGTTGCTGGCGGTGCTCATCGCGACGCGCCACCCGTTGTTGACCTCGCCGACGACGTCGGTGTCCGGGACGAAGACGTCCTCGAAGAAGATCTCCGCGAAGCCGGGCTCGCCGTCGAGCTGCGGGATCGGGCGCACGGTGACGCCGTCCTGGTTCAGCGGGAACATGAAGTACGTCAGGCCCTTGTGGCGCTGCGCCTCCGGGTCGGTGCGGAACATGCCGAAGCCCCAGTCGGCGTACGTGGCGCGCGAGCTCCACGTCTTCTGCCCGTTGAGGATCCAGCCGCCCTCGGTGCGGCGGGCCGTCGAGCGGATGCCCGCGAGGTCACTGCCGGCCTCCGGCTCGGACCACGCCTGCGCCCAGATGTCGTCGGCGCGGGACATGCGCGGCATGATTCGCGCGAGCTGCTCCTCGGTGCCGTGCTCGAACAACGTCGGCGCGAACAGGAAGATGCCGTTCTGGCTGACGCGGCCGGGGGCGCCGGCCTTGTAGTACTCCTCCTCGAAGATGATCCACTCGATCATCGACGCGTCGCGGCCGCCGAACTCCGTCGGCCATGCGACGGTCGACAGGCGGGCGTCGGCAAGCTTGTGCTCCCACTCGCGGTGGGCCTCGAAACCCTCCGCGGTGTCCATCGACGGCAGCGGCTCCGCCGGGACGTTGGCAGCGAGCCATTCGCGCACTTCCAGCTGGAAGGCGCGGGCCTTTTCATCCAGTTCGAGATCCACTATTCCGCCTTCGCTTTCATACTGTTGACGTCCATTCCGCCCAGGGAGTCCCTACCCACCTCGGCGTTGTGCGCATGGGCAAAGTGGTGCAGGCCGAACACCGAGTCCATACCGGCACGCTGACCCATCAGGTCCTCGCACTGGTTGACGGCCTTCTTGGTCAGTGCCAGACCGAACCGCGGCATCTGCGCGACGCGAGCGGCCAGCTCACGGGTCTCGGCCTCCAGGTCGTCGCGCGAGACGACCCGGTTGACCATGCCCACCTCGTACGCGCGCTGCGCGGTGAAGCGGTCGCCCGTGAAGAGGATCTCCTTCGCGAACCGCGACCCCAGCACCCAGGGGTGGGCGAAGTACTCGACACCCGGGATGCCCATCCGGACAACCGGATCCGAGAAGAACGCGTCCTCCGAGGCGACGATCAGGTCGCAGCACCAGGCGAGCATCAAACCACCGGCGATGCACGCGCCGTGGATCTGCGCGATCATCGGCTTCGGCATCTCCCGCCAGCGGCGGCACATGCCCAGGTACACCTCGGTCTCGCGGGCGAAACGCTGGTCGCCGCCCGGCTTGCCGAGGTGGTCCCACCACAGGGCGGCCTTGTTCTCGTAGTGCACGTGATGGTCGCGGCCCTGCGTCCCGATGTCGTGGCCGGCGCTGAAGTGCTCGCCGTTGCCGGCCAGCACGATCACCTTCACGTCGTCGTCCTCGACGGCCCGCTCGAATGCGGCGTCGAGGGCGTACGTCATCACCGAGTTCTGCGCGTTGCGGTAGTCGGGACGGTTCATCGTCACGTACGCGACGTGGTCGCGGACCTCGTAGGTGACGACGTCGCCCTCGTCGGGGAGGGCCCCGGCCTCCGTGTCGCTGACGGTCATGGTCATGCCTTCCCCTCACGGAGGTCGTTCTTGAGCACCTTGCCGGACGGGTTGCGCGGCAGACCGTCGACGATCCGAACCTCGCGCGGAATCTTGAAGCCCGCCAGGCGCTCCTTGCAGAACGCGACGACCTCGTCGGCGGTCAGTGTGGCGCCGGGCTTGACGACCACGTAGGCGCGCCCGACCTCGCCGGCCCGCTCGTCGGGAATGCCGATGACGGCGGCCTCGGTGACGGAGTCGATGCGTGCCAGGGTGTTCTCGACCTCGGCCGGATACACGTTGAAGCCGTTCGTGATGTACATGTCCTTGAGCCGGTCGGTGATGTCGAGGTAGCCGCGCTCGTCCAGGACTCCGACGTCCCCGGTGTGCAGCCAGCCGTCCTCGTCGATCGTCTTCCGCGTCGAGTCGGGGTCGTCGAGGTAGCCGAGCATGATGTTCTCGCCGCGGACCAGGATCTCGCCCTGCTCGCCGATCCTGACCTCCATGCCGGGGATCGCGCGGCCGGACGACGTCGACACGGTGACCGGGTCGTCGTCGGTGCGGCACATCGTCACCACGACCGCCTCGGTCTGGCCGTAGGCGGTGATGACGGCGTCGTAGCCCAGTTCGGCCTGCATGCGCTCGACGAGCACCACCGGAACTGCCGCTGCGCCGGTGATCGCGACGCGCAGGCTCGACAGGTCGTAGTCGCCGCGGGTCGGGAAGTCGAGGATCGTCTGGTGGATCGTCGGGGCGCCCGGAAGCACGCTGATCTTCTCGTCGGCGATCATCTTCATGATCGTGGGGACGTCGAACACCGCGGCGGGCACGATCGTCGCGCCGCGCAGGATGCACACCATGAGTCCGGCCTTGTAGCCGAAGGTGTGGAAGAACGGGTTGATGACCAGGTAGCGGTCCTTGTCGTCGACCTCGGCGCAGTCGGCCCACGCGTCGGCGATCCCGACGGTCTGGCGGTGCGCGGTCATGACGCCCTTGCTCTTGCCAGTGGTGCCGGACGTGAACAGGATGTCGGCGACGTCGTCGGGGGAGACGGCGCGAGCGCGGGCGTCGGCCTCTTCCGCCGAGACGGGCTCGGCGGCCGCGGTGATCTGATCCCACTCGAGGATCTCGCCACCCGGGAACTCCGTCGTCGGGGCGCCGGAGGTCGGATCGTCCGACGGGGTGCGCACCACGAGCTCGAGTGTCGGGATTCCGCCCTCGCCCGCGGCCTTGAGGACGTCCGCGAGGCGATCGGCCTTGAGGAAGCGATCCGGCACGACCAGGACCTTCGCCTTGGTGCGCTCGAGGATGTCGAGGGCCTCGTGGCCGGTGTAGCGGGTGCTGATCGGCACCAGCGTCGCACCGGCGTACTGGGCGGCCAGGAAGGCCTCGACCCAGTGGTAGGTGTTGGGCGCCCAGACCGCGACGCGGTCGCCGGCCTGGACACCCTTGGCCATCAGCGCCCGCGCGGCGGTGCGCACGCGGTCGAGCAGTTCGGTGTAGGTGATGCGCTCGGATCCGTCTGCAACGGCCTCGTTCGACCCGAATTGTTCAGCGGCGCGCCACAGCGTGGCCGGGGTCGTCCGGGGCCCGGTGGTCACATTCGTGCTCACAATCTCTCCTCAACGAGGCGGAACCTCTATACAAAGCAAGTGCTTGGTAGGGTACCGTATCGCTGTGGACGTTAGCCAGGGTGAGAGCGAGGCCGCCGACGCGGCATTCGCCAAAGAAGTACGCGAATGGCTCGAAGAGAACCTCTCCGGGAAGTTTGCCGAGCTGAAGGGCCTGGGTGGGCCGGGGCGTGAGCACGAGGCGTTCGAGGAACGCCTCGAGTGGGATCGCCACCTGGCCGCCGCAGGCTGGACCTGCCTCGGGTGGCCGAAGGAGTACGGCGGACGCGAGGCGACGCTGAGTCAGCAGATCATCTTCCATCAGGAGTACGCGCGTGCGAACGCACCCGCACGCGTAAGCCATATCGGTGAGGAGTTGCTCGGCCCGACGCTCATCGCGTTCGGCACCGAGGAGCAGAAGCAGCGCTTCCTGCCGGGCATCAAGACCGTCACCGAACTGTGGTGCCAGGGCTACTCCGAGCCGGGCGCCGGCTCCGACCTCGCGAACGTGTCGACCACCGCGCGCCTCGAGGGCGACCAGTGGGTCGTCAACGGCCAGAAGGTCTGGACGTCGCTCGCGCACCTGGCCGACTGGTGCTTCGTCGTCGCGCGCACCGAGCCGGGTTCGTCCCGCCACAAGGGCCTGTCGTACCTGCTGGTTCCCATGAACCAGGAGGGCATCGAGGTCCGCCCGATCATCCAGCTGACCGGCACCTCCGAGTTCAACGAGGTGTTCTTCGACAACGCCCGCACCGACGCGGACCTCGTCGTCGGCGGCGAGGGCAACGGCTGGGCCACCGCGATGGGCACGCTCACCTTCGAGCGCGGCGTCTCGACCCTCGGCCAGCAGATCGGCTTCGCCCGTGAACTCGAGTCGATCGTCGAACTGGCCGAGCGCAACGGCGCGGCCAAGGATCCCGCCATCCGCAACAAGATCTCCCGCGCCTGGATGAGCCTGCAGGTCATCCGCGCCCACGCGCTGCGCACGCTCGCCAGCGTCGACGCGAGCGCCAACGGCGGCGAGGCGTCGGTCGCCAAACTGCTGTGGGCCAACTGGCACCGCGGCCTCGGCGAACTCGCCATGGAGGTCCAGGGTGCGGCCTCGCTCGTGGGCGTCGAGAACACCGAGCCGGGCGAGGAACTGAACGACCTGCAGCGCCTGTGGCTGTTCACTCGCGCCGACACCATCTACGGCGGATCCAACGAGATCCAGCGCAACATCATCGCCGAGCGGGTGCTCGGCCTTCCCCGAGAGGCACGCCCGTGACCGCCACCATCAAGTCCCCGCTGTCCGTCGCCCCCGAGGAGATCGAGGGCCACAACCTGCTCAAGGGCAAGAAGGTCGTCGTGACCGCCGCGGCCGGCACCGGCATCGGCTTCGCCACCGCCCGCCGCGCCCTGCTCGAGGGTGCCGACGTCCTGGTCTCCGACTTCCACGAGCGTCGTCTCGGCGAGACCGTCGAGAAGCTGTCGGCCGAGTTCGGTGGCCAGCAGATCGAATCGTTCGTGTGCGACGTCTCCAGCACCGAGCAGGTCGACGCGCTGATCGCCGGTGCCGCCGAGAAGCTCGGCCGCATCGACGTGCTGGTGAACAACGCCGGTCTCGGCGGCGAGACCCCGATCGTCGACATGACCGACGAGCAGTGGGACCGCGTCGTCGACATCACGCTGACCAGCACCTTCCGCGCCACCCGCGCGGCGCTGCGGTACTTCAAGTCGGCCCCGCACAACGGCGTCCTCGTCAACAACGCGTCGGTCCTCGGCTGGCGCGCGCAGCACTCGCAGTCGCACTACGCGGCCGCGAAGGCCGGCGTCATGGCGCTGACCCGCTGCTCGGCGATCGAGGCTGCCGAGTACGGCGTCCGGATCAACGCCGTCGCCCCGTCCATCGCCAAGCACCCGTTCCTGGCGAAGGTCACCAGCGACGAACTGCTCGACACCCTCGCGTCCCGCGAGGCGTACGGCCGGGCCGCCGAGGTGTGGGAGATCGCCGCGACCATCGCGATGCTCGCCAGCGACTACACCACCTACCTGACCGGCGAGATCGTCTCCATCTCCAGCCAGCGCGCCTGACGCAACGGGGGGTCCGCGCCACGCCGCGCCATCCTCTGCACCCACCCCGGGTTGACCGAATGTGGGATTCAGTCACTTCAAGTGACCGGATCCCACATTCGGTCGTTGGTGGGTGGGGTAGGAGGGAAGTCCGGGGGAACGGTCAGACGGAGTAGCCGCCGTCGACGTTGATCTTCTGGCCGCTGATGAAGCCGGCCTTCTCGCTCGCGAGGAAGCCGACCGCCTCGGCGATGTCCACGGCCGAGCCGAATCGGCCCAACGGGATCCGGCTCGTTGCCACGGCCAGCGCGCGCTCGTCCAGGTCGTCGCTGCCGATCAGGCGCTCCGCCATGCCGTCGGTGAGCATGCCCGGTCCGACCGCGTTGAACCGCACCCCGAACCGTCCCTCCTCGACCGCGAACGCCCGCACCAGCGCCTCGACGGCACCCTTGGTCCCGGACGACAGGCCGTCCCGGACCGGGTAGCGATCGGTGGCGGCGGTGGTCACCGCGACCACCGACCCGCCGGTCGCGCGCAGCGCGGGCAGGAATGCGTGGACGACGGCGAAGAACGCGGTGGCCTCGGCGTTCAGGTGCTCGGCGTAGGTCGCGGGGGAGACCTTCGACAGGTGCACCATCGGGATGTGCGGCCCGGCCGCGTGCACCAGCACCGCCGGATCGCCGAACTCGACGCGCACGCCCTCCGCCCACTCGGCGACCGCGTCCGGATCGGTGAGGTCGACCCGGTCGGCGCGGGCGCGGCCGCCGGACGCGACCACGTCGGCGACGACTGCCTCGGCCCGGCTCGCGTTGGACCGGTAGGTCAGTGCCACGGGATGTCCCGCGGCGGCGAGGTTTTTGACGATCTCGATTCCGATTCCGCCGGACCCTCCGGTCACGACGGCACTGCGCGCTGACTCAACCATCCATTGACCCTAGCAATCGCTTGGTTGGTATGCTGTTGGGGTGACACCACCGTCCCGCACCGAAGAGTCCGCCAACAAATCCGGTCGCCGCGCCGAGCTGCTCGACCTCGCGGCCGGACTGTTCGCGGAACGAGGCACCCGCGCCACCACGGTCCGCGACATCGCCGACGCCGCCGGAATCCTGTCCGGCAGCCTCTACCACCACTTCGACTCCAAGGAGTCCATGGTCGACGAGATCCTGCGCGGATTCCTCGACGACCTGTTCGGCCGCTACCAGGTCATCACCAGCGCGGGTCTGGGCACCCGCGCGACCCTCGAGGCGCTGGTGGTCGCCTCGTTCGAGGCCATCGACAGTTCGCATGCGGCCGTCGCGATCTACCAGGACGAGGCCAAGCACCTCGTCGGCAACGAGCGGTTCGCGTACATCGCCCAGCGCAACCGGGAGTTCCGGACGCTGTGGGTGTCCGTCCTCGAATCCGGCGTCGCGGACGGCAGTTTCCGCCCCGACATCGACATCGAGCTCGCCTTCCGCTTCCTGCGGGACACCGTGTGGGTCGCGGTCCGGTGGTACCGGCCCGGTGGACCGAAGACCGCAGAATCCGTCGCCAAGCAGTACCTCGCCATCGTTCTCGACGGGCTGTCCAGCCCCGAGTCACGGTCCTAACCCGGAGGAGTTCCAATGCCCGAGGCATACATCGTCGATGCCATCCGCACCCCGATCGGAAAGAAGAACGGCGCCCTCGCCGGCGTCCACCCGATCGACCTCGGCGCCCACATCGTCAAGGCCCTCGTCGAGCGCACCGGCATCGACCCGTCCGAGGTCGACGACGTCGTGTTCGGTTGCGTCGACGCCATCGGCGGCCAGGCCGGCAACATCGCCCGGATGTCGTGGCTCGCGGCCGGGCTGCCGCAGCACGTGCCCGGCGTGACCGTCGACCGGCAGTGCGGGTCGAGCCAGCAGGCCATCCAGTTCGGCGCGCAGGCGATCCTCTCCGGCACCGCGGACCTGATCGTCGCCGGCGGCGTGCAGAACATGAGCCAGATCCCGATCTCGGCGGCGATGATCGTCGGCGAGCAGTACGGCTTCAGCACCCCGACCGCGGAGTCGAAGGGCTGGGCCGAGCGTTACGGCGACCAGGAGGTGTCCCAGTTCAAGGGCGCCGAGATGATCGCCGACAAGTGGGACATCAGCCGCGAGGAGCTCGAGAAGTGGGCCCTGCAGAGCCACGAGCGGGCCAAGGCCGCGATCGCCGCGGGCCGCTTCGACAACGAGATCGTCCCGCTCGGTGACGCCACCGTCGACGAGGGTCCGCGGGAGACCAGCCTCGAGAAGATGGCCGGGCTGAACGTGCTCGTCGAGGGCGGCAAGATGACCGCCGCCGTCGCCAGCCAGATCTCCGACGGCGCCAGCGCGCTGCTGCTCGCGTCGGAGGAGGCCGTCGCCAAGCACGGCCTCAAGCCCCGTGCCCGGATCCACCACATGAGCGCGCGCGGTGACGACCCGATCTTCATGCTGTCCGCTCCGATCCCGGCGACCCAGCACGCGCTGGCCAAGACCGGCCTGAGCATCGACGACATCGACCTGATCGAGATCAACGAGGCATTCGCCCCGGTCGTGCTTGCCTGGATCAAGGAGATCGGCGCCGACCCGGCGAAGGTCAACGTCAACGGCGGCGCGATCGCGCTCGGCCACCCGCTCGGCGCGACGGGCACCAAGCTGATGGCGACGCTGCTCAACGAGCTCGAGCGCACCGGCGGCCGCTACGGCCTGCTGACCATCTGCGAGGGTGGCGGCACCGCGAACGTCACCATCATCGAGCGCCTGGCGCAGTAACCGCGTTCGACCGATCCCGGAGGGCATTCCCGCGCAGCGGGGGTGCCCTCCGGGCGTTTCGGTGCGAGAACCGCCTGCCCGAGACAGCGTGGCGAACGGGTCCGCGTGGTGGTGGGATCGCTACCGCAGGGCGGCGATGACGGAGTGGAGGGCGTCGGCGAGGTGCTCGCACCACTCGTCGGCGCCCTCGTAGCCGTGCGCGACGCCCCGAATCATCGTGGTGGACACCAGCATGTCGAACACGATGCCCGCGGTGGTCTCGGCGCGCGCGCCGGCATCGGGGACCGCCTCGAGGATGCGTTCGACGAGTGCGGCGCGCGTCGGCGCCTCGGCGCGTTGCACGAGGCGCTCGTGTACGCCGTCGTGGTGGTGGTACGCCGACAGCAGTCCGGGGATCGCCGAGCGGGCGGCGGGGTGGGCGGTGCGGTCGAGGAACTTGCGGGTCCACGCCAGCAGATCGGCGCGCAGGTTGTCGGTGACCGGCGGGAGGGGATGGTCGTTGTCCTCCTGCAGCCCGAAAACGGCGTCCTCGATGATCATTTCCCGAGTCGCCCACCTCCGGTAGATCGCCGGTGCGCTGACCCGGGCGCGGCGGGCGATCGCCTGGATGGTGGTCTTCTGGTATCCGGCCTCGACCAACAGTGCGACGGTGGCATCGAGCACCGCGAGGTCGACCTGCGGATCGCGCGGACGACCCGGCCCACCGGTCTCCTCACGATCACGCGTCAGCTTCACAGTGGCGGACATTACCGGAGACGGGGCCGCGGGCCGCCGAGATCGACACGGGTGCGGTCGTTGGCATGCCGGCCCGCACGGCTCGGTCGCGGATCCCGGGCAGGCTCGGGCGTCGGCGGGACCGGCGGGCCGGGACTAGGGTCGGGGCATGTGCCGAAACATCACCGAGTTGCGTGGGCTGGAGCCTGCTGCGACCGCGGAGGAGATCGAGGCCGCCGCGGTCCAGTACGTCCGGAAGGTCAGCGGAATCCACAAACTGTCCGATCACACCCGGGAGCCGTTCGAGCGGGCGGTCGCCGAGGTCACCGCGGCCACCGAACGCCTGCTCGACGCCCTGCCGGAGCGTCGTCAGCCCCCGCCGACCGTGCCGCCGCTGCGCCGCCCCGAGGTGCGGGCGCGGATCGAAGCGGCGGTCCGAAACGGCTGAGCCCCTGAAGCGGCGGGCCCCCGAAACGGCGGAAGGGCACCTTCGTCCGGTTCAACCGGACGAAGGTGCCCTTCGGTCAGCAGCGGTGGGGTGGTGCCCCGATCACGCCTTCAGCGCGCCGAGGGCGTCGATGCGCTTGACCGCGTCGGTGACGATACGGTCGATCAGCTCCTGGCAGCTGGGCAGGTCGTCGATCATGCCGACCACCTGACCGGATGCCAGCACGCCCGCCTCGGTGTTGCCCTCGACCAGGCCGGCCTTGAGCAGCATCGGGGTGTTGGCGGCCATGATGATCTGTTGCCAGGTCCGGTCGCCGGACTTCTTCATCGCCAGCCCGTCCTTGACGAGCGTCGACCACTTCATGCCCGTCATCGACTTGAACTTCATCGCGTTCTTGCCGGCGGCGACGAGTCCCTTTGCGTAGCTGGACTTCTCGAGTGCGTTCACCAGGTCGGTGTTGAGCACGCGGTGCGGCATGCCGTCGACCTTCACGGACACGGTGGTGTCGGTCAGGCCGCGCTGGAGGTACTGCTGCTTGACCGAGTCCGGCACCGCCGAGTCACTGGTGAGCAGGAAGCGGGTGCCCATCGCGACACCGGCCGCGCCGTACGACAGCGCCGCCGCGAGGCCGCGGCCGTCGAAGAAGCCGCCGCCGGCGATCACCGGGATGTCGACGGCGTCGAGGACGGACGGCAGCAGCAGCGTCGTCGCGACACCGCCGGTGTGCCCGCCGCCCTCGCCGCCCTGCACGACCACCGCGTCGGCGCCCCACGAGGCGACCTTGACGGCGTGCTTGGCGGCACCGATCGAGGGGACCACGACGATGCCGTTGTCCTTGAGCTTGGCGATCAGGTCCTTCTTCGGCGCCAGCGCGAACGAGGCGACCTTGACGCCCTCGCGGATCAGCAGGTCGCACCGCTGCCCGGCGTCCGACGCGTCGGCGCGCATGTTGACGCCGAACGGCTTGTCGGTGAGCTGCTTGGTCTTCTTGATCGCCGCCTCGAGCTCGTCGTAGGTCATCGTCGCCGAGGCGAGGATGCCCAGTCCGCCGGCATTGCAGGTGGCCGCGGTCAGGCGCGGGCCGGACACCCAGCCCATGCCGGTCTGCACGATCGGGTGCTCGATGCCGACCAGCTCGGTGAGCGGGGTGCGGAGAACCTGCGGGCTCACGCCGACACCTCGCGGTCGCGGAAGTTCTTCGGGTCGATCACCTCTCGGATGATGCGCAGCTCCTCGGCGGTCGGCTCGCGGGTGACACCCGCCTCGGCGAGCCCGGCCACCTCGAAGGAGGTGTTCTCGGCGACCTCGTCGGCGGTGACGCCGGGGTGCAGGGTGACGGCACGGAAGGTGCGGCCGGGACCCTGGAAGTCGAACACGCCGAGGTTGGTGATCACCTGGTAGTTGTTCAGGAAGCGGAACGCCGGGTTCTCCGGGTCCACCTTGTCGTAGCCGACACCGCACACCACGTCGACCTTGTCGGCGAAGACGCGGGTGGAGTGCTTGCCGACCCAGTAGCTGGTGGCGTGGTTGATGGAGTTGCCGGGGGCGCCGCGCAGGCCGAACATCTGGCGGGTCGGCTTGTCGAGCGGGCCGAACGCGGAGAGGTTCTGGTTGCCGAACTTGTCGATCTGGTTGGCGCCCATCACCACGTGGCGACGACCCGATGCGACCACGTCGAAGACCTTCGAGAACGGGATGTAGCCCTCGATCGGCGCGGAGGCGCCGATGGCCGGGGCCTCGGCGAGGATCAGGGCCTCACCGTCGGTGATGATCAGGTCCGGCTCGGAGGTGAGCTTGGCCAGCCGGGCACCGATGAGCGACATCGTCGACATGGGCGAGGCGAAGATCTCGCCTGCATCGGCGAACAGATCGGCGCACGCGATGGCGCAGTACTCGGCGCGGGTTACCTCGGTCATGCGTTCTGCTCCTCTGCGAACTTGCGCACGGCGGCCTGGTAGTCGTCCTCGCTGCCGGACAGGTAGGTGTCGGCGAAGGCCTGCCACGCCTCGGGGGTCTTGGCGGCCTCGGCGTAGTGGCGCTGGAACTTCTCGTCGCGCTTGTACCCGCCGGCGAAGGTGAAGTGGGCTCCGTTCGGGGCCTCGGTGACGGTGTCGACCATCGCGCGGTTCAGGATCAGGGCCTGGTTCGGGACGGACTTGACGAGTTCCTCGGTCGAGACGATCTTGTCGACGCTGAGGATGCGCTGCTCGGCCGCGAGGCAGAACAGGTCGTCGAAGTACGGGTCGACGCCGGTGTAGGCGGCGTTGCCGCGCTCGTCGGCCAGATCCAGGTGAACCAGGGCGGCGTCGAGCTTGAACGCGGGCATCGCGATCAGGGTCTCGGTGCGTCCGTCGGCGTCCGGGTACGGGGACGCGACGGTCTTGAGCTCGTCGCCCCAGACGGTCTGCGCATCCGAACCGAGGCCGGCGCGGATCGGCATGAACGGCAGGCGCGCGGCGGCGGCCTGCAGGCCGGCCTTGACCATGCCCTCGTCCATCTCGCGGGACTCGATGGTCCCGGCGACGCGGGCCTGGGCGAACCAGGGGTCGTAGAAGGGCGCCGAGTCCAGGGACACGAAGCCGTAGTAGGCACGCTTGACCTTGCCGGCGGAGATCAGCAGACCGAGGTCCGGGCCCAGGTAGCCGACGACGGTCAGGTCCTTGACGTCGCTGCGCAGGAGGGCGCGCACGAGGGCCATGGGCTTGCGCCGGGAGCCCCAGCCGCCGATGCCGATGGTCATCCCGCTCTGGATGCCGGCGACGGCCTCGTCCAGTGAGCGGCGCTTGTCGCGCTTCTCGGCCATTAGTTGCCCTCTCCCTTGGGTGCGGTGGTGTTCGACTTCGGCTTGCCGGTGGCGACGAACTCGTCCCGGTGCTCGTCGGCGACGCCGGCCAGGTTCAGCTCGAAGGTGAAGCCCTGCTCGATCCGGTAGCTGGTGTGCACGTCCATCACGTCGATGCGGTTGATGGCTTCCTTGGCCCGGCGGATGACCCGGGTGTCCTTGGCGGCGATCTCACCGGCGATCTTCAGCGCGCAGGCGTCGAGTTCCTCGCGGGGAACGACGTCGTACACGGAACCGAAGTGCTTGAGGGTCTGGGCGTCGACGTTCTTCGCCGTGTAGTACAGCGTGCGCATCATGTGCTGGGGGACCAGGCGTGCGAGGTGCGTGGCCGCACCGAGGGCGCCGCGGTCCACCTCGGGCAGGCCGAAGATCGCGTCGTCGGACGCGACGATGACGTCCGCGTTGCCGACCAGGCCGATGCCGCCGCCGACGCAGAACCCGTTGACCGCCACCACGACCGGAACCTCGCAGTCGTAGACGGCGGAGAACGCTGCCGCGCAGCCGTGATTTGCCGCGATCAGGGCGCCGTGACCCTCGGTGGCCTGCATTTCCTTGATGTCGACGCCGGCGTTGAAGCCGCGTCCCTCGGCTCGCAGGATCACCACATGGGTGCTCATGTCCTTGCCGGCCTCGCGGATCGCGTCTGCCAGTTCGAACCATCCCGTCGAGGGGATGGCGTTCACGGGCGGGTAGTCGACGGTGACCGTGGTGATGCCGGCCCCGTCGGAAGTTGAGGTGATTCCCATCGTGTTTCCTTAGGTAGGTCGCCAAACCAAGCGATTGCTTGGTAAGTTAGCACACCTGCGGGCCGGGCTGGAGTCCGTTACCGGTGGAACGGAGGGCACCCCCGGCTCGCAGGCGAATCATCGGGCGACCGTGAGGGGGTCGCTGACAGCGGAGGTACGTGGTGGATCTGGGTCTGAGTGGCAGCGTCGTGCTCGTCACGGGTGGCGTGCGAGGTGTGGGGGCGGGCATCAGCCGCACGTTCCTGCGGGCGGGTGCGACGGTGGTGACGTGTGCCCGGCGCCCCGCGGACGAGCCGATCGAGGTGGACGGGCGTGCCGTCGACTTCATCGCCTGCGACGTCCGCGACCCCGAACAGGTGCAGGCGATGGTGGACACCATCGTCGAGCGGTACGGCCGTCTCGACGCCGTGGTCAACAACGCAGGCGGGTCGCCGTCCGCGCTGGCCTCCGAGGCGAGCCCCCGGTTCCACTCGAAGATCGTCGAGCTGAACCTGTTGTCGCCGTTGCTCGTCGCGCAGGCCGCGAACGCCGTGATGCAGGCTCAGGACGGTGGCGGCTCGATCGTGAACATCTCGAGCGTGAGTGGTTCGCGGCCGTCGCCGGGGACCGCCGCCTACGGCGCGGCCAAGGCCGGCATCGACAGCCTGTCGCAGTCCCTGGCGGTGGAGTGGGCGCCGAAGGTGCGGGTCAACTCGGTCGTCGTCGGGATGGTGGAGACGGAGCAGTCGCACCTGTTCTACGGCGACGACGCGGGTGTGGCGGCGGTCGGCGAGACCGTCCCGCTGGGCAGGCTCGCCCGCCCCGACGACATCGGGAACTGTGCAGCATTCCTGGCATCGCCGCTGGCGTCCTACGTCAGCGGCTCGACCCTGACCGTCCACGGTGGCGGTGAGCGCCCCGCCTTCCTGGCGGCGGCGGCAACAACGGAGGAGAACAAGTGAGCGGACTGGTAGACGGTCGCGTCGTCATCGTGACGGGCGCGGGCCGCGGCATCGGACGGGCGCACGCACTGGCGTTCGCGGCTGAGGGCGCGAAGGTCGTCGTCAACGACATCGGCGTCGGCAGTGACGGCACCGCCACCGGCGAGAGCCCCGGTGAGCAGGTCGTCGCCGAGATCATCGCGGCCGGCGGCCAGGCGGTCGTCAACGGCGACGACGTCGCGGACTGGGAGGGTGCCCAGAACCTGATCAAGACGGCGCTCGACACCTTCGGCGGCCTGGACGTGCTGGTCAACAACGCGGGCTTCCTGCGCGACCGGATGCTCGTCGGCATGAGCGAGGAGGAGTGGGACTCGGTGATCCGCGTGCACCTCAAGGGCCACTTCGCGCCGCTGCGTCACGCCGCCGCCTACTGGCGCGCCGAGTCCAAGGCCGGACGTCCGGTCGACGCCCGGATCATCAACACCAGCTCGGGCGCGGGCCTGCAGGGCTCCATCGGCCAGGGCAACTACGCCGCGGCCAAGGCCGGCATCGCCGAGATGACGATCCAGGCGGCCGCCGAGCTGAAGAACTACGGCGTCTCGGTCAACGCGATCGCCCCGTCCGCGCGTACCCGCATGACCGTCGGTGCCGGTGGCGCGATGGCCGAGGCGATGGCCGCTCCGGAGGAGGGCTTCGACGCGATGGCGCCGGAGAACGTCTCCCCGCTGGTCGTGTGGCTCGGCTCCGCCGAGTCGAAGGACGTCACCGGCCGCGTCTTCGAGGTCGAGGGCGGCAAGGTCACCGTCGCCGAGGGCTGGCGCCACGGACCCGCCCAGGACAAGGGCGAGCGTTGGGATCCGAAGGAACTGGGCCCGGTCGTCGCGGACCTGCTGGCGAAGGCCGAGGTGCCGACGCCCGTCTACGGCGCGTAGGCGGCTCCGCCGCCCGTGAGTCCTTTGGCCCGCTGAAGGGCCAAAGGACTCACGGGTGCGTAGCGCCTATCCGGCGGGAGTGCGAACGACGACGACGGTGCCGGGGAAGTAGGCGGCCAACTCGGTGCGCGACTGCTTGAGGGCGGCGGTGCCGTAGCCGTGCTTGCGGGACTGCGGCGCGACCCACACCGCGATGTCGACCTCCTGGCCCGTCAGTTCGCCGAACACCAGGCCGACACCGCGCGGGGCGTCGCCGCTGACGTCCTCGCACACGAACCATGCCGCCGTCTCGTCGTCGACCCGGCGCAGGCCGTCCGCGCGTTCGGCCGCCACCCGGTCCGCAGACCAGGGCTTGCCGTCGTCTCCGAACTGTTCCTCGGAGCGCAGCCGGAACAACTCGGCATCGGTGTCGCTGGCGCTGAACGGTCGCAGCCGGACCCCGCCGCCGGTCGCGGCGGGCCGCTGCTCCGGCAGCCACTTCAGCGTCGCGTCCAGGTTCTGGACCTCGTCGCGCAGCCGGTCCCGCTCGAGCCTCGTCAGGCGTCCCAGCTGAAGCCCGAGCACGATCTCCGCGTTCGCGGAGGTGGAGCCGAGCAACCCGCTGACGGCCCGTACCGCGCCCTCGTGGTCGTCACTGTCGACGATCGCGTCGAGGACCTCGTGCCGCATCTCGAGCGCCTTGAGAAGCGCCTTCGCGAGCTCGCGTCGGTCCAGGATCTGATCTTGGGGGCCGGCCGTCATGCGAATCTCTCCCTCATCCGGTTGGGCAAACAGTGCGCGATTCATCTCGCATTGTCTGCCACCTGGCGCGGAATTTCTACGAGCACACGACGACGGGGATCTTCCGATCGGTCCACGCCTGGTAGTCGTCGAACTCCGGGTACATCGCCACCAGCTTCGGCCACAGGTCGGCGTGTTCGTCGTCGTCGGCCACATGGGCCACGAGATTGTGTACCTGCGAACGGATCTGGATCGTCACGTTCGGGTCGGCCTTCAGGTTCAGGTACCACAGCGGGTTCTTCGGCTGGCCGCCCTGCGACGCGACGAGAACGATCTTCCCGCCGTCCTCGAGGAAGAGCAGCGGGCTCACGCGCGGCTCACCGGACTTGCGTCCGGTCGTCGTGAGCAGGCAGATCGGCAGCCCCGTCTTCGCGGCGCTGCCGACCCGCCACTTGCCGCCGATGCGCCCACCGGTCACCCGATACGCGACCACGTTCGACTTCGACATCCACTTGATCATCGAGCGGGTGAACTTCGTGTCGAGCAACGGTGGGCGGTTCATCGCGGCGTCAGATCCTCTCGATGATGGTGCCCGTCGCGAGCGCGCCACCGGCGCACATCGTGATCAGGGCGGTCGAGGCGTCACGACGCTCGAGCTCGTGCAGGGCGGTGGTGATCAGCCGGGAACCGGTGCTGCCGACGGGGTGGCCGAGGGCGATCGCGCCGCCGTTGACGTTGACCTTGTCCATGTCGGGACCGTGCACCTGCGCCCAGGACAGGACGACCGATGCGAAGGCCTCGTTGATCTCGAACAGGTCGAGATCGCCGATCTGCATGCCGGCCTTCTCGAGGACCTTCGTGGTGGCCTGGACGGGGCCGTCGAGGTGGTACTCGGGCTCGGCGCCGACGAGCACCTGGGAAACGATGCGGGCGCGGGGCTTGAGGCCGAGGGCGAGGGCGCGGTCGGAGTCCATCAGCAGCACCGCGGCGGCGCCGTCGGAGATCTGCGAGGAGGTGCCGGCGGTGTGGATGGCGCCCTCCATCACGGGCTTGAGTCCGGCGAGGCCCTCGGCAGTGGTCTCACGCAGGCCCTGGTCGCGGGTGACGGTCTGCCACTCGCCGGTCGGGCCGGTCTCCTTGTCGACGACCGGTGCCTTGACCGCGAGGACCTCGCGGTCGAACCGGCCCTCGTCCCAGGCCTGCTTCGCTCGGGCCTGGGACTGCACGCCCAGGACCTCGAGATCCGCGCGGGTCAGTCCGCGGCGGCGGGCGATCCGCTCGGCCGCCTCGAACTGCGCGGGCATGTCGATGTCCCACGACTCGGGGCGGCGCGGACCCGCGTGGTCGCCTGCGACGTTCGCGCCGAGCGGGACCTGGCTCATCTGCTCGACACCGCACGCGACGCCGACCTCGATGGCGCCGGTGGCGATGAGGCCGGCGATGAGGTGGTTGGCCTGCTGCGCGGAACCGCACTGGCAGTCGATGGTGGTCGCGCCGACCTGCCAGGGCAGTCCGGCGGCGAGCCATGCGGTGCGGGTGATGTTGTTGGATTGTGCGCCGACCTGGGTGACGCAGCCGCCGATGGCCTGCTCGACGAGGAGGGGGTCGATTCCGGCGCGCTCGAGCAGACCGGTCTGCACGGCACCGAGGGTGTCGGCTGCGTGCAGGCCGGACAGCCAGCCGCCGCGCCTTCCGATCGGGGTCCGGACGGCCTCGACGATTACTGGTGTGCCCACTGCGGGCTCCTTTCCATCTGTACTTCAAAAAGTAGAACAGGTTCCCCAGCGCGGCAAGGACTCTGGTGTGAGATCTTCCCTAGATCGAGGGGGTGTGCTTCAATATTATTAGAACGTGTTACAGATCACTTTGCGACATGGTTCGCGAGGGCAGGAGACAGCAGTGGCACAGCCCAACATTCCCGCGGGATTCGACTTTACGGATCCCGACATCTACGCACACCGGCTCCCGGTCGAGGAGCTCGCCGAGGTCCGCAAGACCGAGCCGGTGTACTGGGTCGAGCAGCCCGACGGTGTCGGTGGCTTCAACGACGGTGGCTACTGGTTGGTCACCCGCCATGAGGACATCCGGGACGTCTCGATGCGCAGCGACGTGTTCTCCACCTGGGAGAACACGGCGATCCCGCGCTTCGCCGACGACATTCCTCGTGAGGCAATCGAACTGCAGCGGTTCGTGCTGCTGAACAAGGACGCGCCGGAGCACACCAAGCTGCGCAAGCTGGTCTCCCGCGGCTTCACCCCCCGCGCCATCAACGGACTCAAGGACGAGCTGCAGGATCGCGCCGAGTCCATCGTGAAGGCCGCCGCCGCGGAGGGCAGCGGTGACTTCGTCACCCAGGTCGCGGCGGAGCTGCCGCTGCAGGCCATCGCCGAGCTGATCGGTGTGCCGCAGGAGGATCGCGGAAAGCTGTTCGACTGGTCCAACCAGATGACCTCCTATGACGACCCGGACAACGACATGGACCCGGCGGCCGCGTCCATGGAGGTCCTCGGTTACGCCTACCAGCTCGCCGAGGCCCGCAAGGCCAACCCCGGCGACGACATCGTCACCACGCTGATCGAGGCGGACGTCGACGGCGAGGCGCTCACCGCCGAGGAGTTCGGCTTCTTCGTGATCGTGCTCGCGGTGGCCGGCAACGAGACCACGCGCAATGCAACCACGCACGGCATGAAGGCGTTCATGGACAATCCCGAACAGTGGGAGCTGTACAAGAAGGAGCGCCCGAAGACCACCGCCGACGAGATCATCCGCTGGGCCACCCCGGTTGCCGCCTTCCAGCGCACCGCGCTCGAGGACACCGAGGTCGGCGGCGTCGCGATCAAGAAGGGTCAGCGCGTGGTGATGAACTACGTGTCGGCCAACTTCGACGAGGAGGTGTTCGAGAACCCGCACACGTTCGACATCCTCCGCGACCCGAACCCGCACCTGTCGTTCGGCGGCACCGGCGCCCACTACTGCCTCGGCGCCAACCTCGCCCGCATGGAGATCGACCTGATCTTCAACGCCATCGCGGACTTCCTGCCGGACATCGTCGAGGTCGCCAACCCGCGGCGCCTGCGTTCCGGTTGGCTCAACGGCCTCAAGGAATACCAGGTGGATTACAAGACCCAGGGCACCGGTGGGGGTTGCCCGGTCGCGCACTAGCAGCTCGATGAGGGCGAGCTGACAGGAGCGCGAAGCAGCGCCGGTGGAACCGCACGGTTCCGCCGGCGCTGCTGGCTTTCCACGGTCCGACCTCCATGGTCTGACAGGCCGGCGGACCGCGGAGACATGACGAAGGGCCGCAACCCGTTCCGGGTTGCGGC
>NZ_JBSFRT010000060.1:0-29072 GCF_053589375.1 Rhodococcus sp. NPDC003348
CTTGTGGTGGCTCCCGCCACCACAAGTGCGCACGAGTGCGCAGCGCCTACTTCCCGAAGCCGGCCTTGCGGAGGGCGTCGGCCATCGATCCGTTGGCCGGCCGCTCGGACCGGCCCCCGCCCTGACGCTGCCCGCCGTTGCCCCGACCGCCGCCGTTGCCGTTGCCGCGCCCACCGCCGTTGCGACCACCCTGACCGCCACCGTTGCCGCCCGAGCGGTGCTGCTGGCCGCCCTGACGCGGACCCGACTGCTTCGGCGCACCGGGCTCGTCGTCGAGGCGCAGGCTCAGGCCGATCCGCTGCCGCGGCACGTCGACCTCCATCACCTTCACCTTGACGACGTCACCGGACTTGACGACCTCGCGCGGATCCTTGACGAAGTTGTGTGACATCGCGGACACGTGCACCAGGCCGTCCTGGTGCACACCGACGTCGACGAACGCGCCGAACGCGGCGACGTTGGTGACGACACCCTCGAGCACCATGCCGGGATTGAGGTCGGCGACCTTCTCCACGCCCGCCGCGAACGTCGCGGTCTTGAACTCCGGTCGCGGGTCGCGGCCCGGCTTCTCGAGTTCGGCGATGATGTCGCTGACGGTCGGGACGCCGAACCGGTCGTCGGCGAATTCCTGCGGGCGCAGCGACCGCAGCACCGTCGTGTTGCCGATGATCTCCTTCACCGTCGAGCCCTGGGCGTCGACGATCCGCCGCACCACCGGGTACGCCTCCGGGTGCACGGCGGACGCGTCGAGCGGGTCGTCGCCGTCGGTGATCTTCAGAAAGCCCGCACACTGCTCGAATGCCTTGGGCCCGAGCCGGGGCACGTCCTTGAGCGCGGCGCGGGTCCGGAACGGTCCGTTGGCGTCGCGGTGCGCGACGATCGACTCCGCGAGCGAACCCGCGATGCCCGACACCCGCGACAGGAGCGGCACCGATGCGGTGTTGACGTCGACGCCGACGGCGTTCACGGCGTCCTCGACGACCGCGGACAGCGACCGCGCGAGCAGCGACTCGGACACGTCGTGCTGGTACTGGCCGACCCCGATGGACTTCGGGTCGATCTTCACCAGTTCGGCGAGCGGGTCCTGGAGCCGGCGCGCGATCGAGACGGCGCCGCGGATCGACACGTCCAGGTCGGGCAGTTCCTGCGAGGCGTACGCGGACGCCGAGTACACCGACGCCCCCGCCTCGGAGACCATCACCTTGGTCAGCCCGGCATCGGGGAACTTGGCGATCAGGTCGGCGACCAGGGCGTCGGTCTCGCGGGACGCGGTGCCGTTGCCGATGGCGACGAGGTCGACGCGGTACTTCGCGGCGAGCCCGGCGAGGGTGGCCAGGGACTGGTCCCACTTGTTCGCGGGCTGGTGCGGGTAGATGGTCTCGTGGGCGAGGACCTTGCCGGTGGCGTCGACCACCGCGACCTTCGTGCCGGTGCGGAATCCGGGGTCGAGGCCCATGGTGGCGCGGGTGCCGGCGGGCGCGGCGAGCAGCAGGTCCTTGAGGTTCGCCGCGAACACGTCGACGGCGTCCTGCTCGGCGGACTGCCGCAGGCGCATCCGGGTGTCGATGCCGAGGCTGACCGCCAGCTTCGTCTTCCACGCCCAGCGGACGGTGTCGAGCAGCCAGCGGTCGGCGGGACGGCCCCGGTCGGCGACACCGAACCGGGCGGCGATGCGGCCCTCGTACACGGACGGCTCCCCCGGCACCGGTTCCTCGGTGTCGGCGTCCAGGCTGAGCGAGAGCACCTCTTCCTTCTCGCCGCGCAGCAACGCGAGGATCCGGTGTGAGGGCAGCTTTTCGAACGGTTCGGAGAACTCGAAGTAGTCGGCGAACTTGGCGCCTTCGGTCTCCTTGCCCTTGCGGACCGAGGAGCTCACCTGGCCGCGCCGCCACATCGTCTCGCGCAGCTCACCGACCAGGTCGGCGTCCTCGGCGAACTGTTCGACGAGGATCGCGCGGGCACCGTCGAGCTGCTCGGCGGTGTACTGGGCGGGGTCGACGGACGGATCGGAGAGCAGGGTGTCGGCGACCGGCTGGTGTCCGGCCTCGCGGGCGATCTGGGCCTTGGTGCGCCGCTTCGGCTTGTACGGCAGGTAGATGTCCTCGAGCCGCGCCTTGGTGTCGGCGAGCATCAGCTGGTCCTCGAGCTCGTCGGTCAGCTTGTCCTGCGACCGGATCGACTCGATGACCGCGGCCCGGCGCTCGTCGAGTTCACGAAGATAGCGCAGGCGCTCGTCCAGCTGCCGCAGCTGCACGTCGTCGAGGCCACCGGTGACCTCCTTGCGGTACCGGGCGATGAACGGGACCGTCGCACCGCCGTCGAGGAGATCGACGGCCGCGCGGACCTGCTCCTCCCGGACGTCGAGTTCCTCGGCGATGCGCTGGTTCACGGTCTTGAGAGCAGTCGTCACATCGGGGAACCCTACCGGTGCCGACCGACACCACACTCGCGCGACGCCCGTCGCGTACGGCCACCACCGACGGTGGTGCGTGCGACGATTCGAGAGTGCGGCGCGCGAGGCGCGGAACGTCGTTTCGTCAACCGACCGGAGGTCCGTGGATGCCGGGAATCGATCCGACCGAGACCATGTCCCACGTCCAGGGAATCCTGGGCCGTCAGCCGGCCGTGGGGTTCGCGCTGGGAATCGTGCGCGACGGGTCGACCGAGTTCCTCCACACCAGCGGCCTGGCGGACATCGCGGCGCACGCTCCGATCACCGAGGACACAGTGTTCCGGATCGCCTCCATCACGAAGACCTTCACCGCGATCGCGATCCTGCAACTGCAGGAGCAGGGGCTGGTCGACCTCGACGCCCCCGCCGACGAGTACCTGCGTGCGTACCGACTGGTTCCGTCGAAATCCGGATGGCGGCCCGCGACCCTGCGTCACCTGCTGACCCACACCGCCGGGATCGGGGAGCTGGCGCCCCGATCCGGTTTTCTCCGGCGGGATTTCGGCGAGAGCATCGCGCCCGGGCGGCCGGTGCCGACCTTGGCCGAGCACTATCGGGGCGGCGTCCGCCTCGACGCGGAGCCGGGCACGATGTTCCGGTACGGGGACCACGGTCCGGCGACACTCGGGCAGATCGTCGAGGACGTCACCGGAATCCCCCTGCACCGCTATCTGCGCGAGCACGTCTTCGCACCGCTGGGCATGACGGACACGACCCTGCTGCGCTCCGAGGTCGACCCCGCCCGACTGGCGACCGGGTACACACTCGGTCCCGACGGTGCCCGCGTGGTCCCGTTCCGCGAGTGGGTGACAGCGGGCGCCGCCAATGTGCTCTCCACTCCACGGGACATGGGTCGGTACCTCGCCGCACTGCTGGGTGGCGGCAGCAACGAGCACGGCTGCGTCCTGCAGCCGGCGACGCTCGCGAGCATGTTCGCGCCCCAGTACCGGCCCCACCCCCGTATTCCGGGCATGGGCCTGGCGTTCTTTCGTAAGAACCCGGGCGGGCACGCCGTCGTCGAACACCAGGGCCTGCTGCCGGGGTTCGATTCGCAGATCGTCGTCGCGCCGGAGGACGGTGTCGCGATCATGGCGTTCACGAACGGGACCCGGCAGGGAGGGATGTGGCTGCCGGTCGAGGTGGGCGGCCTGCTCGGCCGGCTGATCGACGTGCCCGACGACGGGATCCGCACCGATGTCCCACAGCGACCCGAGTTCTGGAACGAGCTGTGCGGCTGGTATCAGCTCCCCGGCTCACTCACGGACACCCGGGTGCGGTCGCTGATGGGCGCCGGATTCGAGGTTCTCGTCCGCCGCGGCCGGCTGACCTTCCGATTCCTCGGACCGGTCCCGCCCCTGCTGCGCGGACTGCCGCTGCACCCGGACGACCCGGCGGACCCCTACGCGTTTCGGCTCGACCTCTCGGAGTTCGGCGTGGGCAGTTTCCCGGTCGTGTTCGGTCGCGACCCGGATTCGGGCGTCATGGCGGTGCACCTGGAGATGATGCCGCTCTCCGCGCACAGGAAGCCGAGGACCACGAATCCGCGGCTGTGGGCCGAGGGCGCCGGCGCCGCCGCGGCGGCGGCCGTACTCGGACGGGTGGTGTCCGGCAGGATGAGACGAGCAAGGTAGGTCGGTCCCATGGCGGCGGGCCGGATTCCGATCCGCGACCATTGCCCGCCCCCTACCCTGGGACACCGGCACGGACACGGCACCGAGGAGGCACCCATGCGCGCGCGTTTCGCGGCGATCGCACTCGCCGCGGCGATCGCACTCGGGGCCTGCGGATGCACCGTGCCGACCGAGTCCGAGCAGGCCACCCTCCCCGCCCGACCGGACGCGCCGACATGGCAGGCGGAGCAGCAGGTGCCGACGCTGCACGACCCTCCCCCCGTCCCGGCACCACCCGCATCCTCCGCGACGGCTGCGCCGCCACCGCCGATGGCCGCGACGTGGACTCCGGTGCCCCGCGCCTCGGGTCCGCTGCCGGCCGACATCGAGGCCCGGATCGGCGCTGCGACCGCCGCCGCCTCTGCCCGTGGCGCGGACACGTCGGTGACGTTGCTCGACCGCGTGACCGGCGACCGGTTCGGCACCGCCGAGACCGACGTCGTCGAGACTGCCTCGGTCGCCAAGCTTTTCATCGCGGACGAGATGCTGCACGAGGACGCGTCGATCTCGGAGGAGGACGAGGACCTGCTCGTCCGCATGCTCGAACGGTCCGACGACGACGCCGCGAACAGCTTGTGGCTCCGATACGGCGGGAGCGCGATCGTCGACGCCGTCGCCGACCGCTACCAACTGCCCGACACCCGCCCGCCATGGGACGGCAATTGGTGGAACACCGAGACCAACACCGCCGATCTGGTCGACTACTACGCCGAATTCCTCGACGGCGGCGGCGGACTGGCACCGGACGCGACCGCGGAGATCCTCGGGCACCTGCGCCGGTCCACTCCCGTCGCCGCCGACGGTTACGACCAGCGGTTCGGCATCCCGGAGGCGTTGGGCGCGCAACAGGACGGCGATGTCGCGGTCAAACAGGGCTGGATGTGCTGCACGGCCGGCCGCTGGGTCCACGTGTCGACGGCGGTGGTCGGGCCGGACTCGCGGTACGTGCTGGTCGTCGCGGCACACGAGAACGTGGACTACGCCGACGCCACCGACCGCGGTGCCGACGGCGGCGCACAGGAGGCGTACCCGACGCTGCCCGACACCTCGTTGGACTCGGCGGCGGACGATGCCAGTGCCGCACACGCCCGCGAGACGATGACCCTGGTGGTGCGAACCCTGTTCCCGGAGGGGCGAATCGGGTAGCGGAGGTCTACCGGCCGTCGCCGTGGTCCGGCAGCAGGTCCGGCCGCCGCTCCGCGGTCCGGCGCAGCGACTGCTCCCGGCGCCACTGCTCGACCTTCGCGTGGTTGCCCGACAGCAGCACCTCGGGGACGTCGAGTCCGCGCCAGCTGACCGGCCGGGTGTAGCTGGGCCCTTCGAGGAGCCCGTCGGAGAACGAATCCTCTTCGTGCGACTGCTGATTGCCGAGCACGCCGGGCATCAGCCGAACCACGGCCTCCGCCATGACGAGCACCGCGGCCTCGCCGCCGATGAGCACGTAGTCGCCGATGCTCACCTCCTCGACGCGCACGCGGCGGGCGGCGTCGTCGAAGACGCGCTGGTCGATGCCCTCGTACCGGCCGCAGGCGAAGACCAGGTGCTTCTCTCGCGACCAGCGCTGGGCGGTGGCCTGGGTGAAGGGCACCCCGGCCGGGGTGGGGACCACGAGCAGGGCGTCGTCGGGGCAGACCGCGTCGAGCGCGTCGCCCCAGATGGTGGGCTTCATGACCATGCCGGGTCCGCCGCCGTACGGGGAGTCGTCGACGGCCTTGTGCACGTCGTGCGTCCAGTCGCGCAGGTTGCGCACGCCGACGGACACCAGACCCTTGTCGATGGCCTTGCCCAGCAACGCCGTTCGCAGCGGTTCGAGGTACTCGGGGAAAATCGTGATGACGTCGAGGCGCACGGCTACTCCGGGTCCAGCAATCCTTCGGGCGGGTCGATCTCGACGTAGCCGTCGGCGACAGCGACGACCGGGACGATCGCGGTGACGAACGGGATCAGGATTTCGCCCGCCGACGGTGCCTGGGACTCGGGAGCGGTCGGCGGTGCCGACGAATCCGGCACGGCGCCGGCCGGCCGCACGGACAGCAGCTCCCCTGCCGCCGAGTGCAGCACCTCGACCACGGTCCCGACGACGGTCCCGTCGCCCAGCCGGACCTCGAGACCCTCGAGTTCGTGGTCGTAGAACGAGTCCGGGTCCTCGGACGGCGGCAGCTCCGTGGTGTCGACGAGGAACAGCGTTCCACGGAGCGCGTCGGCCGCGGTGCGGTCCTCGACGCCCTTCAGACGCAGCAGAAGCCGCCCGGAGTGCTCCCGGGCGGCTTCCACCGTGTAATCGGTCAGTTTCCGATCACGGGGCTTCCGGCCGTGCAGGACCGCACCGACGGCGAAGCGCAGCTCCGGCTCGTCGGTGCGGATCTCGACGGCGAGTTCGCCCCTGATGCCGTGTGACTTGGCGACACGGCCGACAACGAGTTCCACCGATCTACTGATCGGTGTCGATCACGTCGACGCGGATCCCCTTGCCACCGATGCCGGTGACGAGGGTCCGCAGTGCGGTGGCGGTACGGCCACCGCGGCCGATCACCTTGCCGAGGTCGTCGGGATTGACGTGGACCTCGACGGTGCGCCCGCGACGCCCGGTGATCAACTCGACCCGGACGTCGTCGGGATTGGCGACGATGCCGCGAACGAGATGTTCGACGGCGTCGGCGACAACGGCACTCACTTGTCAGCAGCCTCGGAATCCGCGGCGGCCTCGGCCTCGGCGGGCGCCTCGGCAGCAGCCTCGTCCGCGTCCTTCTTGGCGGCCTTCTTCTTCGGGGTGATGGCCTCGGCGACCGGCTCGTTCTCGGCCTGCGCGAGCGCGGCCTGGAACAGCTCGAGCTTGGAGGGCTTGGCCTCCTTGGTCTTGAGGGTGCCCTCGGTGCCCGGCAGGCCCTTGAACTTCTGCCAGTCACCGGTGATCTTGAGCAGGTTCTCGACCGGCTCGGTGGGCTGGGCGCCGACGCCGAGCCAGTACTGCGCGCGCTCCGAGTCGATCTCGATCAGCGACGGCTCTTCCTTCGGGTGGTACTTGCCGATGGTCTCGATCGCACGGCCGTTGCGGCGGGTGCGAGAGTCCGCGACGATGATGCGGTACTGCGGGTTGCGGATCTTGCCGAGCCGCGTGAGCTTGATCTTGACAGCCATGGTGGAGCCTTTCGAATGGTCACGGCGCAATTCAGCGATGCGCAAGGCGTGCGCACCCGGTTTTGCGTTTGAGGGGGTGTCGTGACCGCCGCGCGGTACGTAACCGGAGACGGGCGAACAGCGGTCCATTCTGCCAGACGGGGACGCCGACGGGCGAATCGCCCGTTCCGCCGCCCCGCGACTCGCCAACACCGGTGATACCGCTCTCCTCGGCGGGGTCGCTGCCTAGACTCCGGTCAGCCGCGCGTTGCGGGTTCGTTCGACGTCTCGAAGGGGGTTCGACGTTGTCGTCCACGCCGCCCACGCCCACCCCACCGGAGCCGGTCACGGCTCCTCCGGCGAACCCGTACCCCAGTTTCGCCGACGGCCCTCCGGTTCCCGAGCGTGGACGTGCCACCGCCCTGGCGTGGCTGGTGCTGCTGCTGGGCCTGGCCGCGTTGCTGACCGGGCTCGGTCCGCTGCTTCGGGTGCAGACCGACTCGGGCGAGCTGACGGCGAGTGCCTTCGTCGTGCCGCAGGGCCTGCTGGTCGTCGCCTGCCTGCTGTTCTCCGGGCTGGTCGCCGGACTGTCGACACTGCCCCGTCTGAAGCAGGTTCGCGGCGCCACCCCGGTCCTGCACGCCCTCGCCACGGCCGCCGCCACGGTCGGTGCCCTGCTCGCCGCGTTCGCGCTGATCGTGATCGTCGGCGTCGCCCGACCCACCGATCTGGTCTCCGGGCTCACCCGCGACACCGAACTCGTCGTCGGGCTCGGCTGGGCCGGGATCACGATCCTCGCGCTGGCGGTGGCGCAGGCGATCACCGCGTTCGTCGCCCTCGCCTACGACGTCGGGCTGGTGCAGACCCGCCGCACGATGCTCCTCGCGCCCGGCCGCCTCCCCACACCGGCGTCCGGGTCCACCGACCAGGCGCCCACACCCACGAAAGCCGACACCGTATGAGCGAGAGCGCACCCGCACCGCAGCCGCCGAACCCGCTCCCACCCGAACCGCCCCGCCCACCGCTGTCGGTACGCGGATGGCTGGCCGTCGCGGCCGCGGCGGCCGCCGTCCTCGCGCTGCTCGCCGGTGGCGGCTATCTCCTCAACCGGACCCTCGGCGACGACGAGACGTCGGTTACGGGCAGCGCGGCGCCGGCTGCCGACGACAACGGCGATCTCGGCGGCGGCGACTTCGCCACCGGGGACGACTTCGACTTCGGCGCGGACACCGACACCGTCGCCGTCGCTCCGACGGCGGTCCTGCCCACCTGCACCCCCCTGCCGCCTGCCGTGGACTCGGCGGGTCGCACGCACGCCTACGAGGCCCCCAACGCGATCGACGGCGACGTCACCACCGCCTGGCGGTGCAAGGGCACGCAGGGGCAGACCCTCGCGATCAGCTTCCCGTGCTCGGTCCACCTGGCGACCGTCGGAATCGACCCGGGCCACGACAAGACCGATCCCGACGGCTCCGACCGGTTCGCCCAGAACCGCAAGGTCACCCGGGTGAAGTGGACGTTCGACGACGGCAGCAGCGTCGAACAGCAGGTCGAGCCGCGCCGCGGCATCCAGACGATGCCCGTCGACACCACTGCCCGTACCGCGACACTGACCGTGCTGGCCACCGTCGACGGTCAGCCGGTCACCAACCGGGCAGGCGAGCGGTCCGCCCCGTTCAACGACGTCACGTCCATCAGCGAGATCCGCTTCACCGCCCGCGCCGGCGACGGCGGGGACGGCTGCGTCCGCTAGCGCGCGGGCCGGTCACCGGATCATGAATCCGGCGTCGAGCGGCCACTGGATGCCGGTGATGAACCTCGCCTCGTCGGACACCAGGTACGCGACGGCGTTGGCCACGTCCTCGGCCTCGATCATCTGCAGCGGCAGCGCGTTCTGCATGCCGGAGATCGAGTTCGCTCCGCCGGCCGCGGCCTCCTCCATCAGGGCGGCCATCGCGGCGTTCATCGTCATGCCGCTGGCCACCCCGGTCGGGTGAATGGTGTTGACCCGGATCCATTCCGGGGCCAGTTCGGCGGCCAGACCCTGCATCAACGCGACCACACCGCGTTTGGCTGCGGCGTAGGCGTTCCCGCTCGCGTTCAACGACGCGGACGCCTTGAGCCCGGCGGTGGAACTGGTGATGACGATCGAGCCACCGCGCCCACCGGCGCGCAGGGCGGGCAGCGCGGCGCGGACGGTGTGGTAGACGCCGGTGAGGTTGGTGTCGATCACGTCGTTCCAGTCGGCCAGGAAGTCCTCCGACTCGGGGCCCATCCGAATGATGCCCGCGTTGGCGATGACGATGTCGACGCGGCCGAACTGCTCGTGGCCCACGTCGAAGGCGTTCTGGAGTTGTTCGTAGTCCCGGACGTCCGCCTTGAGTCCGGCCATCGTGCGGCCTTCCTTCTCGACCAGGCGAACGGTCTCCTCCAGATCGGCCTCGCTCGAGTTCGGATAGGTCATCGACGCCACGTTCTCGCAGATGTCGATCCCGATGATGTCGGCACCTTCCCGTGCGAGTCGCACCGCATGGGCTCGACCCTGTCCCCTACCTGCTCCGGTGATGAATGCGACGCGTCCTTCGAGTCCGGGCATTGCTCTGTGACTCCTTCTCGGCACCTGTGCCGTTTCGAGTTGGATCGGCTGGCTATCGGTTGCGACTCGTGACGCCCCGGGATGTCGGCGCGCCTCGGCGGCTGATTCGGTCCCATGCCTCGTTCGCGGTGCTGTGCAGGGCCTGCCCCTTGGCGAAACCGGAGTAGGCCGCGAATTGCAGGACCACCTCGTCCATTTCCGGTTTCGTGATGTCGCCGGACTCCAACGCCGAACCCACGTGGGACTGCAGCGGCGTGATCGCGTCGTTCACCGCAACCGACGCGACGGTGATGAAGCGGCGGTCGCGGCGGGTCAGGCCGGGGCGCTGCCAGACGTGGCCGAAGACGAAGTTGAGGATTCCGGCGTGGATGTAAGGGGTGTCGGGTGTCGGCGCGTCGATCAGGTTGACGTCGACGAACTCCTCGATGCCGCGCTCGATGCGCTCGTCCCAGTTGGCCTGCCCCAGTGTGCTGTTCTCCATGGGCTGCAAGGGCGAGCGTTCGAGGCCGCGGTCCTGCTGGATGCGTGCCCATTGCCTGCGCACGACACCCTCCAGGTGGGATGCCTTGGGCCAGCCGTTGTACACGGCGAAGTGCAGTACGAACTCCAGCAGCTCGTCCACGGTCATGTCGCCGCTGTTGAGGGCCGCGTACACGTGATCGTCGATCGGCCGTGGCGCGTCCGCCGCCCCGACACAGGTCAGCGTCACCCATCGGCGGTTGCGACGACTCAGGCCCGGGCGTGACCAGATCTGCCCGAAGACGAAACGCCGGTTGAACTCGTCGAACGGGGTGTCCGACGGTTCGGGCTCAACGGTCATCACACCCCGAAGCTCCTCGGCGACTTGACTTTTCATTCGGGACACCCACTCTCAATTCGTGTGCATTAAGATTAAGTCCTAAGACTTAGGTTGTCCAGAGTGGTTTCATGTGGGTTATGTCCAAGCCGGAACCGGTCGCCCTGTCGGCCAAACAGCAGCTGGTGCTCACTGCCGAGCGCCTCTTCGCGATCCACGGACTGGACGGCGTGCCACTGCGGCGTATCGGCACGGAAGCGGGCATGGCGAACAAATCGGCCGTGCAGTACCACTTCGGCACCAAGGAAGGGCTGATCGAAGCCATCCTGTTCAACCGCGTGGACGACCTCACCAGACGGCGCGCACTTCTCGAAGCCCGTGTGCAGGCGGGCGACCTCCGCGGCACCGTGGAAGCCCATCAGCTGCCACTGATCGAACTCGGCGAGGACGAGAACTGCTACTACCTGCCGTTCCTCGAGAAGTTGACGCAGCACGAACACCCACTCGAGAATCTCCCCGCGAGCCACCGCGGGTCCGAAGTCGCGTACTACGACCGCCTCCGCACGATGCTGGACTTCGTCCCACAACCGCTGCGGGACATCCGAATCAACCAGGTCTCGTCGGTGTGCCTGCACGTGTGCGCCGACCGGCACCGGCGCCGAACCCTGGGACTGCCCATCGCGCCCTATGCGCTGCACGTGAGTCAACTGCTCGACGGCCTGGTGGCCATCCTCGCCACCCCGCCGTCCGACGAGACGCTCGCAGCACTCGAAGGCGTCCCCTCCGATCAACCCCCGCTACGACTGCTGCCCTGAGGCACACGGCAGCCGACACCGGCCCCACCGGAAAACCGCTCCCGCTACGCGAACCGGCCCTGCCGAAACCGGTCCCGCTACGCGAACCGGCCGCGCCGGGTGACGACCTTCCCGCGCAGCACCACCAGGTCCGGCTGCGACAGCACGCCGGGGCCGGTACGCGGATCCTGTTCGTACACAACGAGGTCCGCGGGTGCGCCGGCGTCGAGGCCGGGGTGCCCGAGCCAGGGACGGGCATCCCAGCAGGCGGCGCCGAGGGCCTTGGTCGGCCCCAACCCGACGGCGGACAGTGCCGCGACCTCGTCGGCGATCCGGCCGTGCCGGATGGACCCGCCCGCGTCGGTGCCCGCGTAGATCGGGATCCCGGCGTCGTGCGCGGCGCCGATCGTCTCCCCCACCCGCGCGTGCAGGTCGCGCATGTGCGCGGCGTACACCGGGAACCGGTCCGCCGAGTCCGCGATTTCCGGGAAGGTCGCGATGTTGACCAGCGTCGGCACCAGCGCGGTGCCGTGCTCGACCATCATCTCGATCGTGGCATCCGTCAGCCCGGTGCCGTGCTCGATGCAGTCGATGCCGGCACCGATCAGTCCGGGCAGCGCGTCCTCACCGAAGACGTGCGCGGTCACCCGGGCACCGACCCGGTGCGCGGCGGCGATCGCCTCCTTGAGCACCGCGTCGCTCCACAGCGGCCGCAGGTCCCCGACCTCGCGGTCGATCCAGTCGCCGACGAGCTTGACCCAGCCGTCTCCGCGCAACGCCTGCTCGGTCACCGCGCCAGGCAGCTGCGCCTCGTCCTCGAGGTCGATCGGCAGCCCACGGATGTACCGCTTGGGGCGCGCAAGGTGCCTGCCCGCCCGGATGATCCGGGGCAGGTCGTCCCGGCCGTCGACGATGCGGGTGTCCACCGGGGACCCCGCGTCACGTAGCAGCAGGACGCCGCAGTCGCGCTCGGTCTCGGCCTGCGCGAGCAGCCCGCTCTCGTCCTCGTGGCCGCCACCGTACCGGATCCCGACGTGGCAGTGCGCATCGACGAGCCCCGGCAGAATCCACCCGGTCTCGGTCAGCGTCCGTGCACCCGGGATCGGGTCGGTGGAGATCAGGCCGTCGTCGTCGACCCACAGCTCGACACCCTGTTCGTCTGGCAGGCCGCGGCCGGCCAGCCGGAGCGCCACCGGCTACTTCTTCGGCAGCTTGAGCTGGGACAGGTCGAGGCCCTCGAGGCCGGGCGGCAGCTCGTCGAGGCCCTTCGGCATCTTCGACAGGTCCATCCCGGCGGGCAGGCCCGGGAAGCCACCGGGGAATCCGCCCGGCATGCCCGGGAATCCTCCGCGGATCTTCGGCGGCGTGGGGCCCTTGCCGCCCTTCTTGCCCTTCTTGCCCTTCTTGGAGCGCTGGGTGCGGGCACCCGGCATCCCCATCCGGCCGGCCATCGCCGTCATCATCTTGCGGGCCTCGAAGAACCGGTCGACCAACTGGTTGACGTCGGAAACCTTGACACCCGAGCCGTTCGCGATCCGCAGCCGGCGGGACGCGTTGATGATCTTCGGGTTGGCGCGCTCGGCCGGGGTCATGCCGCGGATGATCGCCTGGATTCGGTCGAGCTGCTTGTCGTCGACCTGGGCGAGGGCGTCCTTCATCTGCCCGGCACCGGGCAGCATGCCGAGCAGGTTGCCGATCGGGCCCATCTTGCGGACGGCCATCATCTGCTCGAGGAAGTCCTCGAGGGTGAGTTCGCCGGAGCCGATCTTCTGTGCGGCGGCCTCGGCCTGCTTGGCGTCGAAGACCTGCTCGGCCTGCTCGATCAGCGTGAGCACGTCGCCCATGCCGAGGATCCGGCTCGACATCCGGTCCGGGTGGAAGACGTCGAAGTCCTCGAGCTTCTCGCCGGTGGACGCGAACATGATCGGCTTGCCGGTGATCTCGCGGACGCTCAGCGCGGCGCCACCGCGGGCGTCACCGTCGAGCTTGGTCAGGACGACGCCGGTGAACCCGACGCCGGACTGGAACGCCTCGGCGGTGTGCACGGCGTCCTGACCGGTCATCGCGTCGAGGACGAACAGGACCTCGTCGGGCTGCACGGCGTCGCGGATGCCTGCGGCCTGCGCCATCAGCTCCTCGTCGATGCCGAGGCGACCGGCGGTGTCGACGATGACCACGTCGAAGTGCTTGGCGCGGGCCTCCTCGACGCCGCGGCGGGCCACGTCGACCGGGTCGGCCGCGGACTGGCCGAGCTCGTTCTCCCCGCCGCCGATCGAGGTGCCGGGGTGCGGTGCGAACACCGCGGCCCCGGCCCGCTCACCGACAATCTGAAGCTGGTTGACCGCACCCGGACGCTGCAGGTCACACGCCACCAGCAGCGGAGTGTGGCCCTGCCCGGTCAGCCACGACGCGAGCTTGCCCGCGAGGGTGGTCTTACCGGAACCCTGCAGACCGGCGAGCATGATCACCGTGGGAGGGGTCTTTGCGAACTGCAGCCGGCGCGTCTCACCACCGAGGATCCCGACCAGTTCCTCGTTGACGATCTTGACGACCTGCTGGGCCGGGTTCAGCGCACCGGAGACCTCGGCGCCCTTCGCGCGCTCCTTGATCCTGGCGATGAAGGACCGGACGACCGGCAACGCGACATCGGCCTCGAGCAGGGCGAGCCTGATCTCCCTGCACGTTGCGTCGATGTCGGCGCCGGACAGCCGGCCCTTGCCGCGCAGGTCCTTGAGGGCACCTGTCAACCTGTCGGAAAGGGATTCGAACACCGATCGAGCTCCTGGCTGTGAGACGGGGCGGTCTGGACTGGCTGTCCGCGGACACTTCCGTCCAGACTAGCCGCTGCCGGCCATGCTTCCCTCCTCCCCGTCCTTCTTGGCCGGGGCCGGTGCGGGCACCACCGCCAGGATCGCGGTCTCCAGGTCCTCCCGGGTCACCCGGGAGTCGCCCTCGCCGAGGTGCAGGCAGAACGCGTCCACGACCGCGTTGCCCAGGGTGGCGACCTTCGCCCACCGCACGTCCGCGCCGTGCTGTTCGAGGGTGGCAGCGAGCCTGCACAGCAGGCCCAGCCGGTCCTCGGTGCGCAGCTCGACGATCACCTGACCGTCGACGGCCGTCTCGAACCAGATGATCCGCGGCGGCGCCTGCGCGTACTGCACCGGCACGCCCGCGACGCCGAGCTCGAGCGCCTGCTCCTCGTTGGCGACCCGTTCCTTCTCCGCCAGCATCGCCACCAGGTCCAGCTCCCCGGCGGTGGCACGGATCAACTCCTGCCGCAGCAGCCCCGCCTGCGGCGGGGCCCCGAACCGGGGCGAGACGGTGAAGGAGTTGACCGCCGATCCCTGATGACTGCCGACCGAGGCCGACAACACCCGCAGCGAGTGCAGGGCCAGCACCCCGGCGGCATCGGACAGCAGCCCGGGCACGTCCGGCGCGATCACCGTCACCGTGTACGTGTGCGGGCCCTCGGCGGGCGCCAGCATCACGTGCACGCCCCCGGTCTCGGCCAGCGCCGCGTGCTCGGGGTCGACCGGGTCCGGCTCCGGCAACGTCTCACCGGCCATCACCAGCCGGCAGCGCCGCACCAGTTCACCGATCAGCGACGCCTTCCAGTCCCCCCACACGCCGGGACCGGTCGCCAGCGAATCCGCCTCGGCGAGCGTGTACAGCAGCTCAAGCAGCACCGAGTCGTGTCCGAGCGCGTCCGCGACCATCTGCACGGTCGCGGGGTCGTCGAGGTCGCGTCGGGTCGCCGTGTCCGGCAGCAGCAGGTGGTGCCGGACCATCGCGCTGAGCAGCGCGACATCGGATGGCCACAGCCCGAGCCGGTTGCCGATCTGGTTGGCCAGCTCGGCACCGACCACGCTGTGGTCGCCGCCGCGCCCCTTCCCGATGTCGTGCAGGAGCGCCCCCAGAAGCAGCAGGTCGGGACGGGTGACGCGGGTGGTGAAGGACCCGACCTGCACCGCGGTCTCGACCAGGTGCCGGTCGACGGTCCAGGTGTGCACCGCGTCCCGCGGCGGCAGGTCCCGCACCGCGCCCCACTCGGGCAGCAGCCGCCCCCACAGGCCGGTGCGGTCCAGGGCCTCGATGACCGCGGCCATCCGCGGACCCGAACCCAACAGCACCAGGAGGTCGCCCAGCGCCTCCTTCGGCCAGGGTTCCCGCAGCTCCGGGGCGCTGTCGGAGAGCCGCCCCAGGGTGGACGACGAGATCGGCATGCCGGTCTGGGCGGCCGCCGCGGCGACCCGCATGATCAGCCCCGGGTCCTTGTTCGGTTTCGCGTCGCGGGCGAGCACCACCTCCCCCGCGTGCTGCACGACGCCCTCGTCGAGGGGCCGGCGCACCGGCACCCGCCGCAGTCGGGCCAGTCCCCGCCGAGGCAGACCGTTGGCCGCGGTGCGCAGTCCGACGTCCACCGAGTAGCCGATGGTGCGGGCGGAGTCGCTCAGAGTCCGAGCCAGATCGAACCGGTCGCCGATCCGCAGCGCGGCGCCGATTTCGTCGGCGTCCTGTGCCCGCACCGGGTCCCGGCCCCGGCCCGCGACCCGGTGCAGTTCGGTTCGGACGTCGAGCAGCCGGTCGTGCGCGGCGTCCAGACCGCCGCCGGGGGCGTCCGGACCGAGGCTCGTCGCGGCGTCGGTCAATTGCGCGATCGCCAACGCGTCGAGCAGCTGGACGTCCCGGAGGCCGCCGCGACCGTTCTTGACGTCCGGTTCGGCGCGGTGCGCGATCTCGCCGCTGCGCGACCACCGTGCCTGCGTCATCTCCACCAGCTCGTCGAAGCGCGACCGGATTCCGGTCCGCCACTGCCGCCGCACCCCACCGATCAGCAGGTTGGTCAGTTCCGCGTCACCGGCGATGTGACGGGCCTCGAGCAGGCCCATCGCCGCGGTCAGGTCCGTGGACGCCACCTGCAGCGCCTGCGGCACCGTCCGCACGCTGTGGTCGAGCTTGATGTTCGCGTCCCACAGCGGATACCAGAGGCAGTCCGCCACCTGGGACACGATGTCGGCATCCATGTCGTCGTGCAGCAGCACCAGGTCGAGATCCGAGTACGGCAGCAACTCCCGCCGTCCCAGTCCCCCGACCGCGACGATCGCGAACCCGCTGTCCGGAGTGATGCCGAGTTCCGTCCCCTTGGTCGTCAACCAGAACTCGTGCAGTTCGACCATGGCCTGACGCAACGTCGCCGCGTCGAGCCGGCGCGACCGGGGCCCTCGGTCCAGCAGCTGTTTCCGGGCCCGAGCCAGGTCGTCGGCGGCGACGATGTGCGCATGTGCTTCGTGGGCCGCAGACGCGGGTGGCCCCGACCCCGCCGACAGTGCGACGGGATCGGGGCCACCGAAAGCGGACCCAGTCGGGTCAGATTGCATCCGCACCCCGTTCGCCGGTCCGAACCCGGACGACGGAATCCACGGGGCTCACCCAGACCTTGCCGTCACCGATCTTGCCGGTGCGTGCGGCCTCGACGATCACCTCGACGACCTTGTCGACTGCACCGTCGTCGACGACGACCTCGACGCGGACCTTCGGGACGAAGTCCACCGAGTACTCCGCTCCGCGGTACACCTCGGTGTGGCCCTTCTGGCGGCCGTAGCCCTGGACCTCGCTGACGGTCATGCCCAGCACGCCTGCCTGCTCGAGCCCGGTCTTGACGTCCTCGAGAGTGAACGGCTTGACGATTGCGGTGATGAGCTTCATTGTTTTCATGCCTCCCTGACGGACGTGCGCACCGGTGCCGAGATTGCCGAACCTGCTGAGACTCCACCAAGAGCGACGAAGTCGTACGCATTTTCGGCGTGCTCAGTATCGTCCAGACCACGGGCCTCGGCCTCGTCACTCGCCCGGAGACCGATCGTGTACTTCACGATGAGCGCGACGATGGTCGTGGCGACGAGCGAGTACAGCAGGACCGCGCCCGCACCGACCGCCTGACGCCACAGCTGGTCGAAGCCACCACCGTAGAACAGGCCGTCGACCGCGGCCGGGGCCTCCGCCGTGGCGACGAAACCGACCATCAGGGTGCCGACGATGCCGCCGACCAGGTGCACACCGACGACATCGAGCGAGTCGTCGAAGCCGAAGCGGTACTTCAGTCCGACGGCGAGGGCACACAGCACGCCGGCGACGACACCGATGGCAAGGGCACCGAGCACGTTGACCGAGGAGCAGGACGGGGTGATCGCGACGAGGCCGGCGACGATGCCCGACGCGCCACCGAGGGTGGTCGCGTGGCCGTCACGGATCCGCTCGACGAGCAGCCAGGCCAGCATCGCGGCAGCGGTCGCGACGAGCGTGGTGACGAAGGCGGCACCGGCGATCCCGTTCGAGCCCACCGCGGACCCGGCGTTGAAACCGAACCAGCCGAACCACAGCAGGGCGGCACCGAGCATGACGAACGGCAGGTTGTGAGGACGGAACGGGGTGGTCGGCCATCCGCGGCGCTTGCCGAGGACCAGCGCCAGGACCAGGCCGGCGATACCGGCGTTGATGTGCACCGCGGTGCCACCGGCGAAGTCGATCGCCTTGAGCTTGTTCGCGATCCAGCCACCGGTCTCGGCGGTCACACCGTCGAAGGAGAACACCCAGTGTGCGACCGGGAAGTACACGATCGTCGCCCACAGGCCGGCGAACAGCAGCCACGGACCGAACCGCAGGCGATCGGCGACGGCGCCGGAGATCAGCGCGACGGTGATGATCGCGAACATCGCCTGGAAGGCGACGAACACCGTCGCGGGAATGGTGCCCACGAGCGGGATCGCGGCGGCGGCGCCGGTCTCGGCATCGGCGAGGTAGGAGCCACCGAACAGACCCTTGAGTCCGAAGAACTGGGTCGGATCGCCGATCAGGCCGCCTTTGTCGTCACCGAAGGCCATCGAGTAGCCGTACAGGGCCCAGAGCACACCGACGACGCCCATCGCGCCGATGCTCATCATGATCATGTTCAGGACGTTCTTCGCGCGAACCATGCCGCCGTAGAAGAACGCGAGACCCGGCGTCATCAACAACACCAGCGCGGCGCTCATCAGCATCCACGCGGTGTCACCGGCGTCCGGCGCTCCGATAGTCGGGAATTCCACCTTGTGCCTCCTCCTTCTGTCGCCCCGCGTGCTCGCGGCTTTTCGACTTAAGGAGAAGACTGCTCACCTGGTGTTTCGGCTGTGACGCTCCGGTGTTTCGAGCAAGTGAACGCATCCCGGAACTCTGTTGCTTTCAGGTTTCGTCGTGAAATCCGCCGACAACAGAGTCCGGGACGGGCGGCGGTCAGCCGAGGAGCGCGTCGACGAACGCCTCCGGTTCGAACGGGGCGAGGTCGTCGGCGCCCTCACCGAGGCCGACCAGCTTCACCGGGACGCCCAGTTCGTGCTGCACCTGGAAGACGATTCCGCCCTTGGCCGTGCCGTCCAGCTTGGTGAGCACCACACCGGTGATGTCGACGACCTCCGCGAACACCCGGGCCTGGACCAGGCCGTTCTGACCGATCGTGGAGTCGAGGACCAGCAGCACCTCGTCGACCTTGGCCCGCTTCTCGACGACCCGCTTGACCTTGCCGAGCTCGTCCATCAGGCCGGTCTTGGTGTGCAGGCGACCCGCGGTGTCGACGATGACGACGTCGACGCCGGTCTCGATGCCCTTGGTGACCGAGTCGAAGGCGATGGCGGCCGGATCGGCGCCCTCCTTGCCGCGGACCACCTCGGCACCGACCCGCTCCGCCCACGTCTGCAGCTGGTCCGCGGCGGCGGCACGGAAGGTGTCCGCGGCGCCGAGCAGCACCCGGCGTCCGTCTGCGACGAGCACCCGGGCGAGCTTGCCCGTGCTGGTCGTCTTGCCGGTGCCGTTGACGCCGACCACCAGAAGCACGCCGGGCGTGGCGTCGTGCGGCAGCGCCCGGATGGAGCGGTCCATCTCCGGGTGCAGCGCGTCGACGAGAACCTTGCGCAGCATCGCCCGGGCCTGAGCCTCCGTCTTGACCGTGCCGGACGCGATCTCCGCGCGCAGCTTGCCGACGACCTCCTCGGTGACCGCACTGCCCAGGTCCGCGATGATCAGCGTGTCCTCGATCTCCTCCCAGGAGTCCTCGTCGAGGTCACCGCCGCCGAGCAGGCCGAGCAGCGACTTGCCGACAGCATTCTGGGAGCGGGACAGCCGGCCGCGCAGACGGCCGAGACGGCCCTCGGTCGGCGCGATCTCCTCGATCGCGGGCGCCGCGGGAGCTTCCGGCGCGGGGGCGGTGATCGTCGGCGCGACCTCGGGCTCGGGCGCGACGACCTCGGGAGCAGCCGGGGCCTCCACCGGCGGCTCGGCGACCTCCGGCTCGGCAACCTTCTCGACTACCTCGGGCTCGGCAACCTCCGGCTCGGCGACCGGCTCCTCGGCAACCTCCGGCTCGGCAACCGACACCTCGGCAACCTCCGGCTCGGCAACCTCCGGCTCGGCGACCTCCGGCTCGGCGACCGGCTCCTCGGCAACCTCCGGCTCGGCCACGGGAGCCTCGGCGGGCTTTTCGACCAGCGGCTTCTCGACGATCTTGGGCTCGACCGGGACCGGCTGCGGCTTCGGGGGCGCAGTTGCCGTGGAGCCCTCGCTGAAATTGAACCCGCCGGCCGACTTGTACCCGCCGGAGCGGTCCTTCGCTTCGCCGAGCGCCTCGGGCTGTTCGGACTTCGGCGTCAGGCTGACCTGCCGCCGGCGGTACAGCACCGTACCGACGACGAGTGCAACGATGAGGACGGCCAGTACGGCCGCGATGGCGATCCAAGCTCCGGTAGTCACCGACCCATACTCTCAGGCCGGGACGGCGGTGGTGAACCGCGGTGAGGCGGGCGAGCGGGAACGGTCAGTCGGCAGTGGGCGCCGAGAGGGCCGGGAACCAGATGTCGGTGAGCACCTCGGCGGCCCGCTCGGCCGAGACGTCGATCGTCCCCTGCATCGCCCAGCGGGTGAAGAACCGCTCCAACTGGGTCGACAGGAGTTCGACCCGCAGGCGCGCCTCGTCACGGCTCGACTCGGGCCATCGCGCCACGTAGTTCGTCATTGCATTGGGCAGGGCCAGCATTCCGTCCCTCGCGATCGCCGCGAACTCGGGTTCGAGCACCGTCGCCTCGTCCCATGCCCGAAGCATCTCCCGGTACTCCCGGAACCACTCGATGGCCCGGGTGATCCAGCCGGTGAACTCCTCGCGCGATCCGGTGTCGAGGACGCGGTCGAGATCCTGGTAGATCGCCAGTGTGCTCGGCACCGTGCCCTCTTCGCTGAGTGCGCGCAGGACGTCCACCTTGCCCGGGAAGTGCAGGTAGAAGGTCGCCCTGCTGCAACCCACCTCCGCGGCGATGTCGTCGACGGTGACCGCCGCGTACCCCCGGGCGCCGAAGTGCGACCGCGCGGCGTCGAGCAGTCTCGCTCGGGTTGCCCGCTTCTGCTCGTCGCGCAGGGTTCCCCTTCTCGCCTTCCCTGCACCGGTCGACTTGCTCGCCACGTCCGCCATGACGCTGACACTACCCCGCACCTACTCAATCGACGCAACGACATTCACAGTGCGTTTCGTTAGTCACTTGACACACCGTCAGTAAACCTGTTCTATGGCGCATGTCACACCGATTGGGCTTCACCGAGCATCCTCCGACGGTGGTGGCGCGACCGTCGATCCCGCGCCTGCCCACCCCGCGCAGAGAGAAACATCGTCATGAAGAGCACCCCGCTACCTCGCGTCTGCATCATCGGCGCAGGACCGTCCGGAATCACGACCGCGAAACGGCTCAAGGACTTCGGCATCCCCTACGACTGCTTCGAGGCCTCCGACGAGGTCGGCGGCAACTGGTACTACAAGAATCCCAACGGAATGTCGGCCTGCTACCAGAGCCTGCACATCGACACCTCCAAATGGCGGCTCGCGTTCGAGGACTTTCCGGTCCCCGCCGAGTGGCCCGACTTCCCGCACCATTCGCTGCTGTTCCAGTACTTCAAGGACTACGTCGCCCACTTCGACCTGCGGGACACGATCACGTTCAACACCTCCGTCGAGCACGCCGAACGGGGAGACGACGGGTTGTGGACCGTCACGTTGTCCACCGGCGAGACGCGCACCTACGACGCGCTGATCGTGTGCAACGGGCACCACTGGGATCCGCGGACCCCGGACTACCCCGGCGAGTTCGACGGCACGCTGATCCACAGCCACGAGTACAACGACCCGTTCGACCCGATCGACATGCGCGGCAAGAACGTCGTGGTGGTCGGGATGGGCAACTCCGGCCTCGACATCGCGTCCGAACTCTCCCAGCGGTTCCTCGCCAAGAAACTGACGGTCTCGGCGCGCCGTGGCGTCTGGGTGCTGCCCAAGTACCTCAAGGGCACGGCCGGCGACAAGATGACGATGCCCGCGTGGATTCCCCGCCCCGTCGGCCTCGCTCTCAAGCGACGCTTCCTGAACAAGAACCTCGGCCCCATGGAGGGCTACGGCCTGCCTAAGCCCGACCACCAGCCCTTCGAGGCGCACCCGTCCGCCAGCGGCGAGTTCCTCGGCAAGGCGGGCTCGGGCGACATCGCGTTCAAGCCGGCCATCACCGCGCTGGAGGGCAAGCAGGTGCGTTTCGCCGACGGGAGCACCGAGGACGTCGACGTGATCGTCTGCGCGACCGGCTACCACATCAGCTTCCCGTTCTTCACCGATCCGAACCTGTTGCCCGACAGCGAGAACCGCTTCCCGCTGTTCAAGCGGATGATGAAGCCCGGCATCGACAATCTGTTCTTCATGGGCCTCGCGCAGCCGATGCCGACCCTGGTGAACTTCGCCGAGCAGCAGAGCAAGCTCGTCGCCGCCTACCTCGCCGGCAAGTACCTGCCCCCGTCGCCCAGCGAGATGCAGTCCGTCCTCTCCGCCGACGAAAAGTACTACCTCGGCCCCTACTACGAATCCCCGCGACACACCATCCAGTGCGAGTTCGACCCCTACGTGCGAAACCTGAAGAAGGAAATCGCCGACGGCGGCAAACGCGCCCGGGCCGCCGGCAACGTGTTGCCCGTTCCCGCTCGCGCGCTGCAGAACGCCTGATAAGGAGATTCGATGACACTGACACAGGGACTCTGCGCGGAGGGCTTCGAGCCGGTTCGCGAGGCACTCGAGCTGCAGCTCGCCTCCGGCGAGGAGCTCGGGGCGTCCATCTGCGTGACCGTCGACGGCGAACCCGTCGTCGACATCTGGGGCGGTCACACCGACATCGACCGCACAGCCGCCTGGCAGCGGGACACCATCGTCAACGTCTTCTCGATCACCAAGACGATGACCGCGCTCAGCGCGCTGCTGCTCGTGGACCGCGGCGTTCTCGACCTGAACGAGAAGGTCGCGCACTACTGGCCCGAGTTCGGAGCGAACGGCAAGGCGGACATCGAGATCCGGCACCTGCTCTCGCACACCTCCGGTGTGTCCGGCTGGGAACGGCCGATCGAACTCGAGGACGTCTACGACCACGAGTCCGCCGCCGCCCGACTGGCCGCGCAGGCCCCGTGGTGGGAGCCGGGCACCGCGTCCGGCTATCACGCGCTCAACTACGGGCACCTGATCGGCGAGGTCGTCAGGCGAATCGACGGACGCACCCTGGGCCGGTTCTTCGCCGAGGAACTGGCCGGACCACTGGACGCGGACTTCCACATCGGTACCGGCCCCGAGCATTTCGGCCGGATCGCGCCGCTGATGCCGCCGCCCGCGCTCGAGTTCGACATGGCGACCCTCGACCAGGACAGCATCCTGGTCAAGACGCTCACCTGCCCGCTGCTCGACTACGAGCGCACCTCGGACCCGCAGTGGCGCCAGGCCGAGATCGGGGCCGTCAACGGTCACGGCAACGCTCGATCGATCGCCCGACTGCAGTCGATCGTCTCCGGCGGCGGCGTCCTCGACGGCCGGACCTGGCTGTCGCCGGACACCGTCGAGGCGATCTTCCGGGAGCAGTCCAACGGTCTGGACCTGGGAATCATGACGCCGCTGCGGTTCGGGATCGGTTACGGACTGCCGCACGCACAGACGGCGCCCGCAGTTCCCGACGGCAAGGTCTGCTGGTGGGCCGGGGTCGGTGGGTCGTTCGTCGTCAACGACGTCGACCGGGGAATCACCTTCGCGTATGCGATGAACAAGATGGCGCCGGGGCTCATCGGTTCCGACCGTGCCGACGCCTACCTGAATGCGACCTTCGAGGCGGTGGCGTGATGCGCGCACTACAACTGACCGATCCCGGCGTGGTCGAGATCCGGGAGGTCCCGGTTCCGGAGATCGGCCCGTCGGACCTGCTGATCCGGGTCGGCGCGGCCGGGATCTGCCACTCCGACCTTCACCTGCTGCACTTCCCGGTGAAGATGCGGGAGGAGCCGCTCACCCTCGGGCACGAGATCGCAGGCACCATCGAAGCGGTCGGCAGCGAGGTGGACGGCCGCCACACCGGCGAACGCGGGATCGTCTACCTGTGCTGGTCGTGCGGCGTCTGCCGCGAGTGCGTCAGCGGCAACGAGAACGTCTGCCTGGCCGCGGGCCGGACCGCCATGCCGCCATGCCCCGGGCTCGGCCCGGACGGCGGCATGGCCGAGTACGTCCGGATCCCGGCCCGGTCGTTCGTCCCGATCGGCGACCTGGACTTCCTGCAGGCGGCACCGATGGCGGACGCCGCGCTGACCAGCTACCACGCGATCCGTGGGGCCCGGGACCACCTGCGCCCCGGGTCGACCGCGGTGGTGATCGGCGTCGGCGGGCTCGGGCACGTCGCCGTGCAGATCCTCGGCGCGGTGAGCGCCACCCGGATCGTCGCGGTCGATGTCGGCGCGACGCAGCTCGAACTCGCGAAGCGGTGCGGCGCCGACATCACTCTCGAGTCCGGGCCGGACACCGCCCGTCAGATCCTCGAGCTCACCGAGGGACGCGGCGCGGATGCGGTGTTCGACTTCGTGGGGATCGACGCCACCGCACGGATGTCGGTCGAGTCGGTGGCCCCCAACGGCGCCTACCGGATGGTCGGCCTCGGCGGCGGGGTCCCGGGAGTGACGGCCGAACCGTCCGGTGGCCCCGGCTGGCCGTGGGGCGCGTCGGTCCGGAAGTCGTACGGCGGCACCAGGAGCGACCTCGTCGACTCGATCGCACTGGCGCAGGCGGGCCGGCTGACCGTGGAGGTCGACAGGTTCGACCTCGCCGATGCCCGGACCGCGTTCGACCGCCTCGAAGCGGGGACGATTCGTGGTCGTGCCGTCCTCATCCCCTGACGTGAACCCAGTGATCGAAAGGAACGACAATGACGAAACCCGTTGACCCGCAGGCGTACATCGCATCCGTGATGGCCGGGCTGACGGGCCCGGGCGGACGGTTCGAACTCGGCACCGAGGATGTTCTCGGCACCGAGATCCCCGTGATGAGGAACCGGGACCGCGCACTCGGGGATGTCCTCGCTGCCTCGCTCGCCCACGGTGACCGCGACTATCTGGTCACCGAGGATCGCCGCATGAGCTACGCGGAGCACGGCCGGGCCGCGTACGCGCTGGCGCGAGCGCTGCGCGAGCGCTACGGCGTCGACCCGGGTGACCGCATCGGCATCCTCGCCGCCAACACACCCGAGTGGGTTGTGTCGTTCTGGGGCACCCAGGCCCTCGGCGCGATCGCCGTCGGCTTCAACGCCTGGTGGGCTCCACGCGAGATCGAGTACGGGGTCACGCACACCCGGCCCACCGTGGTGATCGTCGACAGCAAGCGCGCCGAACTGCTCCGCGAACTCGACCTCCGGATCACCGTCCTGACCATGGAGCGCGACATTCCCCGGCTCATCGAGGAATTCGCCGGCGGCGAGCTCCCGCACGCCGAGGTGGCCGAGGACGACCCGGCCGTGATCCTGTACACCAGCGGGACCAGCGGCCGCCCCAAGGGTGCGGTGCACTCGCACCGGAACCTGCTTGCAGTCATCGACTACCACCGGTACAGCGACGCGCTCGCCGCCGCGTTCGCGGGCGCCCCGATCGGCGACGGCCCGAGCGACCTGCGGTACCTGCTGACCTCGCCGCTGTTCCACATCGCCAGCCTGCACAATCTGGTCGTCCCGCGACTGGCCACCGGCGGGGCCGTCGTGATCCACCAGGGCTCGTTCGACGTGGACCGCGTACTGCGACTGGTCGAGCGCGAGAAGGTCAGCAACTGGGGCGCGGTCCCCACCATGGCGAACCGGCTGCTCGAGCACGACGGGCTCGACAGGTACGACCTGTCGTCGCTGACCGCGTTCGCCCTGGCATCCGCGCCGTCCTCCCCCGCGTTCCAGCAGCGGCTGCGGGAGAAGCTGCCGTTCGCCAGGGGCGCCCTGGTGGACAGCTACGGGCTCACCGAGTGCAGCACCGCGGTGTCCGTCGCGACGCCGATGGACCTGCAGGCGTTCCCGGGCACACTGGGGCGGCCGATCATCGGCGTCACCGTGCAGGTGCGGGACCCGCTCGGCGACCCGGTTCCCGACGGCGTGGAGGGCGAGATCTGTGTCCGCAGCCCCTACGTGATGCTGGGCTACTGGGAGGACGACACCGCGACCGCGGCCTCGATCACCCCCGACCGGTGGCTGCGGACCGGCGACTTCGGCGTCCTCGAGAACGGCATGGTCCGCCTGACCGGACGGCGCTCCGACCTGATCCTGCGCGGAGGCGAGAACATCTACCCGGTGGAGATCGAGCAGTGCCTCGACGAGCACCCCGAGGTCCTCGAGTGCGCGGTGATCGGGGTGGCGCACCCCGACCTCGGCCAGGAGGTCGCCGCGGTGATCGTGGTCCGCGACGGAGCCTCGGTGACCGAAGACGAGTTGCGCGAGTTCGCGGCCGAACGACTGGCCTACTTCAAGGTTCCGGCCCGCTGGCGGATCACCACCACTGCGTTGCCCCGCAATGCAACCGGCAAGACGATGCGCACCGAGGTGGTCCTCTGATGGAGCCCCGGTCGGCAACCACCACACGACGAGAATGGAGTGGTCTGCGATGACCTACGACGTCATCATCAAGAACGGCCTGTGGTTCGACGGCACCGGCGCACGACCCGAGACCCGCAACCTCGGCATCCGTGACGGCCGGGTCGCGGCCGTCACGGATGCCGCGCTCGACGAGGCGGACTGTCCGCAGGTGGTCGACGCCGCCGGGAAATGGGTCATCCCGGGCATCGTCGACATCCACACCCACTACGACGTCGAGGTCATCCTTAGTCCGGGGCTCACGGAGTCGGTGCGGCACGGCGTCACCTCGATCTTCCTGGGGTCGTGCTCGCTGTCGGCCGTCCATGCCGGCCCCTCCGACGCGGGCGACCTGTTCGGCCGCGTCGAGGCCATCCCGCGCAAATTCGTGGTCGAGACGCTCACCGAGTCCAAGAACTGGACCTCGGCGCACGAGTACGTCGAGGCGATCGAGGCGCTGCCGCTGGGCCCGAACGTGGCCTCCTTCATCGGCCATTCGGACATCCGTGCCGCGCAGATGGGCCTGGACCGGGCGACCCGTAAGGACGTCAAGCCCACTCCGGCCGAACTCGACGCGATGGCGGCCAAGCTCGAGGAAGCGCTCGACGCCGGGTTCATCGGCATGTCCTCGCAGGAACTGCTGTTCGACAAGCTCGACGGCGAGACCTGCCGGTCCCGCACGCTGCCGTCCACGTACTCGACGCGGAAGGAACGTCGTAGGCTCACCTCGATCCTGCGGCGGCGGGGCCGGGCATTGCAGGCCGGCCCGGACGTGGGCCGCCCGCAGTCCATGGTCGCGTTGGCGCTGAGCAGCGTGGGGCTCTTCCGCCGCCCGTTGAAGGTGAGCCTCCTGTCGGCCGCCGACGTGAAGGCGATACCGGGGATCGCACAGGTCTTCCCGGCGATGGCGCGGGCAGTCAACGGGCTGCGGGGCGACTTCCGGTGGCAGCACCTTCCCGTGCCGTTCGAGGTGTACTCCGACGGTATCGACCTGCCGGTGTTCGAGGAGTTCGGGTCCGGGGCCGCGGCGCTGGACCTGTCCAACCAACTGGAGGCGCGCAGCGCGCTGCTCGCCGACGAGTCCTACCGCCGCCGGTTCCGCAAGGACTACGACAAGAAGTACGGACCGCGGGTGTGGCACCGCGACTTCTTCGACGCCGAGATCGTCGAGTGCCCGGACCCGTCGGTGATCGGCAAGACGTTCGGTCAGGTCGGGGTCGACCGGGGTGGGGTCCATCCCGTCGACGCCTTCCTGGACCTGGTCGTCGAGTACGGGACCAAGGTGCGGTGGCGAACCACAATCTCGAACCACCGGCCGGAGGTGCTCAACAAGTTCGCCTCTGATCCCGGTATCCAGCTGGGCTTCTCCGATGCCGGCGCGCACCTGCGCAACATGGCCTTCTACAACTTCGGCCTCCGCCTGCTGCGTCGCGTCCGCGACGCCGAGCAAGCGGGGACACCGTTCATGTCCGTCGAGCAGGCGGTGCACCGGCTCACAGGCGAGCTCGCCGACTGGTACGGACTCGACGCCGGGCACCTGCGCGAAGGTGACCGGGCCGACGTGGTGGTGATCGACCCGACGCATCTCGACGCCTCGCTCGACGCCTATGCCGAGTGCCCGGTCCCCGAGTACGACGGTCTCTCCAGGATGGTGAACCGGAACAACGACGCAGTGACCGCGGTGTTCGTCCGCGGCGAATGCGTCGTCCGGGACGGACAACCGACGACCGTCCTCGGCAGCCGACGGACCGGACGGTTCCTGCGTGCCGGAGAGCGCGCCGCCCGATGATCCGACACCATGTGACAACCGAGCGGGAGGCGATTCTGTGAGCAGTGGACGATTTTCGGGGCGGACCGCCGTGGTCACCGGGGCAGCATCCGGTATCGGCGAGGCGATCGCGTCGCGGCTGCTCGCCGAGGGCGCGACGGTGGCGGGCATCGACCTCGCGACCGATCGCCTCGAGCGGATGGCGGAGGATTTCGGCACCGCGTTTCTGCCCACCCCTGCCGATGTGACCGTGGAGGTGGAGGTCGAATCCGCTCTCGCCGCCGCGGCGTCGAGGTTCGGCCGGGTGGACCTCGCGTTCAACGTCGCAGGCGCCTCCCGAGTCGGTGCGATCGTCGACCTCGACGAGGCGGACTGGGACTTCACCGTCGACCTCGTGCAGAAGGGCGTGTTCCTGTGCACCAAGCACGAGGCCAGGCACATTCGCGCAGGCGGTCGCGGCGGCGCGATCGTGAACGTCGCATCTCTCAACGCCCACGTGCCGATGCCGGCGGGCAGCCCCTACTCGACGGGCAAGGCCGGCGTGGAAATGTTCAGCAAGACGGCAGCGGTCGAGCTGGCCCCCGACGGAATCCGGGTGAACGTAGTGCTTCCGGGACTGGTCGACACGCCGCTGGTCGCCCCGGTGATGGCGTACGAGCCCGCGCGCGAGATGTTCCTCGAACGCATCCCGGTGGCGCGGGCGGCCACGCCGGAGGAGATCGCCGGGCCGTGCCTCTACCTGGCCAGCGACGACGCGACCTATGTCACCGGCGCGAGCCTGGTCGTCGACGGCGGCTGGGAGCTGTCCAACTATCCCGACCTCCGCCGGCTCGGGTGACCCGGGCCGCCCCCTGCTAGACCCCTTTTCACCGAATGTGGGATTCGGTCACTTGAAGTGACCGAATGTGGGATTCGGTCACTTCAA
>NZ_JBSFRT010000061.1:0-29044 GCF_053589375.1 Rhodococcus sp. NPDC003348
ATTCCGGGCCTGTTCGCGGCCGGTCGCTGCACGTCCGGCGTCTGCGCCGGTGGCTACGCGAGCGGCGCCTCCCTCGGTGACGGCAGCTTCTTCGGACGCCGCGCCGGACAGAGCGCGACCGACGCCTGACGCCTGCGCGAGATCCACGTGCCGCCCACGACCGTTGTCGGTCGCGGGCGGCACGCAAGGCGATGGGGTTGTCAGCCGGACACAGACGTCGGGACCGAGTCGGGATAGACCTGTTCGAACCATCCGCGCTGAGCGGCATCGAACGTGCCCAGTTCCATCGCGCGTCTGCCCCACGCCTTGATCAGATCAAGGAAGCTCGTGACGTCGTAGATGTCCTCCTGCCGGGAGAACTTGCCATTCCCGGCATAGGTCAGGATGCTCACGTGCGGTGCAGCCCAGCGAGATCCGTCACCCGGGTCGCTCATCACGTTGTCGCACTTGGCGACGATGACACCGCTCGCCTCGTCGATGACGTGGAAGTGTTCGGGGAAGGCGACCGTGTGCGAGCCGGGGAACTGGACCAGGCTGGGCTCGGCCCAACCCCAGATGCCCTCCTTGCCCTCGAGGACCCCCGCCATCTGCTCGTGATACACGACGTCGTCGGTGAACAGCTCGAGAAAGTCCCGCCAGCTCCCCTCACCCGAACCGGCCCGATTCACCGTCGTGAGCCACGTCTGGAATGCCGACTCGAGTTCGTTTCTGCTCCATGCATTTTCGCTCATGAAGCATGTTACGCACCGGGCCGCGCACGAAAATTCACTCCCTCCCGCTCATCGGGAGGCCGCCCGGTCGGGCGGCCTCACAGCCGGGGATCGACCGGCTCGGACTCCAACGCGAGGACAGCGAACACCGCCTGGTGGATCCGCCACAGCGGATCTTTCTTCACCAGCCGGTCGACGGCTTCGAGGCCGAGTGCGTACTCGCGCAGGGCCATCGACTGCTTGTGACCGAGACTCCGGTTCCGGAGTCGTTCGAGGTTCTCCGGCTCGGTGTAGTGCGGCCCGTAGATCAGCCGCAGGTATTCCCGGCCCCGCACCTTCACGCCCGGCTGCACCCGCGATCCGGGCACCAGGTTGGCGAACGGCTTGACCACCATTCCCTCACCGCCCGCCGCGGTCAGCTCCTCCCACCAGGCGACACCGGCCGCCTCGGACTCCGGAGAGATGGTGTCGACGATGATCCGGCGGGTCGTCCGGAACAGGTTCGGCGCCGCCTCGGCCAGGCGGTCCGCGACTGCGAGGTGCCAGCCGTGGTCGCGGTCGGCGTATCCGGTTCCTTCGGTGGCCAGCAGCTGGAACGGGGCGATCTGCACGCCGTCGAGCCCGTCGGTCGGCCAGACGTAGCGCCGGTACGCGTCGACGTACTGCGCCACGTCGTCCGCGCGCCCGTTGACACTCGACTGCAGCGCGGCCACGTCGAGGCCGCGGGACGCTGCCGTCGCCAGCACCTGCGCCCGCGCCACCAGGTCCGTGCGGGCCGCCGCACCCACCGCCGCGTACTGCGACCGCAGCAGGCCTTCCGACTTCGCCGACCACGGCAGCAGCTCCGCGTCGAGTAGCAGCCAGTCGGTGCCGAGTTCGTCCCACAGTCCGGCCGCGGTGACGGCGTCGGCGATCATCTCGACCAGTCGCTGGGTCCGCTCCGGGGCGAACATGCGCCTGCCCGTTCGAGTGTGCACCATCCCGGACAGTCCGTCCCCCACCCCGAACCGCTCGGCGGCGACCCCGGCGTCACGGCACACGAGCGCGACGGCGCGCGAACCCATGTGCTTCTCCTCGCAGATCACCCTGTCCACCTTCGCCTTTCGATAAGCGGCGAAGGCCTCGGCCGGATGTTCGAGCAGGCCCGGCAGCGACGAGGTCGCACACGGCGCCATCGTCGGAGGCAGGTACATCAGCCACTGCGGCGCCGCCGCCCAGCGGCTCATCACCTCGAGCGCACCCGCCGCGTTCTCCGGGCGCACCGAGACGCGTCCGCGCAGCGACGTCTCCACTCCCCCGACTCCCAGGATATCCGCGATGTCGAGAGCCTGCGGATCACTGTCGGCGACATGCAACGGCCGGATCGGCGGATACCATTCGCGCTGCGCGGGAACCGAAACCACCTCGCGTTCCGGGTAGCGCAGCGCGGTGAGCGCACCACCGAAGACGCAGCCGGTGTCCAGGCACGCGGTGTTGTTGACCCACCGCACGTCGGGCACCGGCGTGTGCCCGTAGAGCACCATCGCGTCCCCGCGATACTCCTCCGCCCACGGGTAGCGCACGGGCAGCCCGAATTCGTCCGTCTCGCCGGTGGTCTCGCCGTAGAGGGCGAAGCTGCGCACCCGGCCCGACGCCCGGTTGTGGTATTCCTCCTTGAGCCCGGCGTGGGCCACCACGAGCCGTCCCTCGTCCAGTACGAGGTGCGCGACCAGCCCATCGCAGAACTCCGCGACCCGGCGGCGGAACTCCTCGGTCTCGTTCCCGAGCTGCTCGAGGGTCCGGTCGAGTCCGTGGGTGGCGGAGACCTTACGTCCACGCAGCGCCTTGACCAGTTTGTTCTCGTGGTTGCCGGGAAGGGCCAGTGCATGACCGGCGGCGACCATGCCCATCACCAGGCGCAGCACGCCCGGCGCGTCGGGACCGCGGTCGACGTAGTCGCCGAGGAACAGTGCCGTCCGCCCCTCCGGTGGGCGCGCATCCACCGGCCGACCCGACTCGTCCCGGACGATCTCGTATCCCATTGTCGTCAGCAGGGTTTGGAGTTCACCGAGGCAGCCGTGGATGTCGCCGACGACGTCGAACGGGCCCCGCAGGTCGCGGCGGTCGCTCCGGAGCGGTCGCCGAACGATTCGCGCCCGGTCCACCGCGTCGACACCGTCGAGCACGTGGACGACCTGGAAGCCCTCGCGGGAGAGCCCGCGCAGGGACCGGGTGAGTTGCTGGTGCTGACGGCGCAGGACGGCCCGGTCGAATGCGCGCTCTCCTCGTGCGGCGTTGCGCTCCGCGCACACCGGCTCCGGCACGTTCAGCACGATCGCGACTGCCAGCAGATCCTGCGAGCGGGCCAGCTCGACCAGCGCGCGACGGGCCGCCGGCTGGACGCTCGTCGCGTCGACGACGGTCAGCTTCCCCGCGCGCAGCCGCTTGGCCGCGATGAACTCGAGCACCTCGAACGCGTCGGCCGTCGCCGCCTGCGAGTTGGGGTCGTCGCTGACGAGACCCCGGCAGTGATCGCTCGAGATCACCTCGTAGGGGCCGAAGTGCCGTGCCGCGAACGTCGACTTGCCGGATCCGCTGATCCCGACGAGGACAACCAGCGACGGCTCCGGTATCTCGAGGTCGCTCCGCTCCGGTATCTCCAGATCGCTCATTTACGCCTCCTCCCTTCGCGTGAAGACCGCCATCTGGGTCGGCGCGCCGTGCGCGGTGTCGGGGTCGCCGATCCCGGTGAAGCGGACCTCGTAGCCGTGCGTGTCCGTGATCTCGGCGGCCCAGGTCTCGAATTGCGTTCGGGTGAACTCGAACCGGTGATCCGGATGGCGGAAGCCGCCGGGTTCGAGGTTCGGGTAGAGCGCGTTGTACTCGGCGTTGGGGGTGGTCACCAGCACGAACCGCGGCCGCATGTCGGCGAAGACCGACCGGACGAGCGCGGGCAGGCGGTCCTCGTCGACGTGCTCGACGACCTCCATCAGCACGGCCGCGTCGAAACCGCGCAGCCGCGCGTCCCGGTAGGTGGCCGACGACTGCAGCACCGAGATCCGCGCCCGCTGCCGGTCGGGCAGATCGTCGAGTCCGAGACGCCGTTCGGCCCTGCGCAGCGCCGCGTCTCCGACGTCGACACCGACGATCTCGGTGAACGCCGGCCGGGCGAGCAGCTCCCGCAGCAGCTTTCCCTCGCCGCAGCCGACGTCGACCACTCGGGACGCACCCAGGTCCTCGAGCGTCGTCAGCACCGCCTCCTGGCGCAGCTGCGCCAGACTCGCGCTCGGCACCCGCGGTTCACTGACCGGGGTCTCGCCCCCGTCGGCGAGGCGGTCGGTCACCGATGCCACCAGCTCACGCCGGTGCGCCAGATAGCGGGCGGCGATCAGCTCGTGCTCGGGGTGGTCGGCGAGCCATTCGCCCGCCACCCGCACCAGCTTGTCGGCCTCGGCCTCGCCGACCCAGTAGTGCTTGACGTCGTCGAGCACCGGCAGCAGGACGTACAGATGCCGCAGCGCCTCGGACACCGGGAGCGTGCCCTCCAACATCAGGCTCACGTAGTCCGAGTCGCCCCACCGCGGGATCGTCTCGTCCAGCGGCACCGGCGTCGCCGTGACCGCCCAGCCGAGCGGCCCGAACAGCCGGGCGGGCAGGTCGGCGCCACCGCGCGCCGGCGTCACCGGAACCGTGATCGTCAGCGCTACCGGCGAGAGCGGAAGCTCCGGGCGGGAGTTCAGCGTCCCGGCGACGGCCGACTTGAACACCCTCGAGATCGCGACCGCAAGCATCGAGGACGCCGCATAGGGCCGGTCGTTGATGTACTGCCCCAGCGCGAATCCGTCGGTACCGCCGCGGAACGAGCCCCGCGGAGGCACGGCCGGATCGATGTCGAGGAGCAGCGCAACGGTGCACCGCGACGCGGACACCTCCGGGTACAGCACGGTCGCGGTGCCCACCGACAACTCGAAGGTCTGGACCCGATCGGGATGCTTGTGCAGGAGGTGGCCGAGATCCGAGGCGTCCGGGAACTCGGCGGTCGCCGTTGCGGTCAGTGTGAAGTGCACCGATCGGACATTACGGGCGGGGTGCCGCTTCCGCGACGCAATTACCGCGTCGCGCGCCTCGTGTCCGATCGGGAACCGGACGGCGGGGAGACCGGCCGTCAGGCCTGCTGGGCCGCCTTCTCCGCGGCCTGTGCCTGCGCGACCTGCTGCGGGGTGAAGCGGATGAACAGGGCCGCGATGCCCGCGATGGCCGCGCACACGGCGCTGCCGACCAGCGCGAAGGTGTAGCCGTTGCCGAGGGCGACGATCTGATCCGCGGTCATCTCCGACACCGAGCCCTTCACGCCGCCGAGCGAGAGGGTCCGTGAGGTGGCCATCGCGCCGACCACCGCGAGCGCGAGCGGCCCGCCGAGGGTCTGCGCGACCTGGGCGATCGCGGCGAGCGGTCCGATCTCGTGCGAACCGACACCGGCGATCGCGCACAGCGGCAGCGGCACCACGGCGAGGCCGACACCGAACCCGATGCCGATGACGGGCACGAACAGGTTGGCCCAGTACGTCGCGGACCCGTCGAGCGTCGACCCGTACAGCAGACCGACGACCATGATCACGGCACCGGCGACGACGAGCCAGCGCGGCTGGATCCGCACGATCAGCTTCGATGCAATCGCGGCGGCGGCGCCGAGGCCGAAGGCGAACGGGATGAACGCCATGCCCGCGCGCAGCGGACTGTAGCCGAGGATGTCCTGCACGAACAGGGCCACGTAGGCGGCGACGCAGAACATCACCGCGCCGGCGAAGAAGATCGCGACGAACGTGGCGACCCGGTTGCGGTCCCGGAAGAGCGAGAAGGGCAGCAGCGGGTTGTCCGCCCGGCGTTCGACGAACAGGAACGCCACCAGCAACACGATGCCCGCGATCGCGGTCCCGATCACCGCGGCGCTGGTCCAGCCCAACTCGGGGCCCTCGCTCATCGCGAACACGATCCCGGTGCAGCCCAGGGTGGCGAGCACCGCGCCGGGGACGTCGAGTGGGAGACGTTCGCTCGCCGTCTCCCGCAGCGCGGTGAACGCGCACGCCACGATCAGCAGGCCGATCGGCACGTTGATCAGGAAGATCAGTCGCCACGACACCTCGGTCAGCGCGCCGCCGATGATCAGTCCGGCGATCGACCCGATGCCGGTCATCGCCGCGAAGATCGCGATCGCCTGGTTGCGAGCCGGGCCTGCGGCGAATGTGGTCGCGACGAGCGCGAGCGCGGTCGGTGACGCCACCGCCGCGCCTGCGCCCTGCAGGAACCGCGCCAGCACCAGCGTGATCTCGTTGAACGCGAGCCCGCACGCCAGCGAGGCGACGGTGAACACCGCCACACCGGCGATGAACATCTTCTTGCGCCCGAACGCGTCCCCGAGCCGGCCACCGAGCAGCATCAGACCTCCGAACGCCAGCGCGTACGAGGTGAGCACCCAGTTGCGGCCGCTGTCGGACAGGCCGAGATCCTGCTGCAGCGGCGCCAACGCCAGGTTCGCGACCGTGCCGTCAAGCACGACCATCATCTGCAGGCCGCTGAGCACGACGATCGCGAGCCCGATCACGCTGGTCGCGGCCGCCTTCCCGGGCGACACGACGGCGGCTTCGGAGGCACGAGAGTCAGACACGGGATTCCACGTTACCGATCGTTTACCGAGAAGCCGGCGACCGGACCGACGACGATGATCGCCGGAGGCCGGATCCCCTCTTCCCGAACCCGCGCCGCGACGGTCGCCAGATCCGCCCGCAGCTCGCGCTGGGACCGGGTGGTGCCCTCCTGGATCACGGTCACCGGAGTCTCGGCGGGACGACCACCCTCGACGAGCACGGCGGCGAACTTCTCGATCCGCTCGACGCCCATCAGGATCACGATGGTGCCCCGCAGCTTCGCGAGCGCCGACCAGTCGGTCAGCGAGTCCGGATGGTCGGGTGCGACGTGCCCGCTGACGACGACGAACTCGTGGGTGACGCCGCGGTGGGTGACCGGGATGCCTGCCGCGGACGGGACCGAGATAGCGCTGGTGATACCGGGGACGACGGTGACCGGGACCCCGGCCGCCGCGCACGCCTCGAGTTCCTCGTAGCCGCGGCCGAACACGTACGGGTCGCCGCCCTTGAGGCGGACCACGAACTTGCCTGCCTTCGCGTTCTCGATCAGCGCGGTGTTGATCGCCTCCTGCGCCATCGCGCGGCCGTACGGGATCTTCGCGGCGTCGATCACCTCGACCTGCGGTCCCAGCTCGGCGAGCAGTTCCGGTGGGGCCAGGCGGTCGGCAACGACGACGTCGGCGCGCGCCAGCAGCCTCCGGCCGCGGACGGTGATCAGATCCGGGTCGCCGGGGCCGCCGCCGACCAGAGCGACGCCGGGCGCGTGCGGCTCGTCGTCGATCAGGGTGCCTGCCTGCAGCGCCTCGACGATCGCCGTGCGGACCGCGGCAGAACGCCGGTGCGCGCCGCCGGCGAGCACACCGACCTCGAGACCGTCGAACGAGGCGCTGGCCGGGGTGACGGCGGTGCCCTCGCGGGCGTTGTCGGCTCGGACGCAGAAGATGCGGCGACGCTCTGCCTCGGCGACGATCGCGGCGTTGGTGTCCGGTTCGTCGGTGCAGGCGATCGCATACCAGGCGCCGTCGAGGTCGCCGTCGAGGTAGTCGCGCAGGTCGGCGGTGATCTGCCCGCCGGTGATCATGCCCTCGACGGCGGGGGTGACGGCGCGGGCGATGACGTGCACCTTCGCGCCGGAGGCGACGAGCAGGCCGAGGCGGCGCTGGGCCACGGTGCCGCCACCGACCACGACCACCTTGCGGCCGGTCAGATTCAGACCGACGAGGTAGTTCGTCTCGTCTGCTGCCACTGCACTTCTCCTTTGTGCGCTTCGCGCCTGTGGGTTCTTGTGGCCCCTGTGCGGACCAGCAGGACTCACAGGAGCGGGTTATCAAACAGTACGGGCGAGCGCGACGGTGACGCCATCGCGGGCACGCTTGCGTATGAGCAGGTCGCCGCCGCCGGAGCCGAGCACCGCGGCCGCCTCCGCGACGCTGGGGGTGCCGACCTCCGCGGCGACCCGATCGGACGGGGTGGGCACCGAGACCGCGGACAGTTCGTCGGCGGTGAAGCCGAGGACCGGGACACCGAGTTCCGCGGCGGCGGTCGCCACGGAGGACTCGGCCGCCTTGCGGTCGAGCGTCGCCAGCGCGTGCAGCTCGGCGGGATCGTCGACGATGTCGCTGATCGCGTCCAGCACCGTCTCCGGCCCGATCCCGTCACGCAGGCCGACTCCGACCACCAGGTCACCCATTCGCCAACTCGAACTCTCGTGCGGCAGAGACGAATCGACGGATCGCGTCCGGATGCGCCGCCGGGTGGGTGTGCAGATACGACGCGTGCACTCCCCCGCCGACGAAGCCCTCTCGGCTCGCGGCCCCGCCCGCGCGCCACCCCCATGCCGGCGCCCAGCCCTCGGCGGACTGCGCGGCGAGCGCGGTGCGGTGGAACTCGTGCCCGACGACCCGTTCCCCGGCCTCGAACAGCACCGACGACTCCAACGACACCGCATCCCGGTAGCCGAGCGTGAGCCTCGACCCGAAACCGGCCTCGACGTCGATCACCCGCGACATCGGGTGTCCGTCGAGCGCACGGGTCAGGTACAGCAGGCCCGCGCACTCGGCGTGGATCGGCATTCCGCGGCGGGCCGCCTCCCGCACCGCGGTCAGCAGCGCGGTGTTCGCCGCGAGCGCGGCCGCGTGTTCCTCCGGGAATCCGCCGGGCAGCACCAGCGCCGACGTCCCGGCAGGCAACGCGTCGCGGGCCGGATCGAACAGCTGCACCCGGGCACCGGCCGCCTCCAGCAGTTCGCGGTGTTCGGCGTACCCGAACGTGAACGCGGCGCCACCGGCGACCGCGACCACCGGTCCGCCCGCGACGGGCGACCCGACCTCCGCTTCCGGGTCCCAGGCCGGAGCGGTCACCGTCGCCGACGCCAACGCCCGCACGCCCTCCAGGTCGACGTGCCGGGCGATCAGCGCGGTCATCGCGTCCACCGCGGCGGTCGCGGCGCCGCCGTGCTCGACGGCGGTGACCAGCCCCAGGTGACGGGACGGCACCGCCAGCTCGGCGAGCCGCGGCACCACGCCGAGGACCGGGACACCGACCCTCTCGCACGCCTGCCGCAGCACCTGCTCGTGCCGGGGGCTGCCGACCCGGTTCAGGATCACCCCGCCGATCCGCACCGCGCGGTCGAACGTGGCGAACCCGTGCAGCACCGCGGCCAGGGACTGGCTGTGCCCGCGGGCGTCGACCACGAGGACCACCGGCGCTCCGAGCAGGCCGGCGACCTGCGCGGTGGACCCCTCAGCGGCACCTTCCGGGGCGGGGTCGGCGATCTTGCCGTCGAACAGGCCCATCACGCCCTCGACGACGGCGATGTCGCAGCCCGCGCTGCCGTGGCGGTAGAGCGGCCCGATCCGATCGGCACCGACGAGTACCGGGTCCAGGTTGCGTCCGACCCGGCCTGCGGCGAGACCGTGGTAGCCGGGGTCGATGTAGTCCGGGCCCACCTTGAACGGCGCCACCCGATCCCCCACCGCCCTCAGAGCGCCGATCAAACCCGTTGCGATGGTGGTCTTTCCGCTGCCCGACGCCGGCGCGGCGATGACGACGGCAGGCGCAACCGGCTCCGTCACCACTCGATGCCCCGCTGCCCCTTGCGGCCTGCGTCCATCGGGTGCTTGACCTTCGTCATCTCGGTGACCAGGTCGGCGGCGTCGATCAGTGCCTGCGGCGCGTCCCGGCCCGTGATGACGACGTGCTGGGCGCCGGGCCGGTTGACCAGTACGTCGACCACCTCGTCCACGTCGATCCAGCCCCACTTGAGCGGGTAGGTGAACTCGTCGAGGACGTAGAACTTGTGTTCCTCGGCCGCGATTCGGCGCGCCACCTCTCGCCAACCGTCCAGCGCCACGCGGGCATGATCCTCGTCGTCACCCTTCTTGCGGGTCCACGACCAGCCGTCACCCATCTTGTTCCACTGCACCGGCCCACCGACCCCGGTGCTCTCGTGCAGGTCACCGAGGGCACGGAACGCGGCCTCCTCTCCGACCTTCCACTTCGCGGACTTGACGAACTGGAACACGGCGACGTCGAAACCCTGATTCCAGGCGCGCAGCGCCATCCCGAACGCGGCGGTGGACTTGCCCTTACCGGGGCCGGTGTGCACGGCCAGGACCGGGGCGTTGCGGCGCTGCCGAGTGGTCAGGCCGTCGTCGGGAATGTTCTCGGGGACACCCTTTGGCATACGGAATCTCCTCTACTGGAAGCGAAGTCGGGTCAGTCTGCGGCCCGGGTGGGTGGTGGGATCAGGCGGCTGCACGGGTGGGTGGCGGGATCAGGCGGCTGCACGGACGACGCCGGCGACCTGTTCCGCGGACAGTTCGGCGAGCCGGATGCAGGCGCCGCGCAACGCCGTCGCGAGTTCCGCGGCCAGCCCGAGGCGCACCATCCCGGATTCGCAGTCGACGACCACCGCGGCAACCGACACGTCCGCGAGCAACCCGGCCGCGACCTTCGCCCGCCGCACCGGATCGGCGCCGCCGGTGGCGCGGCCGTCGGTCAGCGCGACGACCATCGCGCGGCGCTGCGGGTCACGCACCCGCTCCCGCAGCACCACCTCACGGGCTTTCAGGAAGCCCTGCGCGAGTGGGGTTCTCCCACCCGTCCGCAGCGCGTGCAGGCGGCGCACCGCGACGTCGACCGAGGAGGTCGGCGGCAACACGAGTTCCGCGCTCGCGCCGCGAACCGTGATCACCGCGACCTTGTCCCGCCGCTGGTAGGCGTCGCGCAGCAGCGACACCACCGCACCGGTGACCGCGGACAGCCGGTCCCGCGCGGCCATCGAACCGGACGCGTCGACGACGAACACGATCAGGTTGCCCTCGCGTCCTTCCTTGAGCGCACCGCGGATGTCGCCGGGCGCCAACAGCATCCGGCCGTCCCGGCGGCCACGGGCCACCTGGTGCTCGGCTGCGGCGAACAGGGTGCCGACCAGGTGCAGGCCCCGCCCGGGTTCGGTGGTGGCGCGCACGGTGCGACCGCGCGGTGACCGCGACCGCGAACGCCGGCCCGGGGCGCCCTCGCCGACTCCGGGGACGGTGAGCAGCCGAGTCCGGAACTGCGCGGACGGCGCCCCCACCGGGCGTTCGCCGGCCGTGCCGGGGCCGGGCGGGGCCGGGGCATCGGCCTGCGACGGGTCGGACGGGGCGGGGTCACCGCCATCGGACTCGGGCTGCGGGGCGCCGCCGCCGGGACCGTCCGGGTCCGGGTCGGGTTCGGGATCGGGTTGCTGCCGGGCCTGCTCGTCGGCGTCACGCATCGCATCGTCGAGCTGCTGCGGGTCCAGGCCCGGTTCGTCGAACGGGTCGCGGCGACGACGGTGCGGCAGCGTCAGTTCGGCGGCGACCCGCACATCCTGCTCGGCGACCTCGGTCGCGCCGCGCCAGGCGGCGTGCGCGGTGGCGGTGCGCGCCAGGACCAGGTCGGCGCGCATGCCGTCCACGTCGAAGGACGCGCACAGGGCCGCGATGCGGCGCAGTTCGGTGTCGGGCAGTGCGACCTCGGCCAGCGCGCCGCGTGCGGCGGCGATCCGGCCGGCGGTGTCTGCGTCGGCGGCGGCGTACCGGGCGGCGAACCCGGCCGGGTCGGCCTCGAAGTCGAGTCGGCGACGGATCACCTGCATGCGGACGTCGACGTCGCGGGAGGCGGCGACGTCCACGGCCAGACCGAACCGGTCCAGCAGCTGCGGGCGCAGCTCCCCTTCCTCCGGGTTCATGGTGCCGACCAGCACGAACTTCGCCGGATGGGAGTGCGAGACGCCGTCGCGTTCGACATGGACACGGCCCATCGCGGCGGCGTCGAGCAGCACGTCGACGAGGTGGTCGTGGAGGAGGTTCACCTCGTCGACGTAGAGCACGCCGTCGTGCGCGGCGGCCAGCAACCCGGGCTGGAACGCCCGCTCGCCGTCGCGCAGCACCTTCTCCAGGTCGAGGGACCCGACGACCCGGTCCTCCGTCGCACCGACCGGAAGCTCCACCAGGCGGGCAGGGGTGCCGGAGGACGTCGGGGGCAGCAGTGCGGCGAGGGCGCGGACCACCGTGGACTTGGCGGTGCCCTTCTCGCCGCGGACCAGCACGCCACCGATGCCGGGATGGACCGCGCACAGGGTCAACGCCAGGCGCAGCTGGTCCTGGCCGACGATCGCACTGAACGGGAAGCCCGGCTCGGCAGCCGAACCCTGTTGCGGCACGGCGGCCGAATCATGTTGCGCCACGGCGACACTCCCCTCACTCCCCGGTCTCCACGCCGGGGGTCGGACGAAAGGTTCCGCCGCCGCGGCGATCTGACTTCGGACGCGCTCATGGGCCTGCGTCCGTCACAGTGGCGGGACCGTGCCTGATTCACACAGGACTTCCCCGCGGCGGAGAACATCGATGTTCGGTGCCGACTCTATCCGGTGAGACGACACCGGCCGCCACCTGGCCCGGGCGGGCAGGTGACGGCCGGTTGGGGATCCGACGGATCAGGCCGAGGCGGCTGCGGCGACCTCGGCGGGCGCCTCGAGCTCGAGGGCCTTGTTGCTCCAGTCCCACACCTCGCGGAACAGGGACTCGTTGTCCGACAGCTTCAGGCCCAGTGACGGAACCATCTGCTTGAGCTGCGGCTCCCACGCGGTCCAGCGGTCACCGAAGCAGCGCTGCAGGACGTCGAGCATCGCGGGGACCGCGGTCGACGCACCGGGCGAGGCACCGAGCAGGCCCGCGATGGTGCCGTCGGCGGCGTTGATGACCGCGGTGCCGAACTCGAGCACGCCACCGTTGCCCTTCTTGCGGATCACCTGCACGCGCTGGCCCGCGGTGATCAGTTCCCAGTCGCCGCCGGTCGCGCGCGGCACGAACTCGCGAAGGGTCTCGATGCGGTCGTCGGCCGACTGCAGCAGCTCACCGATGAGGTACTTGGTCAGGCCAAGCTCGGTGACGCCGACGCCGAGCATGGACATCAGGTTGTTCGGCTTGATCGAGCCGGGCAGGTCGGTGACCTTGCCGTTCTTGAGGAACTTCGGGGACCAGCCTGCGTACGGGCCGAACAGCAGGCCCTTCTTGCCACCGATGACACGGGTGTCGAGGTGCGGGACCGACATCGGCGGCGCACCGACGGCGGCCTTGCCGTAGACCTTGGCGTTGTGCTGGTCGATGAGCTCGGGGTTGGTGCAGCGCAGGAACTCGCCGGAGACCGGGAAGCCACCGAAGCCCTTGGCCTCGGCGATGCCGGACTTCTGCAGCAGGTGCAGCGCTCCGCCGCCGGCGCCGACGAACACGAACTTCGCGTTCACGGTCTTCTTGTCGCCGGTCCGCTGGTTGACCACCTTGAGCGTCCAGCTGCCGTCGGACTGCTTGGTGATGTTTCGCACGTCGTGACCGAAGTACACGCTGCCGCCGGTCGCGCCGATGTTGCCGAGGAGCTGCTTGGTGAGGGCGCCGAAGTCGACGTCGGTGCCACCCTCGGTCCAGTTCAGGGCGACGGGGTCGGAGAAGTCACGACCATTGGCCATCAGCGGCAGCCGCTTGGTGAACTCGTCCGGGCGCTCGGTGTACTCCATGCCCGCGAACAGCGGGTGGCCGGCGAGGGCGTCGTAGCGGGCCCGCAGGTACTTCACGTTCTCAGCCCCGTGCACGAAGCTCACGTGCGGGATCGGGTTGATGAACTCCTTGGGCTCGGTCAGGATGCCGGCCTCGATCGCGTACGACCAGAACTGGCGCGAGACCTGGAACTGCTCGTTGACGTTGACGGCCTTGGTGATGTCCACCGAGCCGTCCTTGTTCGCAGGCGTGTAGTTGAGCTCGCACAGCGCCGAGTGTCCGGTGCCGGCGTTGTTCCACGGGTCGCTGCTCTCGGCAGCGGCGGCGTCGAGTCGCTCGAACACGCTGATCGACCAGTCCGGCTGCAGCTGCCGGAGGAGCGCTCCGAGCGTGGCACTCATGATGCCCGCACCCACGAGAACTACATCGGTCTTGGTCTGTACCGCGGTGTTGTCTGACACTGGAGAATCGACTTCCTTGTCCATTGGCAGCGGCAGTCGCGCCGACTGCCCGCGCATAGGTTACCTGCGCGTATGAGCAGGGTTTACCTCGCCTCAATTGTGCGCCCCCGGCCGGTCACGAACGACCATTACGATTGTGATTTGTGACTACCTGGGTGCCGGACCTCCTCGGTGACGGCTACGAACAGACGACTCTGCCCCTCGGCGACGACCCCGACGGCGAGGGCGAGGTGGTCGCGACGCTGGTCCGGTACCGCCCGGCGGGCGCGACCCCACGCCGTCGCGCCGTGCTCTACCTGCACGGATTCACCGACTACTTCTTCCAGACGCACGTCGCCGAGCACTTCCACGACCGCGGCTACGACTTCTACGCACTCGATCTGCGCAAGTGCGGCCGGTCACGACGCCCGGACCAGACCCCGCATTTCGTGACGGATCTCGCACTGTACGACGCCGAGCTGGACTGGGCGCTGGAGACGGTCCGCGAGCAGACGCACGGCGGTTCGGTGTTGTTGACCGGGCACTCGACGGGCGGCCTGATCCTGCCGCTGTGGCTGGACCGGGTGAACCGCCGCCCCGGCGGCAGCACCGGCGCCGGCATCGCCGGCCTGATCCTCAACAGCCCGTGGTTCGACCTGCAGGGCCCGTCGTACGTGCGCAGCGCGGGCACGGTCGCGATCCGGACCGTCGGACGACTCAAGGACAGGCTCGAACTCAAGCAACCGCCGATCGACGTGTACGGCCGCACCCTGCACCGCAGTCACGGCGGCGAGTGGGACTACGACCTCGAGTGGAAGCCGTTGCGCGGCTTCGGGGTCACGTTCGGATGGCTGCGCGCGGTCCGGCGGGCGCAGGCCCATCTGCACCACGGGCTCGACATCGGGGTGCCGTCGCTGATCCTGCGGTCGAAGTCGACCCACTACTCGATGCGGTACACCGAGAAGTCGGAGGTCGCGGACCTGGTGCTCGACGTCAAGCAGATCGCGCGCTGGGCCGGATGCCTCGGCGACCGCACCACGATCGTCCCGATCGAGGGAGCCCGGCACGACGTGTTCCTGTCCCGGGAGGTGCCGCGCAAGCAGGCGTTCGACGAGGTGGACCAGTGGCTGGGCTGGCTCGAAGCGCAGGGCGTCCCGGAGGGACAGGGCATCTCGGAAGGACAGGGCACGTGACGCACTTCGACCTGGCGATCATCGGATCCGGTTCCGGCAACACCATTCTCGACGAGAGGTTCGCGGACCTGAAGGTCGCGATCTGCGAAGGCGGCACCTTCGGCGGCACCTGCCTGAACGTGGGGTGCATCCCGACGAAGATGTTCGTCTACGCAGCCGAGGTCGCCCGTACCGTGCGCGACGCCGCCCGGTACGGCGTCGACGCCCACGTCGACAAGGTGCGCTGGCCCGACATCGTGGGCCGGGTCTTCGACCGGATCGACCCCATCTCGGCGGGCGGCGAACGCTACCGCCGCGACGAGAACCCGAACACCACGCTGTTCTCCGGCTACGCCACCTTCACGGGTCCGCGGACGATCAGCACCGGCACCGGCGAGGTGATCACCGCGGACCAGGTCGTGATCGCGGCCGGGTCGCGGCCGATCATCCCCGACGAGGTCGCCCGCAGCGGCGTCCCGTACGTCACCAACGACGACATCATGCGGCTGCCCGAACTCCCGGGGCACCTGGTGATTCTCGGCAGCGGATTCATCGCATCCGAGTTCGCGCACGTGTTCTCGGCCCTCGGCAGCCGGGTGTCGATCATCGGGCGCGGCGAGCGTCTGCTGCGCGACCTCGACGCGGACGTCTCCCAGCGGTTCACCGACCTCGCGCGCGGCAAATGGGATGTGCACCTGGGCAATCCGGCCGTCGAGGTGCGGGGCCGCGAGGGCGCCGTGGAGGTCGTGCTCGCGGACGGCACCGTCGTCGCAGGCGACACCCTGCTCGTCGCGACCGGTCGCACCCCGAACGGCGACCGGCTCGGCGCCGAGACCGCCGGCATCGAGGTGGACGCCCTCGGCCGGGTGACCGTCGACGAGTTCCAGCGCACCACCGCGGAGGGTGTGTTCGCGCTCGGCGACGTGTCGTCACCGCACCAGCTCAAGCATGTCGCCAACCACGAGGCCCGGGTGGTGCAGGCGAATCTGCTGCGCGACGCCTGGAGCGAGGGCGCCGACCTGGTGCGGACCGACCACCGGTTCGTCCCGTCGGCGGTGTTCACCGATCCGCAGATTGCCTCTGTCGGGCTCACCGAGGAACAGGCCCGCGAGCGGGGCCTGGACGTCTCGGTGAAGGTGCAGCGGTACGCCGACGTTGCCTACGGCTGGGCGATGGAGGACGACGAGGGCCTGTGCAAGGTGATCGCCGACCGCGGCACCGGGCAACTGGTGGGCGCGCACGTCATCGGCGCACAGGCGTCGACCGTGATCCAGCCGTTGATCCAGGCAATGAGCTTCGGCCTGCCCGCCCGGGAGATGGCGCTGGGCCAGTACTGGATCCATCCCGCCCTGACCGAGGTCGTCGAGAACGCCCTCCTCGGCCTGAGCTGAAAGTGTGTGATTCCTCCCGGGTTCCGGGAGGAATCACACACTTTCCGCGAACCCACGCGCCGCGGCGCCGCTGACCCGTACCCGGATGTCGTCGAGGTCGACCTCGTTACCTGCGGTGCTGCGCACCTCCACGCTGATCGGCTCGCCGGTCTCGTCCTCGACGAGCTGCAGCGGCCCGCGGCCGTCCTGCAGGTACTTGTCGCCCCACTGCATGAGCGCGATCACCGCAGGCAGCAGATCCCGGCCCATGTCGGTGAGCACGTACTCGTAGCGGGTGCGCTGCCCGGGCTCGCGGTAGGGACTCTTGGCCAGCAATCCCGCCTGCACCAGGTCCTTCAACCTGGCCGACGCGACGGCGTCCGTGATCCCCACCCGCTGGGCGAAGTCGTCGAAGCGCGTGGTGCCGTAGTACGCCTCGCGCAGCAGCAGCATCGCCGAGCGGGTCCCGACGACGTCCATGGCCCGCTTGATCGAGCAGCGATCGCCCGCCTCCCATGCCGAGCGGTCCGCGAGGGGTCCCTGCAGCTTCATCGCCATGCCCCCAGACTACTGACTTACGAAAACCATAGCCAGACTCCGCCCGATCTGGGTATGGTTTTGCATAGCTAGATGGTTTGCACTGGTGGACCGAGCGTCAGGACCCGACCGGGCGCTCACGAGCGAGAAGGACACACGATGAGGGACGCAGTGATCGTCGAGGCCGTCCGCACTCCCCTGGGCCGAGGCAGGGCGACGGGTGTGCTGCACGACGTACACCCCGTGGACCTGATGGCCCACAGCCTCCGCGAGGTGGTCCGACGCAGCGGTGTCGACGCAAGCCTGATCGACGACGTCATCGGCGGCGTGGTCAGTACGGTCGGCGAGCAGGGCGCGAACGTGACCCGCCGCGCGGTGCTGGCGGCCGGGTACCCCGAATCGGTACCCGCCACCACGGTCGACCGGCAGTGCGGCAGCAGTCAGCAGGCGGTCCACTTCGCGGCACAGGGAGTGATCTCGGGCGCGTACGACATCGTCGTCGCGACCGGGGTGGAATCCATGAGCCGGGTGCCGATGGGCTCGAGCATGCTCGGGACCACGGACCCGAGCGGAATCGCCTTCGCCGAGCGCTACCCCGAGGGTCTGGTACCGCAGGGCATCAGTGCCGAACTGATCGCCGCGCGCTGGGGCATCTCCCGCACACAGATGGACGAGTTCGCGCTCGCCAGCCACGCCAAGGCGGCGGAGGCCACCAAGAACGGACTGTTCGACGCCGAGATCGGTGCCGTCGGCGAGGTCCGCACCGACGAGGGCATCCGGGTCGGCAGCACACTCGAGACCATGGCGGGTCTGCGGTCCGCCTACTACGACGAGGCGATGGCCCGCAGGTTCCCCCAGATCGGATGGAACGTCACGGCGGGCAACGCGAGCCAGGTCACCGACGGCAGCGCCGCGCTGCTGATCACGACGAGCGAACGTGCCGGACAACTCGGACTCACACCGCTCGCCCGGATCCACAGCGTCGCGGTCGCCGGCGACGATCCGCTCTACATGTTGACCGCGGTCGTCCCCGCGACCCGCAAGGTGCTCGACCGGGCGGGACTCACCGTCGACGACATCGATCTGTTCGAGGTGAACGAGGCGTTCGCCTCGGTCGTGCTCGCCTGGGAGCAGGAGACCGGCGCCGATCCGAGCAGGGTCAACGTCAACGGCGGCGCCATCGCGCTCGGTCATCCGCTCGGCGCCAGCGGGGCACGTCTGATGACCACGATGGTTCACGCGCTCCGTGACCGCGGCGGACGCTTCGGCCTCCAAACCATGTGCGAAGCAGGCGGACTGGCGAACGCAACCATCATCGAACGCCTGTGAGCCCACGCTCCGCGGGCGGGGTCACCCCCGTCCGCGGAGCCACCGCGGCGGCCGACTCCGGCCGTCACCCGATGAGAGGAAACCATGAACATCGAAGGACGCACCGTGCTCGTGACGGGCGCGACCGGAGGCCTCGGCCGGGAATTCGTCGGCCAGTTCCTCGCCCGCGGGGCGCGCCGCGTGTACGCCGCGGCGCGGCGCGATCACGACTGGCACGACGATCGGATCGTCCCCATCCACCTCGACGTCACCGACCCCGCGTCGGTCCGGTCGGCCGCCGCCGCGGCACCGGACGTGGACGTGATCGTGAACAACGCCGGGATCACCGGCGCCCCCTCGCTTCTCGCCTCACCGATCGACGAGATCCGGAACACGTTCGAGACCAACGTGTTCGGGCCGCTCGAGTTGGTTCGTGCCCTCGCCCCCACTCTTGCGCGGAACGGAGGAGGAGCGGTGATCGACCTGCACTCGATCCTGAGCTGGCTGGCCACGCCCGGGGCCTACAGCCCGTCCAAGGCCGCCTTCTGGGGACTGACGAACGCGCTGCGGCTCGAGCTCGAGGGACAGGGGACCCAGGTGCTCGGCGCCCACCTCGCCTACACCGACACACCGATGATCGCGCACCTCGACGTTCCGAAATCGGACCCGGCCGTCATCGTCTCCCGCATCCTCGACGCCCTCGAGGACGGGGCGGAGGAGGCGATCGCCGACGAGGTGACGGCGGGACTGCGGGCGGTGCTCGCGACCGCGACCACCGGACGGATCCCGAGCAACGCCTGAGCGGCCGCGCCACCGGTGCGTGATCTCACCCCGGTCGGGGTGAGATCACGCACCGCGCGTCAGCGCCGGTGGTCCAGCGCCCGAACGGCGCGGTCACCGATCGACTGCAGGATCTGCACCACGACCACGAGCACGACGACCGCGACGAGCAGCACCGGCGTGTTGAACCGCTGGTAGCCGTAGACGATCGCGAAGTCGCCGAGGCCGCCGCCGCCGATCACGCCGGCCATCGCCGAGTACCCGACGAGCAGCACCACGGTCAGGGTCGCGCCGGCGATCAGCGCCGACAGTGATTCCGGCAGCAGCACCTTGCGCACGATCTGCCCGTTGGTCGCGCCCATCACCTGGGCGGCCTCCACCCGTCCGACCGGGACCTCGCGCAGCGCCGCCTCGACGACGCGCGCGTAGAACGGAATCGCGCCGATCGTCAGCGGCACGATCGCGGCGGTGGGGCCGATCGCGGTGCCGACGATCAGACGCGTGGTACCGATCAGGGCGATCATCAGGATCAGGAACGGCAGCGAGCGGAACACGTTGACGACTGCGCCGAGCACCGAGTTGACCGCGCGCTGCGGCCACAGACCGCCCGGCGACGTCACGTGCAGCACCACACCGAGCACGATGCCGCCGATCACGGTGAGCACGAACGAGATCGACACCATGTACAGGGTCTCGAGGGTCGCGTCCCACACCTCCGGCAACGAATCCTGCCAGGACAGCTTGTTCATGCGGTCAACCCCTCGATCCCGCTCTCGGCACCCCACGCGAGGGTGACGTTGGGCTGCGCGTCGACGAACGCCTCGACGTCCGCGCGGTCCACTTCCGGCCCGAACCGCAGCCGCAGCCGGCCGACGGTGACGCCGGCGACCGGTTCGACCCGGCCGCCGACGACGGCGATGTCGGCGTCGAGTTTGCGGATCAGCTGCGCCAGCCACGGGCCGTGGGCGTCGTCGCCGATGGTGGTCACCAGCGCGGTGTCGGCGCCCTCGCCCGCCGACAGGTCGTCGCCGACCGGCAGGATCGCCGCGCCCAGCGCCGAATCGGGGTCGGCGACCAGGTCGAGGATCTTCCCGGACTCGGCGATCCGCCCGTCCTCGAGCCGCGCCGCGGAGGTGCAGATGCGGCGCAGCACGCCGAGTTCGTGGGTGATGAGCACGACCGTGACGCCGATCGTGCGGTTCAGTTCCGCGAGCAGGTCGAGCACCTGGTCGGTGGTCTCGGGGTCGAGCGCGCTGGTGGCCTCGTCGCACAGCAGCACGTCGGGCTCGGACGCGAGCGCGCGGGCGATGCCCACCCGCTGCTGCTGCCCGCCGGACAGCTGCGACGGGAACGACTGCTCCCTGCCCGCGAGGCCGACCAGCTCGATGAGCTCGTCGGCGCGGGCCCGGCGCTGCGCGCGGTCGAGCCCGGCCAGTTCGAGCGGGAACTCGATGTTCGCGCGCACGGTCCTCGAGTGCAGCAGGTTGAACTGCTGGAACACGGTCCCGATGCGGCGGCGCGCCTGCCGCTGACCGGCCCCGGTGAGCCGGGACAGGTCGTCACCGCGCAACACGATGCGGCCGCTGGTGGGCCGTTCCAGGAGGTTCAGGCAGCGCAGCAGCGTCGACTTGCCCGCACCGGACGGCCCGACGATGCCGAAGATCTCGCCTTCGCCGATCTCCAGGTCGATCCCACGCAAGGCCGAGACCTCCCCCGCGCCACCGGCTGCGGGGAAGGTCTTGACCAGATTCTCGACGGTGATCATCAGTTCGCGGGGTGGACCGGGACGACGGAACCGGAGTAGTTCTCCTCGATCCAGGTGGCGGTCTCCGGCGAGACGAGGGCCTCGGCGAGTGCCTTCACACCGGGATCGTTCTCGTCGGCGGCGCGGACCACGAGCAGGTTCGCGAACGGGTTGCCCTCGACCTTCTCCGAGAGCAGCGCGTCCTTCGCCGGGGTCAGGCCCGCCTCGATCGCGTAGTTGGAGTTGATGACCGCGGCGGTGATCTGCGGGTCGCCGAGGTTGCGGGCGATCTGGGAGCGTTCGATCTCGACGAACTTCAGGTTCTTCGGGTTGGCCTTGATGTTCGCCTGGGTGACGACGGACAGGTCTGCGTCGGCGAACGGCTTGTCCATCTGGATCAGGCCTGCGGACTCGAGCAGGTAGAGGCCACGCGCGAAGTTGGTGGTGTCCTTGGGCAGGGCGATGGTCGACCCGTCGGCCAGCTGGTCGACGGCGGTGATCTTCTCCGAGTACAGGCCCATCGGCTCGAGGTGGACGTCGGCGACGGAGACGAGGTCGCTCACACCCTTCTGCTTCTGCCAGTCCGCCAGGTACGGGGCGTGCTGGAAGTAGTTGGCCTGAACGTCGCCCGCGACGAGCAGTTCGTTGGGGTCGATCTCGCCGGTGACCGGCTTGATGTCGAGCTTGACGTCGCCGAGGACGCCCGAGTCGGCGATGTGCTCGAGGATCTCCACGTGCGGCGTGCTGGAGGCGGAGACCACCAGGGTCTCGGCGTCACCACCCGACGAGCAGGCGGCCAGGCCCGCGGCGAGCAGGGCGGCTGCGGAGAGAACAGCGGTGCGGCGCAAGAACATTGAGGGATACCTTCCGGGTGGGTGGTGACGGGTCAGCCGCGCAGGGCGGGCAGGTCGAGCAGGTCGCGGTGGTACCGCTCGGTGACGTTCGGATGCGCGCGCAGGCGCGACTTGAGGGCGTTGAGGCCGTACCGGGCGTGCAGGGTGCCGCCGTGCTGGTCCGGCCCGACACCGGCCGCCTCGGCCGCGAGCTCCGGCGAGAGCGGCACGGCCGGGAGGGCCTGGTCGTAGCCGGGATTGAGGAAGAACGGCAGCGAGACGCGGTCGGTGCCCGCGGCAGGCGGCAGCACCCGGTGCACGGTGGCCTTGAGGTAGCCGCCGGTGGCGACCTCGAGCAGCTCGCCGATGTTGACGAGGAAGTGCCCGGGGATCGGGTCGACGTCGAGCCAGGCGGTCCCGCCGTCCGGGGTGCCGGTCTCCACCTGGAATCCGCCGCTGGTGGGTTCGGGGTACAGCAGGGTCAGGGCTCCGACGTCCTTGTGGCTGCCGACGCCCTGGTCGGTGACCGAGCCGTCGTGGCCGGGGTACCGGGCGATCTTCAGCAGCGGATCGGGGTCGGCGAACGCGGCGTCGAAGAAGTCCGCCGGGGCGCCGAGCGAGACGGCCCAGCCCCGGATCAGCCGCAGGCCCGCGTCCTGGGCCTGCGTCATCCACTCCAGCGCCAGGTCACGCAGCTGCGGAACCCGGGTCGGCCACAGGTTCGGTCCGTGCAGCACGTCCCACGGGCGGGCGGGGTCGATCGGGTCCACCGCGGCGCGCTCGGGTCCGATGTCGAGCTGCTCGCGCCAGTCGATGTAGCCCTGGGTACGCTCGCCGCCGACCCGGGTGTAACCGCGGAACTGCGGCGAGTTGCTGTTCTCGATCTCCAGCTTGTCCGCCTCGGGCAGCGCGAAGAACTCACGGGCCGACGCGATCAGGTCGTCGGTGAGATGCTGATCGATGCCGTGACCGGTCAGGTAGAAGAAGCCGATCTCGTGCGTGACCTGGCGGAGCGCGTCGACGTCGAGGTTCTCCAGATCGATGATCGGGAGCGTTCGGGCGGACATGGACTGGTCCTTTCCCCACGGGCACCGGGCAATGACTGCGCTGCGACGAATCGGTGCCCGGTGGGAATTTCACGCGGGAAGATGGCGGCACGGTCACTCGATGTGACGGCGCGCGGGATCTCGTCTCAGCGGCGGTGCATTCGACAACAACCGCCACGCATCAGCGTCGTGGTGACAGTTGCTGCATGGCCGCGCATCGTGGTCCTTCCCGGACGAGATCGTTACCGCCGCGTAGCAGTCGGCGTGACTGCAGGCTAACGCGCAAGCGGTTGAGAGTTCAAATCACGCGTATACGCGCGGCGACGAGCGGTGACATCCGTGAGACGAGCGGTCAGAGCCGCCCGGACAACCGCTCGAGCCGGTCCAGGCTCGCCCCGTCCAAGCCGACGATCCGCACGGACTTCCCGCGCGCGGCGTACTTGTGCGAGACCGCGTCGAGGGTGGCAACGGTGGACGCGTCCCACACGTCGGCCTCGGACAGGTCGATCACCACCGAGTCGGGGTCGCCGGCGTAGTCGAACCGGTGCACGAGGTCGTTGCTCGACGCCCAGAACAGTTCGCCCGACACGCGGTAGGTCCGCTCGCCCTCGCCGTCGGCGACATCGATGTCCGTCAGGTGCGCCACCCGGCGCGCGAAGGCGACCATCGCAGTCAGCACGCCGAGGACGACGCCGACGGCGAGGTTCTCGGTCGCGAGGGTGCCGACGACCGTCACCACCATCACCAGGGTCTCGCTGCGCGGCATCAGCCGCAGGGTGCGCGGGGCGACGCTGCGCCAGTCGAAGGTGGTCACCGCGATCACCACCATCACCGCGACGAGCGCCGCCATCGGAATCGCGCCGACGACGTCGCCTGCGGTCACGCAGAGCACCAGCAGGAACGCCCCGGCCAAGAAGGTGGAGATGCGGGTGCGGGCCCGGCCCTCCTTCACGTTGACCATGGTCTGGCCGATCATCGCGCACCCGCCCATGCCGCCGAAGAGCGCGCCGGCCATGTTCGCCACACCCTGCCCCCAGGACTCGCGGGTCTTGTCCGAGGGCGTGTCGGTGATGTCGTCGACGAGTTTCGCGGTGAGCAGCGACTCCAGCAACCCGACCAGGGCGAGGCCGAGGGCGAACGGCGCGACGATCGTCAGCGTGTCCCACGTCCAGGGCACGTTCGGGATCATCCACGTCGGCAGTCCCGACGGGAGCTCACCCTGGTCGGCGACCTCGGGCACATCCATGTGGAACAGGGCGACGACCCCGGTCAGGACGACGATCGCGATCAGTGGCGCCGGCACCGCCTTCGTCAGCTTCGGGATGAACACCACCATCGCGATCCCCGCGGCGACGAGCGGATACACCAGCCACGGCACGTCGAACAGGTGCCGCAGCTGGGCACTGAAGATGAGGATCGCGAGAGCGTTGACGAAGCCGATCATCACCGACCGCGGAATGAAACGCACCAGCCGCGCGAGACCGGCGACGGCGAACAGGATCTGCAGCCCGCCGGCCAGCCACACCGCCGCGATCAGGTAATCGATGCCGTGCGACGCGACGAGCGGCGCCACCACAAGCGCGGTGGCGCCTGCGGCCGCAGAGACCATCGCGGGCCTGCCGCCGACGAACGCGATCGTCATCGCCATGACGCACGAGGTGTACAGCGCCACCTTGGGATCGACCCCGGCGATCACCGCGAACGAGATCACCTCGGGAATCAGGGCCAGCGCCGTCACGAGCCCGGCGAGGGCCTCCGTGGTCAGCCGCCGCGGCGAACGCAGGGCCGAGCGGACGGAGGTGACGCGGAAGGGGGCGGAGACGCTGTCGAGCACCGGCAGAGTCTAGTGCGGCGCGCGTTCGAGTCGCCCGCGGCCGCCGGCGAGGGCGCCCCCACGACAGCTCCGGAGGGCCGGCGGGATTTCGCTACGGCTTCTCGAAGTAGGCGACGATGGAGTTGATCAAACCCTCGCGAGCATCGTCGAGGTCTCCGTACGTACCCAATGTGCGTTCGGAGGCGAGTCCTCGCATGGCCGCCGGGAGCAGGGCCGCGATCTGACGGATCCGCACCCTGTCGATGCCGAGACCGGCGAAGGCCCGTTCGCACGCCTGATCCCAGCTCGGCCTCCATGACGCGAGCTCCGCCGCGGTGAGCGGATACGCGCGTTCGAGTTCGGCGGTGTCCCGCGGCAGGGCGGCCCGGAGATTCTCGATGGCAAGCGATTCCGGGGAACGCAGACCGACATACATGGCATCGATCAGCGCGGCGACTCGCTCGCGCACAGGTCCATCGGGTTTTGCGCTCGCGGGGAGGTCACCGCGCTGCTCTGCGGTGTGCCTCAGCACCGCAGCCCACAGGCCGTCGATGTCGCCGAACTGGTACTTCACCACACCCCAGGTCGCGCCAATATCCCGGGCGATGCGGTTTCCCGACACCGCGGCGGGGTCGCCGCTGGCCAGCGACGAGATCGCCGCCTTGATCATGCTCTCGCGCGTGGCCGCCCCGCGTTTGTTCACGCGGCGACCCGGTGCGGCTGCTACCTCCGACATCGGCTCATGGTAACGCGCTCCCAAAGATTTCAAAGAACCCTCTTGTATTGTTTCACAGAGGGTTCTACCCTTCTGCGTGTCGTCGGTCGCGGACCGCTCTCGAAGCCCCGGCGGCAATTCGGCTCACGACCCCACGATGGTGGAGGAGTTCTCGTATGGCGCACACGCCGTTGTCGATGGAGCCCACCGGCTGGTTCCAGGTCGCCTGGTCGGCCGAGATCCGAGTCGGTGATGTGCGCAAGATGAAGTACTTCGGCCGGGAGATGGTCGCGTGGCGATCGACATCGGGCACCGTTGCCGTGTTCGACGCGTACTGCGAGCACCTCGGTGCCCACCTCGGGTACGGCGGGCACGTCGAAGGCGAGAGTCTCGTGTGTCCGTTCCACGGATGGGAATGGAACCGTGAGGGCCGCAATGTGTGCATCCCGTACGAGAATGCACCGAACAAGGGTCGCCGCATCCGCAGCTATCCGGTCGTCGAACGCAATGCGGCGGTGTGGATCTGGTACGACATCGACGGCCGGCCTCCGCACTTCGAGGTCCCCGACATGTTCGAGGCCTTCGGGGACGACAAGACGGCCGCGGACTACCACCAGCCCTTCCCCTCCGCCACATTGTTCCGCGAGCAGCTGGAGATTCACCCGCAGTACATCATGGAGAACGGGGTGGATTTCGCGCACTTCAAGTTCGTCCACAAGACGCCGTTCATGCCGGAGTTCACCCGCCACGACTTCTCCGGCCCCGTCTCCTACGTCGATTTCACCATCGCCTTCGACGAAGGCGCGACCCTCGAAGAGGCCACCAGCGGCGTGGAATCCATCAATGCGGGGCTCGGCTGCTCGATCACCAAGAGCTGGGGAATGGTCGACAATCGCACCATGCCGGCGGTGACACCGGTCGACGAGCACACCTCCGACGTGCGTTTCACCGTCTGGATCGGACGCAGGCACGGTGAAGACGGCCCCGAGATCACCGAGTACGGCAAGACGATGGCCAGGTTCGTGATCGAACAGTTCGAGGCCGACATTCACATCTGGGCACACCAGCGCTACTCCGACCCACCGGCTTTGTCGCAGAAGGAATACCAGGGATTCAAGGCGCTTCGCGAGTGGGCGACGCAGTTCTATCCCGACAGCGAGCACCGTCTTCAGTTCGCCAACCCGACAGAAGGGCATCAGCAGCGATGAGCACCGACAACAAGATTCGCGTGTTCCAGGTCGCCACCGGAAACCTGGGCACGGAAATGATCGGCCGTATCCGGAACCACCCGGATCTGGAGTTGGTCGGCCTGCACTGCTATTCGCCGGACAAGATCGGCCGCGACGCCGGGGAGATCGTCGGCCTCGATCCGATCGGAGTGATCGCCACCGGCTCGGTCGAGGACATCATCGCGGCACACCCGGACGTACTCACCTTCCACGGAGTGTTTCCCGACGAGGACCTGTACGAAAAGGTCCTCGAAGCCGGGATCAACATCGTCACCACTGCCGACTGGATCACCGGCCACCACCGCGACACCAACCATCCCCACCCGTCGGGCAGGAAGGTCAGCGAGGTCATTGCCGCAGCGTGCGAGCGCGGCAACGCCACCTTCTACGGGACCGGCATGAACCCCGGGCTATGCCAGATCCTCGGCATCGTCCACTCCGCCGACGTCGCCGACATCGAGAACGTCACCGTCATCGAATCGGTCGACGTGTCCTGTCACCACTCGGTCGACACCTGGAAGGCCGTCGGCTACGGCCGGCCGGCCGACGACCCGACCATTCCGGACTCGCTCCACAAGTACACCGCTGTGTTCGCCGACTCGGTCCACTTGATGGCCGATGCGTTCGGGCTCGTTCTCGACGAGGTCAAGTTCAGCTACGAGCTCGGCGCATGCACCAAGGACGTCGACCTGGGCTGGTATCACCTGCCCAAGGGGTCGCTCGGCGCCAACTACATCAAGTACCAGGGCATCGTCGACGGTGTCTCACGCGTCGAGACGCACCTGGAGTGGCAGATGACCCCGCACACCGATCCGGCATGGAACATCAAGGGCTGCTACATCACCCAGATCACAGGCGACCCGAACGTCTACAGCAGGCACATGATCTACCCGCGAAAAGGCTTCGACATGTCCAACCCGGAGAACTTCGCCTCCATCGGCATGACCGTCACCGGCCTTCCGGCCCTGAACTCGCTCCGATCGGTGGTCGACGCACCTGCCGGAATCATCACCAGCGCCGATCTCCCGCTCCGCGCGTTCGCCGGCCGATTCAAGCTCTGAGCGCGGCGGTGCAGCCCACGGTTCGGCACCGGGTCCGGGCGGCCACCGTGGAGGCATGTGACATGTGAGCCCGCCGGCCGGACTCCACGAGGGGCCTCACCACATGCTGGTGCGCAGCGAGATCTCCGTGGCGAACGCGGCAGCCCCGGCATCCGGCACCGAGTCGACACCGTCCAGTTCGACCACTCGGAAGTCCGAGCGGCAGCGCCTGCCACTGGCGTCGGCGTCGGGCCGCCCGCCGGGACCGCCGACGACGATCGTGGAGGGAATCTCCACCGCCGGGCAGTCCGCACCCGCGACGGCTGGGTGCGGACTGTCGGCGACGACGAGGCTCTTGAATCTGCCGAAGGTGCGGGCGGCGGCCTCCCAGGCGAGGGTCGCACCCTCGCGGTTGCCCGCGAGGTTGACGTAGGTGAGACCGAGCCCGTCGAGGAGGGCGAGTACGCCGGCGACGTCGAGTCCGTCGATCGTCTCGGGCACCACGGTGCGCAGATCGGATCCGTGCAGGCGCTCGCAGACCGCGTCGAACACCGAACCGTCCTCGCCCGCGCCCGGCAACAGCAGGACCACGTGGGCACTCTCGGGACCGTCCACCCGGACGGTGTAGACGACGTCCCCGACCGACACTTCCGTCAACTCCATGGCACCGGACGCTACACGGCGGCGACCGCACCGCCCGCACGATCACACTCCGACCGAGGGATCCGCCATTTCGAGGGCCTTGACGGTGTAGACCCGGTAGCCACGGTGCGGGCGATAGCCGTGGACCTCCGGGGTGTCGAGGCTGCGGATGAACGAGAGGATCTGCCTGCTGAACACCTGCCCGGGGACCAGCACGGGGAAGCCCGGCGGATACGGGGTGACGAAGGTCGCCGAGACCACCGACCTGCCGGCCTCGATCGCATCCTCCACCTCGTCGTCGGTGAGGTACTCGCAGAGCGCGTCGTCGTAGGCGAGGAAGAAGGCCCGCCGCACGTCACCGTCGGGAGTCGTCGCGCCACCGTTCTTCTCCAGGAAGCTCGGATGGAACCCGCTGAAGTCCGGCAGCGGCGCCGACGGGTTGGTCAGCCTGGCCACGGCCGCCTCGTGGTACCCGCGCTCGGTGATGCTCATGTCGGCGAGGCGGTCGTCGAGTTCGTGCGCGAACTTGACCAGCACCTCGACGAGGTAGGCGACCGAACTGCGGGTGGTGCCGATGTTGGTCATGAACAGGACCGTGTTGCGGGAGGTCTTGTTGATCTGCACGCCGTAGCGGTCCATCAGCTCGGCCCGCTTGAAGGTGTCCCCGTCGACACCCGTCGGCCCGATGTAGAGGGTGACCCGCGAGGGGTCGAGCACGAACTCGTCGGTGCGCCAGGCGGTCACCATCTCGCGCAGGCCTCCCCGCAACGGCTGGGAGAGCCCCGAGGGCCGGAACTCCTCGGGAATCATCTCGCCCGTCGACAGGCAGTGCATGTACCTGCTCAGCAGCGGATGGTGGTCGACCGCGTCACGCAACTGCATCGCGTTCTCGACCTGCTTCTGAACCAGCTCCGCACCCTCCAGGTCGGCCTGCCTCCGGCCGATGTCGAGGGAGGCGAGGATCTGGTAGTTGGGCGAGGTGGAGGTGTGGGCCATGTACGCCTCGTGGAAGGTCTCCTCCA
>NZ_JBSFRT010000062.1:0-28634 GCF_053589375.1 Rhodococcus sp. NPDC003348
CCGCCCGGGCGGCTCCCCCCCCCCGGGGTTCCTTAAGTCCACATCGGGGGTCGTCAAGTGACCCGATGTGACATTACGGAACTCCAGGGAAGGGTCAGACCAGCTGCATCCGCTCGGCGCAGGCGGCCATCTCGTCGAGGACGGCGCCGAAGGTGGTGGCGTGCCGGGACGCCGAGAGCAGGATGCGGTCGGAGCCGAGTGCGCGCGCCCACTCGACCTTGGACTCGTCCATCCGCGGCAGGGTCGCGCCGAGGACCAGGGCGACGTCGGCAGGGTCGCGGCCGGCGTCCGAGGCCGCCGAGCGCATCGTCGCGACCGCGCCGGCCAGGTCGTCGCCGCCGAGCCCGAGCGGCTGGAATCCGTCGCCGACCCGTCCGGCCCGCCGGGCCGCGGCCACGCTGTGCCCGCCGATGTACAGCGGAACCCCGCTCTCCCGGAAAGGCTTCGGGAACGAGTAGGCACCGGCGAACGAGTTGAACTCACCGGCGAAGTCGACGCCGTCGGACCCGCCGTCCCACAGCGCGCGCATCACGGCGATCGCCTCGTCGGTCGCCTTGCCGCGGCGGGTGAAGTCGCCGCCGCACGCCTCGATCTCCTCACGCATCCAGCCGACCCCGAGACAGATCCGGGTGCGTCCCCCGGAGAGCCGGTCCAGGGTGGCCAACCGCTTGGCCAGCACGACCGGGTTGTGGTTGGGCGCCACCAGGACTCCGGTGGCCAGGCCGAGCCGGGTGGTGGCGCCGGCGACGAACGAGAGCAGTTCGAGCGGATCGGGCAGCGGGCAGTCGTCGGGCAGGTGCGACTTGCCGGTCGGCGAGTACGGGTACTCGCTGCCGGTGTTCGCGATCACCACCGCGTGCTCGACCGCGGAGATCTCGTCGAATCCCAGCGTTTCGGCCGCCCTGGCGAATTCGAGAACCTGCTCCGGGTCCCCCGCCATCCCCAGTTCGACCGGCATCACCACACCGAGCTTCACCACGCCACGCACACCCTTTCCCGTTGTCCCGCAGCGCAGATCACGCAGCGATCGAGTCCACCAGCTTCGGAGCCCACACGACCTTACCGAGGAAACGGTCCGCATCCGGGTTGGTCGCCAGCCACACCGCCGCCTCGGCCGGGACCGTCGCGGGCACCGTGTCGAACCCGCTGTCGGTGATCGCGTCGGTGCCGCCGCGGGCGGCTCCCGACTCGGTGACCACGAAGCCCGGACTGAGGTTGAACGCCCGCACCCCGCGGTGCCGGTACTCGGCGTTGACGGCACCGGCGATCCGGCCGAACGCGGCCTTCGACGCCGCGTACGACAGCCCCCAGCCGCCCTCGCCGGGTGCCGCGGGTGGATCCATGGTCGCCGATCCCGACACCAGGTTGATCAGGACGCCGGACCCGCGACCGACCATCGCGGGCAGCACCCGCTGGATCAGCGCGAGCTGGTGCAGGTAGTTGCCGCGCATCATCACCGTGGCGTCGTCGAGTTCGATGTCGAGCAGCCGGTCCATGTTGCCCGCGGTCTGCGCATATGCGTTGTTGACGAGAACGTCCACGCGACCCCAGGTTTCGAGTACCCGATCGGCCGCCGCCAGTACCGACGTGGCGTCGAGCAGATCCATCGGCACGGCCAGCACGTCGACGCCGAGGGCCCGTACCTCCGCGGCGGTGGTCTCCAGGCTGCCCGGCACCGGAATCAGCTCACCGTGGGTGCGCGGCGACACCCGCCCGTCACCCTCCCGCACCGTCCGCGCGGTGAGGGCGACGTCGAATCCGTTGCGGGCGAAGGCGAGCGCGATCTCCCGGCCGATGCCGCGGCTCGCGCCGGTCACCAAGGCGACCGGGCGGCGACTCGGCGCGGTGGTCACGACGTCGGGCATCGGCTGCGAGCTGCCCGCATTCGCGCTCACGACCGGTCCCCCGTCATCCCCGACTCGACCGAAACCACCACACCGAACTTCACGCCACGCACACCCTTTCCTGTTGTCCCGCAGACCAGTTCATGCCGCGAGCGGACTCGCCGGCTTCGGCACCCACACCACGTTGTCGAGGAACCGGTCGGCGGCGGGCTGGGTGGCCAGCCACAACGCCGACCTGGCGACCATCCTGGACGGCACGCCGTCGCCCCCGGCCTCCTCGCCCGGTTCGGCGACCGCGGCGTCGGGGCCGAGGTTGAACGCGCGCACCCCGCGGTGCCGGTACTCCGCGTTCACCGCGGCGGCGAGACGCCGGAACGCGGCGTTCGACGTCGCGTGGGAGGGGCTCAGAGCGGTGTCCGTCCCGGCCGGTTCCGTCGGCTCCGGGCCCGACAGCAGGTTGATCACGACACCGGAACCCCGACCGACCATCGCGGGCAGCACCCGCTGGATCAGGGCCAGCTGGTGCCGGTAGTTCCCGCGCGTCATCAGGGTCGCGTCGTCGAGTTCGACGCCCTGCGCCCCATCGACGATGCCGGCGGGTTGCACGTAGGCGTTGTTGACGAGAACGTCCACGCGACCCCACGTTTCGAGCACCCGATCCGCCGCCGCCAGCACCGAGACCCCGTCGAGGAGATCCATCGGGATCGGCAGCGCGGCGACGCCGAACGCTCGAACCCGCGCAGCGGTGTCCTCCAGGTCACTGGGGACGAGGACGGATTCGCCGCGTGCTCGCGATCCGCCCCGACTGCCGCCCTCCCGCCCCGTCCGGGCGGTGAGGGCGACGTCGAATCCGCTCTGGGCGAATGCGAGTGCAATTTCGCGACCGATCCCTCGGCTCGCGCCGGTCACCAAGGTGACCGGGCGACCACTGGGCTCGGGCACGGTCGGCTCCGGCCTCGTTACCTCAGGCGCCGAGGAACCGCTGCCGGCCCGACGCCGCGAATTGCGCTTCCAGTTCACGCTTGTCATCATCGGACATTTCCACGTAGGTCGGCTCGCCTCGTCCCTGCCAGTGGAATACGGGTTCGTCGCAACGCCACAGTTGCGCCTGCAGCTCCCGCTTGAGCACCTTGTTCGATCCGGTCACCGGGAGGTTGGTTGACACCCGGACCAGGCGCGGGGCGGACTTGGTACCCAGATCGTCCTGTGTGCCGAGGAACGACGCGAACTCCTCGGGATCGAAGTCGGTGAGGTCCGAGACCTCGATCGCGGCCATCACCTGATCGCCGGACCGCGGGTCCGGGACCGCGTACACGCCGGTGGCGATGACCTTCGGGTGTCGGCGCAGGATCCGCTCGATCATCAACGCGGAGGTGTTCTCGCCGTCGACGCGGATCCAGTCGCCCTTGCGTCCCGCGAAGTAGATGAACCCGTCCTCGTCGATGTACCCGAGGTCGCCGGTCCAGTACCAGCCGTGCTTGATCCGGTCCGCGATGGCCTGCTCGTTCTTGTAGTAGCCCTCGAACCGCTTGGCGCCGCCCTTGTCGATCATCTCGCCGATCGCCTCGTCCGGGTTGAGCACCCGGCCGTGCTCGTCGAGCTTCGCGCGGACGCATTCCACGAGTGTTTCCGGGTTGACGATGGCGATCTCGTCGTGGGCGGGCCTGCCGAGCGCGCCCTCGGGGGCCTCGGGGTCCAGCTTCACCGAACCGGCGCCCTCGGAGGAGCCGTAGCCCTCGAACAGCTGCGCGCCGAAGCGGCGCACGAACTCGACCTTGTCCTCCGGGGAGGCCTCGGTGCCAAACCCGCGGACCAGGGTGTTGTCGAGGTCGTCGGGCTGCTCGGGGGTCGCCATCAGGTACGACAGCGCCTTGCCGACGTACGTGAAGAACGTGGCGCCGAAGAACTTCACGTCGGGCATGAACCCGGAGGCGGAGAACTTGCAAGCCTGCGGCAGGCAGACGGTGGCACCGTTGGCCAGCGCGGGCGCCCACAGCGCCATCAGCGCGTTGCCGTGGAACAGCGGCATGCAGCAGTAGTCGACGTCCTCGCGCGAGTGCCCGTACTTCGCGGAGTTGGCGTATGCGAGACGCGCGAGCCGGCCCTGGCTGCACCGCACCGCCTTCGACATGCCGGTGGTGCCCGAGGTGAACAGCAGGAGGAACAGCGAGGACTCGTCGATCGACGGGTCCAGGGCGGGCTCCGCGACGCGGTGCGCGGCGACGGTGTCCGCGTAGGCCGGGTCGTCGACGAGCACGAAGCGGTCCTCGTCGAGACCGAGGTCGAGGCCCTTGAGCTTCGCCATACCCTCGGCGTCGGTGACGATGAGCTGGCAGTCCACGTACCGGATCTCGGCCTCGAGTTCCGCACCGCGGCGGGTAGGGTTGATGCCGACAATCGTCGCCCCGGTCAGCGCGGCGCCGCCGAGCCAGAACAGGAACTCGGGAACGTTCTCGAGGAGCACACCGATGTGGAAAGGCCCCTCCCGGCGCAGCGACGCGGCCAGCGCCCCGCGCGCCGCGCTCTCACGGACCGTCTCGTCCCACGTCCAGTCCCGATCCCGCGTCCGGGTGCCCAGGTGCTCGTCTCCGAGGCGATCCAGCAGCATCTCGGCGATCGTCGCGCGTTCCAATTCCACTCCCGTTGTCTGCTTGTGCACTGCGACGGTCAGGGCGGAGGCACCGGCGAGGGGCGCGGGCTCCGGAGTCGGCGCACGGTCCAGCAATGTTCGACCGACGCTAACCAGGGCCCGAGAACCGAACCGCACCAGTCCCGGTCAGTGGAAAAGCCTTCCATGCACCCCCCTGGCCGTGTGATCCTTCTCGCCAATTCAAGTACAGGGAGGTCCCGATCTCATGACTGCATCCACCGATCCGCAGGCATACCTCGCGGCCGTCGTGTCCCGGCTGACGGGACCGGGGGCTCCTTTCGAGCTGGTCGACGAGGATGTCCGCGGCACGCGGATGCCGGTCATGCGGCAGCGCAACCACGCGGTGCACGAACTGCTCACCGCGTCGCTGGAGTACGGGGACCGCGACTATCTGGTCACCGAGGATCGGCGGATCTCGTTCCGTGAGCACGCCGAGCAGGTCGCGGCGTTCGCCGAGGCCCTCGCCGACGAGTACGGCATCGGTGTCGGCGACCGGGTCGGCATCCTCGCCGCGAACACCGTCGAGTGGGTGATCGCGTTCTGGGCCACCCAGTCGCTCGGTGCGATCGCGGTCGGACTGAACGCGTGGTGGGTGCCGCGGGAGATCGCGTACGGCATCGAGCTGACCACGCCGAAGGTGCTCATCGCCGACGCCAAGCGTGTCGCCCTCCTCGCCGAGGCCGAGACCGGTGTTCCCGTGCTCACGATGGAGCAGGACGTCCCGCGCCTGATCGAGGCCCATCGCGGTGCCGCACTGCGGACCGCGGAGGTCGTCGAGGACGACCCGTCGGTCATCCTGTTCACCAGCGGCACCAGCGGCAAGCCCAAGGGCGCCCTGCACTCGCAGCGCAACCTGCTGGCCGTGGCCGACTACCACCGCTACAGCGACGCACTGCTCGACGCGTTCGCCGGGCGCGAGTACGACCCGAACCGGCCCAGCGACCTGCGCTACCTGCTCACCTCGCCGCTGTTCCACATCGCGAGCCTGCACAACATCGTCGTCCCCCGCCTCGCCACCGGCAGCGCGGTGGTCCTGTACCAGGACAAGTTCGACGTGGACCGGGTGCTCGCACTGGTCGAGCGGGAGAAGATCACCAACTGGGGCGCGGTGCCGACCATGGCTGCCCGGCTGATCGAGCACGGCAACGTCCGCAAGTACGACACCTCGTCGCTGACCGCGTTCGCGCTGGCATCGGCCCCGTCGTCGGTGGCGTTCAAGGAGCGCCTGCGCGAGGAGGTGCCGTTCGCGAAGGACTCCCTCGTCGACAGCTACGGCCTCACCGAGTGCAGCACCGGCATCGCCGTCGCCACCCCGATGGACGTGCAGCAGTTCCCCGGCACCCTCGGCCGGCCGATCTTCGCGGTCGCGATGGAGATCCGGGACCCGTTCGGCGAGCGGCTGCCGGACGGCGAGGAGGGCGAGGTGTGTGTCCGCAGCCCGTACGTGATGCTCGGCTACTGGGACAACCCGGAGGCGACGTCGGCGTCGATCCGCGACGGCTGGCTGCACACCGGCGACTTCGGTCGCGTCGAGGACGGCCGGCTGCGGCTCACCGGTCGCCGCTCGGACCTGATCCTGCGCGGCGGCGAGAACATCTACCCCACCGAGATCGAGCAGGTTCTCGACGAGCATCCGGACGTCGCGGAGTGCGCGGTCGTCGGCGAGGCGCACGAGGACCTCGGCCAGGAGGTCGCGGCGATCGTCGTGGTGCGCGCCGGGGCGACGGTCGGCGAGGAGGAGCTGCGTGCGTTCGCCGCGGACCGGCTCTCCTACTTCAAGGTGCCCACGCGTTGGCGGCTGACCACCGAGCCGCTGCCGCGCAACGCGACCGGCAAGGTGTCCCGCGGTCAGGTCAAGCTGTAGGGGCCGGCCATGCTGGACATGCGGCACACGATCGAGCGGCTCGCCGCGACCGAGGCGATCCGGGACCTGGTCTTCTCGTACTCGCATCTGATCGACCGCGGTGAACTGTCCGCGGTGGCGGCTCTGTTCGCCGATGCCACCTACGGACAGTGCGACGGGGACGGCGTGCCGCTCGGTGGGCTCATCGAGCGGGACCCGGCGGCCGTTCAGCGCGCCAACGAAACGTTCGTCAAGATGCACGGCGACCCGCCGTCCCCGCGGACCAAGCACGTCACCACCAACGTCCGCGTGTCCGTCTCGGACGACAACACCGAGGCGAGCGCGGTCTCGTACGTGACGGTGCTGCAGGGCACCGCGGACCTCCCGTTGCAGCCGATCCTCGTCGGACGCTACTTCGATCGCTTCGAGTCCGTGGACGGCCGGTGGCGGTTCACGCAACGGCTGTGCTGCATCGACCACACCGGCGACCTGAGCGAACACGCGCAGAGGCTGCTCCGTCCGTGACGGCCCTGGAAGTGGGACTCAACATCCTGGGCGCCGAAGCGCTGTACGGCGGCCGGATCCAGCCGGTGCTCGACCTGGCCGCGCACGCCGATCGCGTGGGGTTCGATCTGATCTCGACCGGTGACCACCTCGGCTTCAACGAGGCCGCGCACGCCGAACGGGCCGCCGAGCACGGGTTCGTTTTCGCGCTGGACCACCCGTGGTACGAACCGATCTCGCTGCTTTCGGCGGTCGCCGCGGTGACCCGGCGGGCCCGGCTCGGTGCGTCGGTGCTCATCGCGACCCTCCGCCCGCCGCTGCTGTTGGCCAAACAGATCGCCACGCTCGACGCGATCTCGGGTGGCCGGGTCGCGATCGGGATGGGTGTCGGCTGGCAGGAGGCGGAGTACGCCGCGGCGGGTGTGCCGTTCGACGCCCGGTTCGGCCGAATGGAGGAGACCGTCGCGGCCTGCCGCGCATTGTGGGCGCCGCCGCCGGCGACGTTCACCGGTCGCGACTTCGCGTTCGAGGACTTCCACTCGTACCCGTTGCCTGCCCAGGACCGGGTGCCGGTGCTGTTCGGGTTCGGCCCGAGCAGGCGCAACTTCGAGCGGATCGCGAGGGTCGCGGACGGCTGGACCGTCAACCCCACCGACATGGCGGCCTTCGGCGAGTCGGTCGCGCTGCTCCGGGAATGCTTCGCCGAGCACGGCCGCGATCCCGATTCGGCGCGGATTCAGGTGTCGGTGACGCCGGTGCACGACGCGTCCGGGGCGGTGGATCTGGACGCCACCGCGGACCGGGCGCTGCAGTGGCACAAGGCCGGCGCGACGGTCGCGGTGTTCCGGCCGGTGGCGTTCGGCGCCGCCGCCGAGGACGTCCCGGACCTGCTCGACCGGCTGGTCGGGTTGAAGGAGGAGGCTCGATGACGGTGGAGTCGCGCGAACTACGAGAGCTTCTCGACAAGCAGGAGATCCGCGAGGTCGTGTTGCGGTACTGCCGCGGCATCGACCGGCTCGATCTCGATCTGGTGCGCGGTTGCTACCACCCGGACGGCATCGACCACCACACCGGATTCGACGGCACGGTCGACGAGTACATCGCCTGGGTCGGGCCGAAGCTGGAACTGCTCGGCGGCACCATGCACCACGTCGGGAACCATCTCGTGGAACTGTTCGGCGACGTCGCGATCAGCGAGGCCTACTCCACCAATGTGCACTGGGGACACCCGAACCGCGGCGACTTCACCAGTGGGGCACGCTTCGTCGACCTGATGGAGCGGCGCGACGGCAGGTGGGCGATCGCCGAACGCTGGGCGGTACGGGAGTGGACCCGATCCGACGACGGCCGGATGATCGCACCCGAGGCGGCCGGCCCGCGGGGCACGCGCGGCGGAAGCGATCTGCTCGACACGTTGCGCGCGCGGGTGGGTGCCGCGTCCTGACCGGACCGGCTCGTCAGCTGCCGAAGATCGCGCCCCCGCTGCCGGTATCCGGCGAAACAGCACCTCGCCACCGACCGGCCCCGCAGCTCGACGCCATGCAGCGGATCATCGGTCGTCAGGCTTCCGAAGCTCGTTCCGAGGGTCACCGGCACCCCGCCTGGGGGGTGAGGACCGTCGTTCCGTCGCCGTCGAGGCAGGAGGCGGAGACGGTGTCACCGCTGTCGAATTTCTGCGTATAGACCCCGGCGCCAGGACTGCCGAGGAGGAGCACCGGCGATCAGCTGGCGAACAGGGACGTGAAAAGACCGATGTTGTAATCGACGCTGAAGGCGAGTGTCGGCTCCGGCGTCGTGTTGACAAGGGGGATCTCTCCGTCCGCGTCGACGCAGGACGTGACGACCTTGTAGTTCCAGTTCGGATTGAGGGGCGGCGAGGTGTACGTACCGTCGCCCGGATTCCCGGTCAACACTACGTCGCCGTGGAAACTCTCCCGGCCGAACTCCTCCAGCACGTCCACGGAGCATCCACTCAGGGTGGGAGAACTGATACCGGTGAAATCGACCTGAATGGTGTCGGCGCTGGGCTTGAATACGTGAACCGAACCGGCGGCCGTGGCCGAGCTCAGTGCAGGGTTGGCGACCAGTGCGAGGGCGGCGAATCCGACAACGGCACCCACGCGGGTAACGCTCTTACGAGAAGTCTTCACAGTGATCCATTTCTTGACGGGTAACCGGCTCGCCGGAATGCGAGTCCATGACAGCCGACATCATGCACCCCCGACCCGGCCCGACGTCACACTCTCGGAAGACTGAACACAATCGAAATATACTGTCTAACAACATGATTGACCGAGCGATGCCGGATCATCACGCGGCAGCCGCAGAATCGGCACCGTGTCCAACCCTCAGGCCACACCCCCGCCGTCGCCGCGTTGCGCACGCGCATCGCGGGCGAGGTACCTACTCCACCAATGTGCACTGGGGACACCCGAACCGCGGCGACTTCACCAGCGGGGCACGCTTCGTCGACCTGATGGAGCGGCGCGACGGCCGGTGGGCGATCGCCGAGCGGTGGGCGGTGCGGGAATGGACCCGTTCCGACGCGGGTCGGGTGACCGATCCGGAGGCGGCCTGTCCGCGGGGCACCCGCGGCGGTGGCGACCTGCTCGACGCGCTGCCCGCCGGGTGAGCGATCGCGCCTGGCCCGCGCGGCGGGAGTGCCATGGCCGCTCACCTGCACGGTGAGCGGCCACGACCGTCAGCTGCCGAAGATCCGGCTCAGGCTGCCGGCGTCGAGGCCCAGGCTGCCGGTGTCGAGCGTGACGCTGCCGAAGCTGGTGGCGGAGCCGACGGTGACGGGCACGCCGTCGACGGGGGTCAGCGGCGTCGAGCCGTCATCGTCCAGGCACAGGGCGTGGACGGTGTAGTCACCGCTGTCCAGTCCCTGCGAGACGAAGGTCCCGGCGCCCGGGTTCCCGAGGATCAGTACAGGGTTGGCGGTGGACTCGGTGCCGCTCGCGTTGTCCACCCTGACCCAGCAGGCGATCAGTGACGGGGAGCTGACGTCGGCGAACTTGACGGTGATCGTGTTGCCGCTCGACGTCACGTTCGCGGTGCCCGCGACCGCGGCGGAACCGACGGCCGGGTTGGCGACCAGTGCCGCGGCCCCGAGGCCGGCGATGACGGCGAGTCGTGCGGTGCTCTTGCGGGATGTCCTCACAGCGTGTCCGTTTCTCGATGATGGTCGGGTGCGGATGGTGGTGCGCGCGGTGCGCACGCCGGCAGCCATCATGCACGACTCACACCCGCCGGTCAGGGCTTCTCGAAATCTGCCGCGTTCAATCAATCGTTCTGTCTAACAGCATCATTCGATTACGCCACGTCAGCGGCCATGCGCGCCCGGCGCGACAGTGTGCGGTGGTCGTAGTATCGGCACCGTGCCCAGTGCGGATACGACAGGCGCCGCCGTCGCGGAATTACGCTCCAGCCTCGACGGCGAGGTCGACGATTCCACCCGCCGTCGGGCCGAGTACTCCTCCGACGCCTCGAACTACCGAGTACCCCCGACCGCGGTCGTGTTCCCGCGCTCCGACGAGGACGTGGCCGCAACTCTCGCGGCCGGCCGCGCCCACGGCGTCCCGGTGACGGCTCGCGGAGCGGGGACGTCCGTAGCGGGCAACGCGATCGGCGCCGGACTGGTGCTCGACTTCAGTCGCCACATGAACCGGATCCTCGACCTCGATCCGGGCGCCCGGACCGCGGTCGTGCAGCCGGGGGTGGTGCTCTCCTCGCTGCAGCGGGCCGCCGCACCGCACGGTCTGCGCTTCGGCCCGGATCCGTCGACGCAGGACCGGTGCACCCTCGGAGGCATGCTCGGCAACAACGCCTGCGGCCCACGCGCCGTCGCCTGGGGGCGGACCGCCGAGAACGCACGCCGGCTGCGCATCCTGGACGGCACGGGCACGCAGCGCGTCCTCGCCGACGACCTGTCCGTGGTGCCCGGGCTGGACGCCTTCGTGACCGCAAACCTGGCGACGCTGCGCACCGAGCTCGGCCGCTTCGACCGGCAGGCGTCGGGATTCTCCCTCGAGCACCTCCTGCCCGAACGGGGGCACGCGCTCGCCAGGGCATTCGTCGGCACCGAGGGCAGCTGCGGCCTGATCCTCGACGCCACCGTCGACCTGGTTCCGGTCCCCACCGCGACTGCGCTCGTGGTTCTCGGCTACCCGGCCATGCCCGACGCCGCCGACGACGTCCCGGCGCTGATGGCGGCCCGCCCCCTCGCCGTCGAGGGTATCGACGCCCGGCTGGTCGACGTGGTCCGACGACACAAGGGCGCCGCCGCCGTACCCGAACTGCCCCGCGGCGAAGGCTGGCTCTTCGTCGAGATGGCCGGGGACACCGCCGAACAGGCGCTCGCCGACGCCGCGGCGCTGTGTGCGGCGTCGAACGCGGTGGATACCAGGGTCGTGGCGACCGGGCCCGAGTCGGCGGCCCTGTGGCGGATCCGAGCGGACGGCGTCGGGCTGTCGGGACGCACCCGGCGCGGGCGCCCGGCCTGGCCCGGATGGGAGGACGCCGCAGTGCCCCAGCACCGTCTCGGGGCGTACCTGCGCGACTTCGACGACCTGATGGGCGAGCACGACGTGGACGGTCTGCTGTACGGCCACTTCGGTGACGGGTGCGTGCACGTCCGACTGGACTTCCCGATGGTTCGGGCGCCCGATCGCTTCCGCGCATTTCTTCTGGACGCGGCCGCACTGGTCGCCGGGCACGGCGGCTCGATGTCCGGTGAGCACGGCGACGGACGCGCACGCTCCGAACTGCTGCCGCTGATGTACTCCCCCGCCGCGCTCTCGGCGTTCGCGGAATTCAAGTCGCTGTTCGACCCGGACGCCGTGCTGAACCCCGGCGTGGTGGTGGACGCGGCACCGGTGGATGCGGATCTGCGGATACCCGCTGCCCGGCCGGTCACCCGGGCCGGCGGATTCGCGCTGCACGACGATGGCGGCGACCTCTCGACCGCGGTCCATCGGTGCGTCGGAATCGGCAAGTGCCGCTCGGAATCCGGCGGATTCATGTGCCCGTCGTACCTGGCGACCCGGGACGAGAAGGACAGCACCCGAGGCCGGGCGCGGGTACTGCAGGAAGCGATCAACGGCACGCTCGTGTCGAGCGGGTTCGACGCCGGAGAACTCGCCGAGTCCCTGGACCTGTGCCTGTCGTGCAAGGCGTGTTCTTCCGACTGCCCGGCGGGGGTCGACATCGCCACCTACAAGTCGGAGGTGCTGTATCGCCGGTATAGGCGGCGACTGCGCCCGCGGGGCCACTACACGCTCGGCTGGCTGCCTCGCTGGGCGGCCGCTGCGACCCGGGCACCGCGTGTCGTCAACGCCGCGACCGGGGTGCCGTTCCTGCGGCGCACCGGATTGCGGCTGGCCGGACTCGACCCGCGCCGCGGAGTACCGGCGCTGGCACGAGCGAGTTCGCGCCGATCCCTGCGCCGCAGATCTGCTGCACCGCAAGCGGAACGCAGCGTTCTGTTGTGGCTGGACACCTTCACCGATGCCTTCACCCCGGCGGTGGCGAGTGCCGCGGTCACGGTGCTGGAGCACGCCGGATACCGAGTCGAGCTGACCGAGAGGCGGTCCTGCTGCGGTCTGACCTGGATCACCACCGGCCAGTTGGATGGGGCGCGAAGACAACTCGCTCGTACGCTCGACCAGTTGCAGCCGCACCTCGATGCCGGCCGACCGATCATCGGGCTGGAGCCGTCGTGTACCGCGGTGCTGCGCTCGGACCTGGTCGAACTGCTCCCGGACGATCCCCGGTCGCACCTCGCGGCAGCGGCGACACACACCTTCGCCGAGTTTCTCTCCACCGCAGCCCTTCCCGACGGCACACCCTGGCACCCACCGCGCCTGGAGGGCGTCGAGGTCGTGGTGCAGCCGCACTGCCACCAGCACGCCGTCACCGGATTCGCGGCCGACCGTGCGCTACTGGACCTGGCCGGGGCGACGGTGCACCAGCTCACCGGCTGTTGCGGACTGGCCGGCAACTTCGGAATGGAACGCGGACACCACGATGTCTCGGTCGCGGTCGCCGGCCACGCCCTGCTGCCCGCCCTGTCCGCGCACCCGGACGCGACGCTGCTCGCGGACGGCTTCTCGTGCCGCACCCAGGCCGCCCAGCTGGCCGGGCGCGAGGGCGTCCACCTTGCCCAGTTGTTCGCCACGCACACGACCTGAACTGCGCACCTCCCCCGATCGGTTGCTGTCGTGGGGCATCATCAGTCGACTCGGCTCACTCCCGAGCCGGGCCGACTCGAAGGGTTGGTGAGGTAGTCGTGCCCACAACTGCGCGCTGGAAGACAATGGCCGCGACCATCGCCGGGACGGCCACCGCCGTCCTCGCGGTGAGCGCGATGGCGGCGCCGACGGCGTCCGCCCAGATCCCGCCGCCCGCGCCACCCGCGATCAGCACGACGGTCGACGGCAATCACCTGACGATCAAGCTCTCCGACCCCAACAGCGGACTCGCGCAGGCCCTGACCTTCTGCACCGCGGCGCTGGTGAACCCGGCCAAGGCCGTCCCCCTGATTCCCGCGCTCGCGGGGGGAACCCTGCCCCCGCTGGATCAGATCGACCCCGCCGTATTCCAGTGGGGACCGTCCGCGACCACCACCAACGCATTGGTCCGCGAACGGACGTACGAGGTCCCCGACGTGCCCGTCGGCGTCTACGTCGCGCTCGGCGTCTGCATCAACCCGAACATCACCAATCCGGCCGTCGACTTCGAGCCGGTGTTCGTCGGGAGCCCGATCGAGGTCGGGTCCGCGGTCCTCGACCTCGGCAGCGCCGTCGCAGGCACCCCCGGCGCGATCGAAGCCATCCTGGACCTGATCGGCGTCGACACCGGCAGCCTCGGCGGCAGCGCGGGGTAGCCGACCAACCGCCGGGCGGTGTCCCGCTGCCCGGGACACCGCTCGCACCCGCGTCGGCGTAGACGGAGGATGCGGGGATGACCAGCGAGTTTGTTCAGAACGAGGCACCCGCCGAAGCGATCCGGTCCCTCATCGCCCGCATCGCACACGCCGCCGACGAGGCGTCGGTCGAGACGTACGCGCAGCTCTACACCGACGACGCGGTGTGGGAGATGACCGGCACGACCGCGTCCGGCGCCAAGCCCCAGGTCTCCCGGGGGCTCGCGGAGATCATGGCGGCCGTCCGCGAACGTCGCGGCGCGGGCATCGCCGGACCCGGGACCGACACCCGGCACCTGACGACGTGCGTCGCGGTCTCCGTCGACGGCCCGGACACCGCGCGCGCAGAGTCCGTCTGGCAGTTCTACGCCGAGACGGCCACGGCGCCGCGGTTGACGAGCATGGGCCGGTATCACGACCTGTTCCGGCGGGAAGACGGGCGCTGGCTGCTTGCCCAGCGCACCATCTCGGTCGGCTGACCCGGTCGGCGCCGCCTCAGTCCACCTGCGGCGCCCACTGGACGCCGTTGATGTGGCTGCCGCCGTCGACGAACAGCGTGTTGCCGGTGAGGTAGCGGGAGTCGTCGGACGCGAGGAACGCGGCGACGGTGCCGATGTCGTCGAGGGGATCACCGATGCGTCCCATCGGGTTCGCCGCCTCCTGCCCGGCCGCCATCTGCGGGTTCGCCTCGGCGACGCGCTGGTAGGCGGCGCTCTTCGCACCCGGGCAGATGACGTTGCAGCACACGTGCTTCGGCGCCCACTCACGGGCGGCGGTGCGGGTCATGCTGCGCAGCGCCTCCTTCGCGGCGTTGTAGTACACCGAGTACATGTGAGCGTTGACGCCGTTGAGGCTGCACATGTTGATGACGCGTCCGGTGCCGTGCTCGGCGAGCGCCGGAAACGCGCGCTGCATCGCCCAGAACGCCGACATGACACCCATGTCGAAGCCGATCCGCATGTTCTCCTCGGCGGTCTTCTCGAACCGCGCGTAGCCCAGCGGACGCCAGGCGTTGTTGACGAGGATGTCGAGACGTCCGAACTCCTCGGTGCCCGCGTCGACCATCGCGTGCACCTGCTCACGATCGGTGACGTCGGCGCGGATGAACTTCGCGCCCACGCCCCACTCGTCGGTGAGCCACCGAACGGTGTCGGCACCCGCCTGCTCGTCGATGTCCGAGACGATGATGTTCGCGCCCTCGCGGGCCATCGCGCCCGCCACACCGCGGCCGATGCCCATGGCCGCTCCGGTGATGACGGCAACCCGTCCGTCCAGCTTGCCCATACCTGCGCTCCTCCTGTGTGCTCGTTCCACCCCTCCCCGCTGACCGAATGTGGGATTCGGTCAGTTGAACCGACCGGATCCCACATTCGGTAGGACCGTCAGCGGGGGCGCGGAACCGTGGCGTCGATGAACAGACCGTCGACCGAGACGCACACCTCACCGGCGGCGTTCTTGATGTCTCCGACCGTGCGGATCTTGCGGCCTTCCACCGAGATCTGCTTGCCGGTGATCGTCAGCGGCTCGAACAGCGGCGTCGGCTTGTGGTACCGCGTGTTGAGTTGCGCGGTCATGCCTGCCTTGCCGCCCCAGGCGTTGGCGACACCGAGCACGTGGTCGAGGATCAACGCCGAGACGCCACCGTGCACGCACCCGGGCGGACCCTGGTACGGCAGGGTGAGCGTGACGACGCCCTGAACCGAACCGTCCTCGAGCCCCTCGATCACCAGCGGGGGCGCGATGGCGTTCTCCGGACCGGTGATCGGGTCGTGCCGGGTGACGCCCTCCCCGCTCCACATGTCGACCAGCCGCTCGGCCACCTCGGGGGCATGCTCCTCGAGGTGGTCGGCGATGCTGTTGAGCTCCTCCGCGACCCGGTCGAGGTTCGCGTTGCCGCGATCGGTGCGCAGCATCGCGTCGATCACCCGACGGGCCGCCGCGGTGGCGCGATCGACCGGGGTGTCCTGCGGCGCAGCCGTCAGCACCGTCCGGTGCGGGTGGGTGCGGACAGTGGGGTGGGTGTTGCCCTCGTTCACGACCGGACCTCCATCGTCGCGTGCGTGAGCACCGGCTGCCCGTCCCGTTCGGGGCAGGTGGCCACCAGGGTGAGGGTGTCACCGTCACGCCAGACGGCGGTCTCGATGGTCTCCCCGGGGTACAGCGATCCGGCGAATCGCACCGAGAACGACTGCACCCGAGTCGGATCCCCGTCGAGCACGCCGTCGACGACGGCCTTGCACACGACCCCGTACGACGCGAGCCCGTGCAGGATCGGCTGGTCGAACCCGGCCATCTTCGCGAACTCCGGGTCGGCGTGCAGCGGGTTCAGGTCGCCGCTGAGCCGGTACACCAGCGCCTGCTGGGTGCTCGTGGGCGACACCAGCACCGTGTCGGCGTCCCGCTCCGGCACCGCGTTCGACACGTCCGGTCCGGCCTCGCCGCCGAAGCCGCCCTCGCCGCGCGCCCAGATCTGCATTCCGGTGGTCCACAACGGGTTTCCATCGGAATCGCTGGCGGACTGCTCGAGCACGATCACCGCGGCCTTGCCCTTGTCCCAGACGTTCGCGACCCGCGACGAGATCGTCGCGGTGCCCGACGCCGGGATCGGGGCGTGCAGCGTCAGCGACTGCCCGCCGTGCAGGATCTTGCGCAGGTCGATGTCGATGCCCGGCATGTTCATCCCGACCGGCTTCAGTGTCCCGGCCGAGATGCCCTGGCCGGCGACCATCGCGAAGGTCGGCAGCACCCGCAGACCCTTCTCGTACACCCAGCCGAGTTCGGCCGGGTTCAGCGAGTCGACACCCGCGCCGAGGCCCAGGTGGTACAGGATCACGTCACGCTCGGTCCAGCTGGCCTCGCGGACGGTTGGGGCGGCCGACAGGGCGGCGCTCACGTCGATCGGCATTGGGGTTATGACTCCTTCGAGATGGTTCCGGACCGGTAGAGAGTGACGACGCACGCCCCACCGAGACCCAGGTTGTGTTGCAGGGCAACGGAAGCACCGTCGACCTGACGCGCGTCGGCCTGCCCGCGCAACTGCCAGTTCAGCTCCGCGCACTGCGCGAGACCGGTGGCACCCAGCGGGTGCCCCTTCGAGATCAGACCGCCGGACGGGTTGACGACCCAGCTGCCGCCGTAAGTGGTCGCACCGGACTCGACCAGCTTGCCGCCCTCGCCGGGCGCACACAGGCCGAGGCCCTCGTAGGTGATGATCTCGTTGATCGCGAAGCAGTCGTGCAACTCGATCACGTCGACGTCCTCGATCGTCAGCCCGGACTGCGCGAACACCTGCTCGGCGGCCGCGCGGGTCATCGGCGCGCCGACGACGTCGATCATCGACCTCTCCGCGAACGCCTCCTCGCCGTCGGTCGTGAGCGCCTGCGCAACGATCTCGATCGCCTGGTCCTCGAGGCCGTGCTCGCGCACGAACTTCTCGCTGACGACGATCGCGGCGCCGGCGCCGTCGGAGGTCGGCGAGCACTGCGACCGGGTCAGCGGCGCGTGAATCATCTTGTCGCCCAGCACCTGCTCGAGGGTGTACTCGTCCTGGAACTGCGCGTACGGGTTGTTCACCGAGTGCCGGTGGTTCTTCACCGCGACCGCGGCGATCTGCTCGGCGGTGGTGCCGTAACGCTCCATGTGCTCGACCGCGGCGTTGCCGAACAGCTGCGCCGTCATCGGGCCCTTGCCCCAGCCGAACTTCTCGATCATGATCTTGAGCTGGTCGTCGAGGGTGGTGACCTTCGGCATCTCGCCGGTGCCGGTCATCGACGTCTTGGTCATCTTCTCGAAGCCCACGGCCAGCGCGCAGTCGACGAAGCCGGCCTGCACCCACTCACGCGCCATCAGCAGCGCGGTGGACCCGGTCGCGCAGTTGTTGTTGACGTTGACGATCGGGATCCCGGTCAGCCCGGTCTCGTACAACGCCCGCTGCCCGGCGGTGGACGCCCCGAACACGTAGCCGGCGGCGGCACGCTGGACCTGTGAGTAGTCGATGCCGGCGTCCGCGAGCGCCTTGCCGACGGCCTCGGTGACCATGTCCGGGTACTCCCAGTCCCGGGACTCGATCTTCTCGAACTTGGTCATGCCGACGCCGACGACAAAGGTGCGGTTCATGTGACTACGTGCTCACTTTCCGGGTTCTGGATCGCGAGGCAGACCGAGGATCCGCTCGCCGATGATGTTCAACTGAACATTCGTCGTACCACCGGCGATGGACATGCACTGCGAATTCAGGAACATCTGTGTAGCGGACCTGCGATCCTGCTCGCCGAGCAGCGACGACGGACCCGCCCACTCCATTGCGACCTCCCACACCTGCTGGATGTGTTCGACGCCGAGCAGCTTGGCGATCGACGACTCGGCGCCCGGCTGCGCGCCGGTGAGCGAGCGCAGCGTGGTGCGCAGACCCATCAGCCCACCGGACTGGGCGTCGCACAGCACCTTGCCGAGCACGGTGAGCTGTTCGGCGTCCAGGCCGCCGGGCACCGTCGCGGCCAGCGTCAGCAGCGCCTCGCCGCCGGAGCCCAGCGAGGAGTCGTGCGAGAGCGAGACCCGCTCGTTCGCGAGGGTGGTGCGGGCCAGCTTCCATCCGTCACCGGGCTCGCCGACCAGGCACTCGTCCGGGACGAACACGTCGTCGAAGAACACCTCGTTGAACAGCGCCTCGCCGGTGATCTCCCGAAGCGGGCGGATGTCGAGACCCTCGGAGTTCTTGATGTCGATCAGGAAGTACGACAGTCCCTTGTGCTTGGGCACGTCGCCGTCGGTGCGGGCCAGGCAGATGCCCCAGTGCGCGTCGCGAGCCATCGAGGTCCACACCTTCTGGCCCTGCAGCGTCCAGCCGCCGTCGACCTTGGTGGCCTTGGTGGACAGGCCTGCGAGGTCGGACCCGGCGCCGGGCTCGGAGAACAGCTGGCACCAGACGATGTCGCCGCGCAGCGACGCCGGGAGGAAGCGCTGCATCTGCTCGTCGTTGCCGTGCGCGATCAGGGTGGGCACCACCCAGTTGCCGATGATCATGTCGTGCGGCCTGATCTTCGCGTCCCGCAGCTCCTCGGCGATCACGAGCTGGGTGACCGCGTCGGCGCTCTTGCCCCACGGGGCCGGCAGGTGCGGTGACGTGTAGCCCCGCTCCGCGAGGTAGGTCTTCTGCTCGGTACCCGCCAGCTCGGCGGCCGGCGCCAGCTCGGCGCGGATGTCGGCGCGGATCTGCTCGGCCTCCGCGGGCAGCTCGATGCTGAGCACGCGACGGGCGCCCTCGAGGGTGAGGTTCGCGACGCGGCGCTTCCAAGAGGCAGTGGAGCCCAACAGGATTCGCAGCGACTGCGCGCGCCGCATGTAGAGGTGGGCGTCGTGCTCCCACGTGTATCCGATGCCGCCGAGTACCTGGATGCAGTCCTTGGTGACCTGGAACGCGGCCTCTGGCGCGACCGCGGCGGCGACGGCGGCGGCCAGCGACGACTCGGCACTCGAGACGTCATCGCCGAGCGCGCGGACGGCGTCCCACGCGGTGACGCGGGCCTGCTCGGTCAGGCTCAGCATCCGGGCGGCCTTGTGCTTGACGCCCTGGAACTGGCCGATGACCCGCCCGAACTGCTGACGGACCCGCGCGTAGTCGGCGGCGGTGGTGGTGGCCCAGTCCGCCAGCCCGGCCGCCTCGGCGGCGAAGAGGGCCGCGGCGACGTCGAGGACCCGCTGAGGGTCCAGCGTCAGCACGTCGCCGTCGGCGAGGGCGAGGCCGCCGACCGTGATCTCGGCGTTGCGACGGATCACGTCGTAGCCGGGCAGTTCGGAGATGTCCAGGCGATCCCGCGAGACGACGACGAACGCGAGCTCGCCCGCGTCATCCGCGGCGAGCAGGAACACGTCGCCGACCTGTCCGCCGAGGACGTGGCTGGACGTGCCGGACAGCGTGGCCGCGCCGCCGTCGCGGACGATGCGCAGGTCGCCGGGCTGCAGCGCCACCGCACCGAACAGCGAGCCGTCTGCCAGGCCCTCGAGCTCGGCGTTGCGACCCGCTTCGTGCAGGACCTCGGAGACGACGACCGTGGGCAGGAACGGTCCGGGGACCATGGCGCGGCCGAGTTCCTCGGCGACGATGGCGGTTTCCAGGAGCGAGAAGCCGGCGCCGCCGACCTCCTCGGGCAGGTGCAGCCCGAGCATGCCGAGCTCGGCGAGCGAGCTCCAGTACTGCGGCCGGGTCTCGACCTTGGCCTCGACGGCCTCACGGATCACCTCGGGGGTGGCGTACCGGGCGGCCCAGCCGCGCACCGAGTCGCGGAGCTCGCGGTCCTCGTCGCTCATTCCAATGGTCATCAAAGGGTCCTTAAGTAGAAGAAATTCTAGTGCCGATCCCGGGCGCTCGTCCGAGTGAACGGAACATTCGGTCGAGTGGATCGAGTGAGCGCTTCCGTTCACTCGACCGGGAGGGCGGTCAGATGCGCTCGATGATGGTGGCGGTGGACAGCGCGCCGCCCGCGCACATGGTGATCAGCGCGGTGGAAAGGTCCGAGCGCTCGAGCTCGTGCAGCGCGCTGGTGATCAGCCGCGAGCCGGTGGACCCGACCGGGTGACCGAGCGCGATCGCGCCGCCGTTGACGTTGACCTTGCTCATGTCCGCCTTGTGCACCTGCGCCCAGGACAGCACGACCGAGGCGAACGCCTCGTTGATCTCGACGATGTCGATGTCCGACAGCGACATCCCGGTGCGGTCGAGCACGGCCCGAGTGGACTCGATCGGGCCGTCCAGGTGGTAGTACGGGTCGGAGCCGACCAGGGTGGACGCGAGGATCCGGGCCCGCGGCTTCAGTCCGGCCTCCCGGGCCTTCTCCTCGCTCATCAGCAGAACCGCCGCGGCACCGTCGCTGACCTGCGAGGAGTTGCCGGCGGTGTGGATGCCACCCTCGATCACCGGCTTGAGGCCGGCGAGGCCCTCGGCGGTGGTCTCCCGCAGGCCGCCGTCGCGGGTCACGGTTGCAACCTCGCCGGTGGGCTCACCCTCCTTGTTGACGACCGGGGCCTGCACCGGGACGATCTCGCGGTCGAAGCGACCCTCGGCCCAGGCCTGCGCGGCCCGCCGCTGCGACTCCAGGCCGAGGGCGTCGACGTCCGCACGCGTGATGCCGCGGTTCGCGGCGATCCGCTCGGCGGAGGTGAACTGGTCACCCATGTCGATGGTCCAGTCGTCCGGGTACGGGTTGCCGGTGCCGGGCGCGTTGGCCTGACCGAGGAACACGCGGCTCATCACCTCGACACCGCAGCCGATACCCGCGTCGACCTGCCCGGACGCGATCAGGCCCGCGACCATGTGCACGGCCTGCTGCGAGGAGCCGCACGCGCAGTCGATGGTGGTCGCGGCGGTCGTGAAGGGCAGTCCGGCGTGCAGCCATGCCTGGCGGGTGACGTTGTTGGACTGCTCACCGGCCTGGGTCACGGCGCCGCCGACGAGCTGGCCGACCTGGTCGGCGGGCAGCCCGCTGCGGTCGAGGAGCGCCTTCTGGGCGGCACCCAGCAGCACGGCGGGGTGCACCCCGGCCAGCTGACCACGACGACGGCCGATCGGCGTCCGCGCGGCCTCGACGATGACGACGTTGCTCATTGTTGCTCCCCTGAGAAGACGGTTTTCTGAAACGTATTCTATTTCCGCGAAGAGGGCAATGCCCGGGCCGTCCCACCGGACGAGACGAGCCGCCTCCAACGTCCGATGGACGGTGGGCGGCGGCTCGGTGCGGGAAGGTCTTGCGCCGACAGGCGCAGGTCAGTTCGGGGTGCCCGACAACTCGGCGAGCAGCAGGTCGCAGGCGATCCGCAGGTCGGACTCGATCTCGGGAATCGAGGTGCGGCTGTTGAGCCCGGACTGGATCAGCCCGAACCACAGGGCCACCACCAGCCGCAGCACCGTCACGTCCCGGATCGTCGGCTCCTCGATCCCGGCTGCGTCGAGGAGGAGCTTGTCGAACTGCTGGTCGATCTTCGCGACGTCGGGGATCGTCGCGGCGTTGGACGTGGCGGCGGACTGGATCATCGCGGTGGCGAGCAGCGGGGTGCGCAGCAGCGCCCGCGTCGCCTGCAGCAGTGCATCGAACACGGCGTCGGCGGGCGACATGCCCGTCCGCGACCGCCGGGACAGCTGGGTGCCCATCCGCTCGATCTGGTCCACCATGACCGCGACGAACAGGTGGGTCTTCGACGGGAAGTAGCGATACAGCGTGCCGATCGCGACGCCGGCGCGCTTGGCGACCTCCTGCATCTGCACGCGCTCGAGTTCCTTCTCCGCCCCCAACTGGGCGGCGACCTTCAGGATCCGGCCGTGCCGTGCCCGCTGCTCCACCGAGCTCGGCTCGGCTGCGTCGCGCACCTCCGCAAGCCTCGGCATCTCTGGTCCCCCACTTCTTCAACTTCCGACGGAATGAGGGTAGATCCTGACACCTGTAGAGGATGCCAGGACTCCCGTTCCGCTCAGTGGGAGCCGGCCTGTCCGGCCCGCCCGCCTGCGATTGCCTGTCACCCACACTCGATGTGATGGAGGTAGCTGGAGACATGCAGGACTGGACGGACGAATACGACGTGGTGGTGGTCGGGTCCGGTGGCGGAGCCCTGACCGGCGCCTACACCGCGGCCACGCGTGGCCTGCGGACGGTGGTGCTGGAGAAGACCGACCTGTTCGGCGGCACCTCGTCGTACTCCGGCGCCTCGATCTGGCTGCCCGGCACCCAGGTGCAGGAGCGCGCCGGGCTGCCCGATTCGACCGAGCTGGCCCGCACCTACCTGCGCGCGTTGCTCGGTGACGTCGAGAGCGAGCGGCAGGATGCGTACGTCGAGACCGCGCCTGCGGTCGTCGAGTTCCTCGAGCAGAACCCGAACATCGACTTCGAGTTCCGGGCGTTCCCCGACTACTACAAGGCCGACGGACGCCTCGACACCGGCCGGTCGATCAACCCGCTCGACCTCGACCCCGCCGACATCGGCGAGCTGGCCGCCAAGGTCCGACCCGAGCTGGACCAGGACCGCACCGGGCAGGGCCACGCACCGGGAAAGCTGATCGGCGGCCGCGCCCTGGTCGGGCGCCTGCTGGCCGCGGTCGCGGGCACCGGCAACGCGGACCTGCGCACCGGCGTCGCCATGACCGGGCTGGTCGTCGAGGACGGCCGCGTCGTCGGCGTGGAGGCCGAGCAGGACGGGCAGCCGATCCGGATCAAGGCGAACCGCGGTGTCCTGATGGCCGCCGGCGGCATCGAGGCCAACGCGCAGGCGCGCGCGGCGAACGGCACCCCCGGCAAGGCGGAGTGGTCGATGGGTCCGATCGGCGCCAACACCGGTGCACCGATCGCGGCCGGCGTCGCCGCGGGCGGCGCGACCGCACTGCTCGATCAGGCGTGGTTCTGCCCGGGCGTCGAGCAGCCGGACGGCACCGCGGCCTTCCTGGTCGGCATCCGCGGTGGCATCGTCGTCGACGCGAACGGCGAACGCTACCTGAACGAGTCGCTGCCGTACGACCAGTTCGGACGGGCGATGCACGCGCACAACGGAAATGGCGCGGCCGTGCCGTCATGGATGATCTTCGACTCGCGCGAGCGTGGCGGCCTGCCCGGCATCAGCATCCCGAACACCGCGCCCGCGAAGCACCTCGATGCGGGCACCTGGGTGCAGGGCGACACCCTCGAGGAGGTGGCCGCGAAGGCGGGCCTGCCCGCGGATGCGTTGCGCACCAGCGTCGAACAGTTCAACGACTACGCCAAGCACGGCGTCGACGAGTCGTTCCACCGGGGCGAGGACCCGTACGACAACTTCTTCTGCCCGCCGAACGGCAACCCGAACAAGGCGCTGACCGCGATCGAGACCGGACCGTTCTTCGCGGCCCGGATCGTGCTGTCGGACCTCGGCTGCAAGGGCGGCCTGGTCACCGATGTCGACGGTCGCGTGCTGCGCGCCGACGGCACCGCGATCGACGGCCTCTACGCGGCGGGCAACACCTCCGCGTCGCTGAGCCAGAAGGTCTACCCCGGTCCGGGCGTTCCCCTGGGCACCGCGATGGTGTTCTCGTACCGCGCCGCCCAGCACATGGCAGGCTGACGACGAACACCGAACGGCCCCGCTCGACCGACAGGTCGGGCGGGGCCGTTTTGCATTGTGGAAGCGATTTCGAGGACGTCTCGTTTCAGGGTGCCATGTCGACCCAGCCGACGAAGCCCGACGGATCGTGCCGGCCCATGACGGCATGCTCGAACATCCCCCAGCCCACCCGACCGTCGATGGTTGCCTTCGCGACATGGTCGATGGTGCTGTAGGGCAGCCTGCCGAGGAACTCCGGGCTCGTGGTGTCGAATGTCGTGGCCGACGACCAATTCTCTCCGCGCCATTCACCGTGCGTCCAGTCGGGATCGCCGCCGTACCCGGCGCCGTGACTGAGCGAGATGAAGCCGAGGTTCTCGATGTCCACGACGAGAGGCTCACCCGACGGTGTCGTCAGATGAAGTCGCGCGGTCTCCGGATGCCTTGTGCCACTGCGATAGTTGACCTCGACCCGCGGCCAGCCGAGCTGCTCGATGCGTCCGTCGGCGAAGACACGGGTCGCGTGGTTGAGGGTCCGATGTCCGTCCTGGGATTCCTGAACGATCACCACGAGCGCGAAATCGTCGAACCGCAGCGGAACGTAGGTCCAGTAGTGGCCACCACGGGCCTCGTAGGTCATGCGCCCCTGCGGATCCGACTCACCGACGGGGCGGATACCCCACGAACGGTCGCGCGTACCCATCCACGTCTCGGGGTCGACGGTGAAGTCGCGCCCGCCCACCGTCAGGGTGCCGGCCCAGCTTCCGACCTGCGCGAAACGCGACGCATCGAGAATCGGACGCGGTCCCGACATCAGGACGTGCGCCTCCTCGAGCACGGCGGGAAACGACCCGTCCCACGTGATGTCGCACGACAGTTCTTCGTGCTCGCAGATCAGCCGAATTCTCTGCAGCGGCTCGATCACCTCGAGCCGGTAGCCGCCCACCCGGCTCTCCATCGAGCGCTCCTCCAGCGCATCCGAGAAGCGCACCGCCACCTGAGTGTCCCCGTGGCGCACCGTGACGAAGGCGTCGGTGACACCGAGGTTCGGGTAGACGCCGAATCCGGAGATCAGGTACACATCACCGGTGCGGTCGTGAGCGTTGAAGTAGTTGCGGTCGTAGAAGTTCCGGTCGGTGGACGCCACCCGCGCCATCGACAACGGCGACTGGTGTACCGGGTACTCGTCGAGCAGAACAGGCTTCATCGGGCCGGCTTCTCCCATTCGTATGTTTCGTCGATCAGCTGCGCGAGCATGGCGTGATGCAGCACATACTCGTCGGGGTTCGTGGGGGCTTCCATCTCCCCGAAGTGCACACGCCTGCGGGCGATCTGCGACATGACGGTTCCGTGGCGGAGCGCGGCGTACACGAGGTAGAAGTCGAGGTCACGCAACTCCACGCCGGCGACCTTCTCGTACCGGTCCACCACATCGGCGCGGGTGAACATCTCGGGCAGGCCCGGCAGCGAGAACTGCTCGGCCAGGTCCTGGAACATGCGGTGGAAGAAGAGGAACCACCCGAGATCGAGCTCACGAGGCGCGAGCACCGCCGACTCCCAGTCGAGTACCGCGGCCGGAACGGTCTCCGCGTACATGATGTTGCCGATCCGGGAATCGCCCCAGCAGAGCACGTCGGGCGACGGCTCCGCGGGCCAGTGCGCCTCGAGCCAGTCGAAGGCCCGCTCGAGCACCGGGATGCGGAGGCCGTCGTCACGGCGGGTCCACTCGTAGTACGCGCGCTCGTTCTCGAAGTGCCGACGCAGGCTGGACTCCCCGCCTGCCGCACCGAGAGACGGCACCTTCGCCGCCGGATCGTCGATCGCATGGATGTTCGCGAGAACCTGGATGGTGTTTTCCTGGAGTGACTTCCGCGCCTGGGTGTCGAACTCGTGCAGCCACCCCCCGAAGACGTACGGCGGGTTGTCCACCGGCACGGCTCCGCCTGCCCGATCCATCACCAGGAAGGGGGTGCCGAGCGGCTCGGCGGACGTCTCCACCCAGCGCACGTTCGGGACCGGAACCTCGCTGTGGTCGCGGACCGCGGCCATGACGCCGAACTGGTGCCGCAGATCGTAGCCGGGGAAGACCGGGAACGCGGATGCCTCGGGCGCGAGCCGGGCGACCAGCCGGTCCGTGTGCTCGATTCCGCCCTGATTCCAGTCGAGGTCGAAAAGAACAGATACGCTGGACATTCCGGAGTGACCAGGGCGGCTCACGTTGTGGACGCGTGGCGGCTCGTCGGCTCCGAGCCGCTCCCCCAGCCATCCCTCCAGCTGCCGGCGCAGCTGCTCCAGGTCGGTCTCGGTGGTCTTGATGTTCTGTTCCGCGCCTTCCGGCATCGGGCTCTCGGTGGTCATGCCCGTATCTCCAGTTCTCACGATGAAGGGAGCCCGGGTCACATCCTCCGGACCTCGGACAGGGTGCCGTCCGCCCTCCTGCGGGGCGGACGGATCGAACGACGAGACCCGAGTCGGCGATCTCGCATGTTCTGGGACGTTCTCGATTCGCGCTGCGACGGTGGTCACAGTCCGCGATCCCGAGTCGAGTACAGCAGCTAATCCACTTGTACGTCAACGGAATTGGATCAATTATACTGGTGTTCCGCGGGAGACCACCGCGAGACGACGACCGGCCTGGTCACAGTTTCGCGACCCGGCTCGATGTCACCGGTTCAGCCGGCCGACGTCACGGGTTCATCCTTCTGGCAGTCCGAGTTCCGGCCAGGCGCCACCGACCCAGGTCTGCAGGTTCCCCCAGCCGGTCGCACCGGTCTCGATGTCCCTGACCCGAATGACGCAGTCGCGGAACCGGTTGAGCGACGCCACACTCTCAGGGGTGGATGTGTCGGCGAAATAGCTTCCGTCGATGAAGAACTCGCCCTTCCATGATCCCCCGCGGTCTCCGTTCGGTCGCAGGTAGTGGCCCGCACCCAAGTGGAAGCCGGTGTCGGACACCGGCGCGGCCTCCAGGAGACGCTCACGCCCGTCGGCCATGGTGAGACGAAAGGTCCCACCGAGGAAGCGGTTGTTCCTGGAGTCGAATTCGATGATCGGGTCGATGTCCGTGACGAGGTCCCGGGGCCTGCCCGCGTACTCGAAGCCGCCCTGCGCCAGCTTGTGCGAGTAGCCGGGACCCTCGTAGCGCAGGAGGTACTGGTGGAAGGCGTAGCTGCCGCCGTCCGGATGCTCGAAGTACAGCGGGTTCCAGACCGCGAGGACGCGCGGCGTGTGGCTCTCGGTGGGGTCCGGCGCCAGGTCGCCGATGTCGTCGCCGACCCCGGGGCGCACTCCCCACAAATGGTCACGCGTCATGATCCAGCCCTCGGGACCGACGTCGATGCGGTCACCGTCGACCTCTATCCATCCGCTCGCGACGATTCCGGTCTGGTGGTACCGGATCTGGTCCGCGGTGCGGCGATTGCCGGTGATGTTCCGACGATCCTCACGCTCCTCGACGACGCAGGGCACGGCCCCCTCGAGGAGCAGGTCGAACGCGACGGGTTGGACGTCGTTGGGTTCGAGCACGACGCGAATCCGTTGAAGCGGCTCGACGATCTCGTACCGAATGGGGCCCACGTCCACCGAGTCCGGATCGGCGGCCAGCGCGCGGCTGGCGCGTACCGTCCATTGCTCGACTCCGCGTGCCACACCGGCGTACGCGTCGACGACGCCCCGATTGACGTACTTACCGAAGCCGAATCCGATCTGCAGCGATCCGTCCTTCGCGGCGGCCATCAGACAGACCTTCTCGGTCCACGCGTGGTCACTCTGCGAAACCGTCGCGAAGGTGTCCACGATCTGATGGTTGAAGTGCTCGTCCGCCGCCACGAGTGGCCCGATCGATCCGCCCACTGGCGCCTCCTCCGAAGTCCGGGTTCGAAGCCCAGGCCCGATGCCACCGCAGCCGCGTCGGCCACGACAGATCAGTTGATTTCTGGACTGCGAGGCTAAAGATAGACTCGCGTCTATCTTTCTGGTGCGGATTCGCGAAATTGGACACGGGCACGCCCGTGAGCAGAAACTGGCGGGTGCCACGCATCCCGAGCTGGCACCCCGAACCGGGCCGTGATCGCTCTCGGGTGGGGTGTCCGGAGGGGAGATGCTGGGAAAATGAACGAACCGACGACACTCGGCCGCCGCGAACTGAACAAGCTGCAGACGCGCGGCCGACTGCTCGACGCCGCCCGGACCCTGTTCGCTCAGCGCGGCGTCGTCGGCACGCCCGTCGACGACATCGCGGACCTGGCCGGCGTTTCCCGCGCCACCTTCTTCAACTACTTCCCCAGCAAGGACGACCTGCTGGCTGCCCTGTACGCGAGTCACATGAGCTCGCTGGCGGCGGTGATCGACGACCTCCTGGGCCGGGACCTGACGACGGAGGAGCGAATCGTCGGCGTCTTCACCGACTTCGTGCGGGCCACAGAGGACCTGCCCGGCTACCTGCGTGCCGTGACGGGCGAGTTCGAACGGGACCTCGCCTCGCCCACGATCAGTGTGGAGCGCACCGAACTGTTCAACGACGAACTCCTGCGGATCCTGAATCCGGGCATCGCGCGCGGCGAGGTCCGCACCGACTACCCGCCACGGTTCCTCGCGCAGATGGTCGCCGCGATCTACGTCTCGACGATCCGCTACTGGCGGCAGGATCCGGGCTTCGACCTCGCGGACAATTTCGTGAAGGCGGCGCGGTATGCGGCCGAGTCGCTCCTGCCCCGGGACTGAAGCGACTCTGCCTCCCGAGTCCCGCCACAACGGAAGAGCAAACGTATGAACTCCCGACACGCAAACAGAGATAGCGTATTGCGTGTTTTTCTT
>NZ_JBSFRT010000063.1:0-27471 GCF_053589375.1 Rhodococcus sp. NPDC003348
TCCAACCCCTGTGTGGACCGGCGAACGCCTGTGTGCTCGTCCCGGCGGGGCGGCCGTGCCGCTATGCCGGTGGCGGGTACTCGGTGCGGCAGCGTGCACACACGGAATGCACGCATAAAGGCTGTGTGCACCGACGACAGGGCGTGTGCACACAACAGTTGGCCGCCCGCCGCCAAAACCCCCGTGCACATACCCGATGCGGCGTCCACATACCCGCTACACGTCCAACCCCTGTGTGGACCGGCGGACTCCTGTGTGGACCGGCGAACTCCTGTGTGCTCGGCCCGGCGGGAGACCGTGCCGCGATTCCGGTGTGCACACGACAGTTGGCCGCTCGGCGCCAAAACCCCGGTGCACACACCCGATGCCGCGTGCACACACCGAATGCACGCGCAACGGTCGTGCGCACCGACGACAGGGCGTGTGCGCGGGCTGGTCAACTGACCTGACCGGACGTCGGAAGAGAGCGGGAGAGGCCCTCGCCGACTGCCGACCACGCGGTCGATCCGGGGTTTCCCTGAGAGGTGATCACACGATCAACCCGGGGTTTCCCCGATGTGTTCGAGGCCCGGGAGTGGTGAGCTGGGAACATGACGTTCGAGACCGCCGCTGCCGAACCTTCCCACGCCGTCGGCATTGTCGTGTTCGGTGTGATGGTTGCCCTGCTCGCACTGCTGATCGTCGCCTCATTCAGCCGAACCCTGCGGCCGCGGATACTCAAGCCGCTGGGCTACGGCATTGTCGGCATCGTGGCCGTGTACGCGGTCACCCGCGGAGTCGCCGAGTTCTTCATCGTCGACTACGCCGACCCGGCCAGTTACCGTGACGACTGGGGAGGGCCGAGCCTGATCGGGGTGCTCCTCGTACACAGTGGCCCCGGGGTTGTCGCGTTGATTGCTGCGGCCTATCTGATCCGCAGAAATCGCGCGGAGCGCTCAGCGATGGTTGGTTGAACATCCCAAGTGTCGCGCGACAGTTCGGCGACCCGCGCGCCCGCGAGACTCGTGCACATCAGGTGGAGTGCGCACACAGGCGTTCCCACGTCCACACGGCAGTTGTACGCCGAACGCCTGTGTGGAAGAGGGAAAAGGGTTGTGCACATTCCTTTTCGACAGGGTTGATCGCTCGGCGGTACGGGGCTGTCAGGGGACCGGAGTCGCCAGGCGGGTCGGGGCGGTGCGGCCGCGGAGCGTGACGGACTCGCCGAGCGTCCATCCCCGGGCGACGTGAGCATCGGCGGCGGTGATGGTCTGCTCCGACGCCACCAGCGCACCGGGGACCGATTTCGCGAGCTCGCACAGGCGAGCCGCCTCGTTGACCGGATCGCCGATCACCGTGTACTCGAATCGGTTACGGGCACCGATGTTTCCCGCGACCGCGATGCCGGAGGCGACCCCGATCGCGGCACTGCAGTCGGGTACCTCCTCGCGCAGTCGGTCGCGAATGCGACGGGCCGCGGCGAGGGCGCTGCCCTCCGGGTCGTCGAGTTCGGCCGGCGCACCGAAGATCGCGAGCGCGGCGTCACCCTCGAACTTGTTGATCAGGCCGCCGTGCGCGTCCACTTCGTCGACGACGACCGCGAAGAACCGATTCAGGAGCTCGACGACCTCCCTCGGCGGGCGAGTGGCCGCGATCGTCGTCGACCCGACGAGATCGATGAAGAACACCGCGATCTGCCGTTCCTCGCCACCCAACTCCGGGTTGCGGGCGATCGCCGCATCCGCGACCTCGCGGCCGACGTGCCTGCCGAACAGCTCCTGAATGCGTTCACGCTCCCGGAGGCCTTCGGCCATCCGGTTGAATCCGCTCTGCAACTCGCCGAGCTCGGTGCCGTCGTACACGACCACCGAGGCGTCGAGGTCGCCTCGCTCGATCCGGGACATCGCGCCGCGTACCGCCCGGATCGGGGCGACCGTCGCGGACAGTCCGAGAAGCGTCAGGGCGAAACCACAGACCAGGGTCACGCCGCCGATCGCGAGGATCGACACGTTCACCTGCCTGGCGTTGTCGTCGCCCCGAACGAGGCTGAACACCGCGACCAGCATCAGCCCGATGACCGGGACGCCGGTGCCGAGCGCCCACGCGAGCAGACCGCGGCCGGTGACGCCGGCAATCCGGAACCGGCGCGGGTCGCCTGCCTCGAGCGCCCGGGCCGCGGCGGGGCGCAGTGAGAACTCGGACAGCAGGTAACAGAAGGCGCAGACGGTGATGCCTCCCATCGCGATCGTCAGGGACACCTTGGGGATCGTGGCCGGATCGATCAGCCCGTACGCGGTGGTGAACAGGGCCAGTCCGCCCGACCAGAGCACGATCTGGATGACGGTCAGTCGCCACGGCGTCGACAGGGCCGCCGTCGCCTCGCGGCGCGTGGGTGTGCGTCCCTCGACGGCCCAACGCAGGTCGCGGATCCCCATCAGCGTGCCCCACAGGGATCCGATCAGCAGCGACAGACCGATGTAGATCGGCCCGAGCACGGCGGTGATGACCATGAACTGCCGGGTGAAGAGCTCCGGTCCGGGAATGACGACGAGGAACAGTGTGCCCACCAACAAGGCACCGATGAGGTTGGCCAGCATCAGTGACGAGGTGATCAGGATCTGGACGCGAACCCGCCGGACGCGGGGGCTCTCGTCGACCGTCCCGAGGATCGGCGACCCGAGCGGCGAGGCGGAACGGCGGAATGGTCGCATGGTGTGCCTCACACTAGCGGCGCGTACCTGGGGGAGTGTGAAACCTTGTGCGGCGAGCATGCGGGAGTTGGCGGCGTCGTGTTCTAGTGTGGTGGCCGTGCGTCTCGTCATTGCCAGCTGCCAGGTCGACTACGTCGGACGTCTCACCTCCCACCTTCCGAAGGCTCGCCGGCTGCTGCTGGTGAAGTCGGACGGTTCGGTGAGCATTCATGCGGACGACCGGGCGTACAAGCCGCTCAACTGGATGAGCCCGCCGTGCTGGCTGGTCGAGGACGGTGGTGACGACGGCAAGCAGTTGTGGGTCGTCACGAACAAGGCCGGCGAGGAACTCCGCATCACGATCGACGAGGTCGAACACGATTCGTCGCACGAACTGGGAATCGACCCCGGCCTGGTGAAGGACGGGGTGGAGGCGCACCTGCAGGAACTGCTGGCCGAGCACGTCGAAACCCTCGGCGCCGGCTACAGCCTCGTGCGGCGCGAGTACATGACCGCGATCGGACCCGTGGACCTGCTCTGCCGGGACGAGAACGGCGCCTCCGTTGCCGTCGAGATCAAGCGGCGCGGGGAGATCGACGGCGTCGAGCAGTTGACCCGCTACCTCGAACTTCTCAACCGCGATCCGCTGCTCGCCCCCGTCGCCGGAGTGTTCGCCGCCCAGCAGATCAAGCCGCAGGCCCGTACCCTCGCCGAGGACCGCGGAATCCGTTGTCTCGTTCTCGATTACGAGGCGCTGCGCGGTATCGAGAGCACCGAGTTCCGCCTGTTCTGATCGGCCGGTGGGGACTGGCTAGGCTTACGTCATGCCTCGACGCAACAACAACCGCAAGCCCACCGGCGGCCCGTCGCCCGTGGGCTTGAACGGACCGCGCGTCGAGTCCGGTCCTTCCCAGTACGACGACGAGCGCTATCTGGTTCGGCAGGTACCCGGCGCGCGGGCGCTGAAGACCTATCGTTGCCCGGGCTGCGACCACGAGATCCGGCCGGGCGTCGCGCATCTGGTGGCGTGGCCGGCGGATGGACTCGGCGGGGCCGAGGACCGCCGGCACTGGCACACCGGCTGCTGGAACGGACGCGGATCGCGGGGGATCACCCGGCGTTGGTCGTGACCTGCTTCGGAGCGGCCTTTCCCTTGGCTGCCGCGGTGGACTCGGCGGACGCCGCACCGTCGTTCTGCGGCTTCGGCTTCGCCTGATCGTTCGTGGCCTCGGCGTCGGATTCCTCGTCGAGGTCCCGGTCGTCGACGACCTTCGCGGCCGACGAGTCGGTGGTTCCGTCGAGGAGTTCGCCCTCCCGGTTGACGGAGGCCAGCATCGCGGGAACCGAATCGAGCTGACCGCGAATACCCAGTAGCTGCGCGAGGATCCGGCCCCGCAGGACCCGGAGCTCCTCGGCGAGCTCCTTCGCGTGCGCGATGCGCTTCTCGGCCTGTTCGGTGGCGGTCTGCAGCCGCCGGCGGGCTTCGCTGGTCGCGTCCGCGAGCCGTCGCTCGGCCTCGGCCTTGCTGGAGGACTCCAGCTCCTCGACAGCCGCGACGACCTTGGTGCGCCGCTCGCTCATCGTGATCTCGAAGTCCTGCTGGATGCGGGTGCGCTTGGCGTCGGACTCGGCCTCCAGACGGGCGGCCTCCGACTGGGCGGCCTCGACGGTGCGGGCGGCCTCGGTGCGCGCGCGGGCCATGGTCTGCTCGTGCTCGGTGTCCATCGCGGAGCGGCGGTCGGCCAGTTCGGCGAGCTTGGCCTCGTACTTGCCGCGGAGCGCGGTGGCGTCCTGTTCGGCGATCGAGACCATCTCGGCGGCGTCGGCCTGGGCCTTCGCGCGGACCTCGGAGGCCTCGTCGGACGCCAGTCGCAGCATCCGGGAGATGCGCTCGCTCATGCCCTCCGCGGTGGTCGGCGGAACGGACAGGCGGTCGACGTCCTTACGGAGCGAATCGATCTCGTCACGGGCGTCCTCGAGCTGGTGGGCGAGGTCGCGGGCCTGCGCGGCGGCGGCGTCACGGTCGGTGGCGGTGACGCGCAGCTCGGTGTCGAAACGGTCGAAATAACGCCGGACCTCGTCCTTGTCGTATCCTTTGCGGACGATGGTGAACGGCATGCCGCGGTCGTGGTCGTAGGCCATGCGCACCAATTTACCGCTGGTCGCGGAAGTGGGGGCCGGGGCAGGTGCCTTGTGACGTGGGACACCGTGCAGTGGGCCCCTCCCGCAACGGCTGAAGGGCACCCTCGTCCGGTTGGACCGAACGAAAGTGCCCTTCAGTCGGAGAGATCAGTGCGCGGGGTTCGCGGCCGGCTCGACGAGCTCGACCAGCACGCCGCCTGCGTCCTTCGGGTGCATGAAGTTGATGCGGGAATCGGCGGTGCCGCGCTTCGGGGCGTCGTACAGCAGGCGGACGCCACCGGCGCGCAGCCGCTCGGAGATCGCGTCGAGATCGGTGACCCGGTAGGCCATCTGCTGGATACCGGGGCCGTTGCGGTCGATGAACTTCGCGATGGTGGAGTTCTCGTTCAGCGGAGCCAGCAGCTGGATCGCGGGGGCGCCGGCCGGGCTGCCGGGAACGGACAGCATCGCCTCGCGGACGCCCTGCTCCTCGTTCACCTCCTCGTGCGTGGACACGAGACCGAGGTGCTCGCCGTACCAGGCGATGGCGACGTCGAGGTCGGGGACGGCGATGCCGACATGATCGATGGCGGTCACCAGTTCGGAGGCCAGCGGTGAGCCGGCGGGGGCGGAGTGTGTCATACCCACGACGTTAGCGTTACCGTCTTGGTAGTTCTCTGTCGGATGTGACTGCGGTCGCCCCGATGCTCGTGTGGATCGTTGGAGGAAGTCGTGACCAGTTCTGTCATCGTGGCCGGAGCCCGTACACCGATGGGGCGTCTGCAGGGTTCGTTGAAGGACTTCTCGGGTTCCGATCTCGGTGGCGTCGCGATCAAGGGCGCGCTCGACAAGGCCGGGGTCGCCCCCGAGCAGGTCGAGTACGTGATCATGGGCCAGGTCCTCACCGCCGGCGCCGGTCAGATCCCCGCCCGCCAGGCCGCCGTCGCCGCCGGCATCCCGATGAGCGTGCCCGCGCTGACGATCAACAAGGTGTGTCTGTCCGGCATCAACGCCATCGCGATGGCCGACCAGCTGATCCGCGCCGGCGAGTTCGACATCGTCGTCGCCGGCGGCCAGGAGTCGATGAGCCAGGCGCCGCACATGCTCGAGAAGTCCCGGCAGGGCTTCAAGTATGGCGACGTGACCCTGCGCGACCACATGGCGTACGACGGCCTGCACGACATCTTCACCGACCAGGCGATGGGCAACCTCACCGAGTCGGCGAACGCCGGGGAGAAGTTCGTCTCGCGTGAGGAGCAGGATGCGTTCGCCGCAGCCTCGCACCAGCGCGCGGCCCGCGCCTGGAAGGACGGCCTGTTCGACGGCGAGGTCGTGCCGGTGACCATCCCGCAGCGCAAGGGCGACCCGATCGTGTTCGCGTCCGACGAGGGGATCCGCGCCGACACGACCGCCGAGTCGCTCGGCAAGCTGCGCCCGGCGTTCTCCAAGGACGGCACCGTGACGGCCGGTTCGGCCTCGCAGATCTCGGACGGCGCCGCGGCGGTCGTCGTGATGAGCAAGGCCAAGGCGCAGCAGCTCGGCCTGGACTGGATCGCGGAGATCGGTGCGCACGGTGTGGTCGCCGGACCGGACTCGACGCTGCAGTCGCAGCCCGCGAACGCGATCGCCAAGGCGTGCGAGCGGGAGGGCATCGACCCGAAGGATCTGGACCTGGTCGAGATCAACGAGGCGTTCGCCGCGGTCGGTATCGTCTCGGCCCGCGAACTGGGCATCGACGCAGACAGGGTCAACGTCAACGGCGGCGCGATCGCGCTCGGCCACCCGCTCGGCATGTCCGGTGCGCGTATTGCCCTGCACCTGGCGCTCGAACTGGCCCGCCGCGGCGGCGGTGTCGGCGCGGCCGCACTGTGCGGCGGCGGCGGACAGGGCGACGCCCTGATCGTGCGCGTTCCCAAGGCCTGACCGGTCGACGCACTACTCCTCTCACGGCCCCGACGCATCGCGTCGGGGCCGTGACGTCTCCCACACCAACGACAGATCGTCGTAGGCGCCCGGCACAATGGCGGTCATGGCGAACATCTTCGACCTCAGCACCCCGGCCAAGCGGTTCCGATTCGTCGCGATCCTCGAGGCGTTCACCTGGGCCGGCCTGCTCGTCGGCATGGCGTTCAAGTACCTGCCCGAGAACGGCAACGAGATCGGCGTGAAGATCTTCGGCCCGTTCCACGGTGCCGTGTTCGTCCTGTTCGTCATCGTCTCGCTGCTCACCGCCCGCGCGCTGAAGTGGAACCTCGTGACCACCGGTCTGGCGCTGGTCTCGAGCATCCCGCCGTTCTTCACGGTGCTGTTCGAGTGGTGGGCCGCCCGCACCGGGAAGCTCGGAGAGCTGTCCGCCCCCGTGACGACGGCTGTGCCGGCGCGAGAACTCGACGCAGTCTGATCGACCCCCATCGGCGCCCCCGAACCGTTCGCGGTCCGGGGGCGCGGTCGTGTTTGTGACAAACTGGTCAGCGTGACTCGACCCGGTTCTCGTCAGCCCGCACGTCCGTCCGCCGCGATGGCCGCGGCCATGTCCGGGGCAGTGGATCTGTCCGGCCTGGCGGATCGCCCCCGACCGCCTGCAGGACCGGCCGCGACGGCCCCCGCCGGCGGCGGCCCCGCGACAGGGCTGGCCCCGATTGTCGACGTCACCGAGGCCACCTTCGAGGCGGAGGTCCTCGAACGCTCCATGCAGGTCGTCGTGCTGGTGTCGCTGTGGTCCGCACGCAGTGAGGCCAGCGTCGCGTTCTCCGATGAACTGGAGACGCTCGCGGAAGAGGGGAACGGAACCTGGGTGCTGGCCAAGGTCGACGTCGACGCGAACATGCGGATCGCGCAGGCGTTCGGGGTCCAGGGCATCCCGACGGTCGTCGCCGTCGCCGCCGGCCAGCCGCTCGCCGACTTCCAGGGCGTGCAGCCTCTCGACGAGGTGCGCGGGTGGCTCGGGCAGGTCCTGGCCGCCACCGCGGGCAAGCTGTCGGGTCCGCCGGCGGACCCGGGCGCCGAGCCGGAGCCGGAGGATCCCCGTTTCGTCGCGGCCGAGGACGCGCTCGCAGACGGTGACCTGGACGGTGCGGACGCCGCCTACCAGGCGATCCTCGATGCGGAGCCGGGCAACAAGCAAGCCCTCGCTGCGCAGCGTCAGGTGCGGTTCCTGGCGCGGGTGCAGAACGTTGCGCCGGACGCCGTCGCGGTCGCGGCCGCGGAGCCGTCGAACGTGGCAGCCCAGCTCGACGCGGCCGACGCACTGCTCTACACCCAGCAGCCCGACGACGCGTTCACGGTGCTGATCGACGCCGTCAAGCGGTTCGTCGGTGACGACAAGACCGCGGTGCGGACCCGGCTGCTCGAACTCTTCGAACTGTTCGACCCGGCCGACCCGACCGTCGTCGCCGCCCGCCGCAAGCTGGCGTCCGCTCTCTACTAGCGCTGCGTACCCGTGAGTGATCCGCACCCCGACCGGGGGTGAGAATCACTCACGGGTGCTAGCCGTACCGGTTCGCGCACGCGTCACGGCCGCCGAGGACCCCGGAGCGGAAGGCGTCGACGCGGGCGAATCCGCTGGGAATGGTGACGCCGTTGACGTCGCTCGCCATCAGCCCGTCGGTGAGCAGCCCGGACACCGCCTCGTCCAGGTCGCCGGGTGAGAGGGTGAGTCCGCCGGCGCCGACGGCGGTCGCCGCCGTCCACGCACCGGACAGGCAGGCCGCACGCAGGGCGGTCTTCGGGTCGGTGAGCGAGTCACCCGCATTCTGCTGGACGGCGAGGGTGAACCGGGAGGCGACGAGGACGTAGGCGGCGAAGTCGCCGCGGATGTCCGTCACCAGGTCGTCGGGCCGCCCGCCCTGCGGCGTGCCGCGCTCGACGAGTTCCGGCATCGACACCCCGATCGTGCGGGTGGCGGGGCAGTACGACACCGGGGAGGTGGGGGTGGCGTCCGGGCACCCGGTGTCGGCGCCGGTGAACACCACCCGTGGCTGCTCGGGCAGCTCGAACACGGCCTGAAGCGAGTCGACGGTCAGCCCGACGGTCCGTTCGGTCACCGGAGTCTCGCCGGTGTCCTCGGAGGTGGTGAACTGATGCGGGAGCTGGGCGCGGCGGCCCTCGACCTCGGCCTCGTCGATCGCGGTGCAGGCGCGGGCGCCGTCGGTGAATCCGATCTGGAATGCCGTCACCCGCTCGAACGCCGTGCCGTGCACCGCAGTCGGATCGTTCGGGTCGGTGTCGCGGACCGCCACCATCGCCGCCATCACCGAGTTCAGGCCGTCCGAGGTGTTGAGCGTGAACTGCGTCGACTCGTCGGCCGCGACGTGGCGCATGTAGGCGCCCGCGAAACAGTCGGCCTGCTGTTCGAGCACGAGGGTGGGGTCGTCGTCGCCGGCGAGGCCCGAGTCGTGCTGGACCGCGTGCCCGTACTCGTGGGCGATCACCATCACGACCGCCATCGGCCCGAAGGTGTCCATCAGCGCGGGCAGCAGGGTGGTGCGATCCCAGCCGATGGATCCGTCGCGGGTGCAGTACCCGGCATTGACCACCCCGTGCGTGCTGTCGCCGCAGAACGTCCCCGACCGGGCCGCGTCGACGTCGGGGTCCCACGACATCAGATCGGTGACCGGCCGGAAGTCGCCGGCGAACACACGCGGGTACTCGGCACTCCAGAAGGCGGTGAGGTCGTCGACGGCGGAGCCGGCCAGCAGGTCGGCGGCGGAACCGTCGGCGCCGCGCACGGACAGCGTGGGCCGGGGGGCGTCCGGTCGCGGTCCGCTGGCGCCGTCGGTGGCGGGCAGCCCCGCCACGGTGAACGGATTGTCGTAGATCGACACGGCACGGCCGTCGACGGCCTGCCCGCACCCGGCGACCAGGACGGCGACCGCGGCGACCGCGAACGGAACCCACCTCACGGGAGTTCCCGGCGCAGCCAGATGGCGCTGCCGCCCGGCAGCGTCACCTCGGCGGACGCGGGCCGGCCGTGCCAGGGGGCGCTGGTGGCGGTCACCTCCCCGAAGTTACCCAGTCCGGAGCCGTGGTAGATCTCGGCGTCCGTGTTGAGGATCTCGCGCCAGCGGCCGGGCTCGGGCAGACCCACCCTGTAGTGCTCGTGCGGAGAGCCCGCGAAGTTGAACAGGCACGCCACGATCGAACCGTCGGTCCCGTACCGCAGGAAGCTCAGGACGTTGTTCTCGGTGTCGTTGGCGTCGATCCACGAATAGCCGCCCGGCGAGGTGTCCAGCGTCCACAGGGCCGGGCTTCCCCGGTACACGGTGTTGAGGTCGCGGACCAGAGCTTGCACGCCACGCTGGAGCGGGCCGGTGCGCGGGTCGTCGAGCTGCTGCCAGTCCAGACCGCGCTCCTCCGACCACTCCGTGCGCTGCCCGAATTCCTGTCCCATGAACAGCAGCTGCTTGCCCGGGTGAGCCCACATGTACGCGAGCAGCGCCCGCAGTCCGGCGGCCTTGTCGTGGTCGTCGCCGGGCATCCTCGTCCACAGCGTGCCCTTGCCGTGCACGACCTCGTCGTGGCTGATCGGCAGCAGGTAGTGCTCGCTCCACGCGTACATCAGCGAGAAGGTGACCTCGTGATGGTGGAAGCTGCGGTGCACGGGGTCCCGGCCGAGGTAGCCGAGGGTGTCGTGCATCCACCCCATGTTCCACTTCATCGAGAACCCGAGGCCGCCGACGCTGGTGGTGCGGGTGACGCCCGGCCAGGCGGTGGACTCCTCGGCGATCGTCACCACCCCCGGATGGTGCTTGTGCACGGTGGCGTTCATCTCCTGCAGGAACGCCACCGCCTCGAGGTTCTCGCGACCGCCGTGGACGTTGGGGGTCCAGCCGCCGGGTGGGCGCGAGTAGTCGAGGTAGAGCATCGACGCGACCGCGTCCACGCGCAGACCGTCGACGTGGAACTGGTCGATCCAGTACAGCGCGTTGGCGACGAGGAAGTTGCGGACCTCCGCTCGGCCGAAGTCGAAAACGTAGGTGCCCCAGTCCAACTGCTCGCCGCGCTGAGGGTCGGCGTGCTCGTACAGCGGTTCGCCGTCGAACCGGGCCAGCGCCCACTCGTCCTTCGGGAAATGGGCGGGCACCCAGTCGACGAGGACGCCGATGCCGGAGCGGTGCAGGTGGTCGACGAAGGCCCGGAAGTCGTCGGGGGAGCCGAACCGGGCGGTCGGGGCGTAGTAGGAGGTGACCTGGTATCCCCACGACCCGCCGTAGGGGTGCTCGGCGACAGGCAGCAACTCGACATGGGTGAAACCTGCCTCGGTCACGTACTCCGAGAGTTGCTGCGCCAGTTCGCGATAGTCCAGACCCGGCCGCCAGGACCCGAGGTGCACCTCGTACACGCTCATCGGTTCCTGGTTGGGTTCGCGTTCCGCGCGGGCCGCGATCCACTCGGCGTCGGTCCAGACGTGGGTCGACCGGGTGATCCGGGACGCGGTGGCCGGGGGCACCTCGGTGGCGAACGCCATCGGGTCGGCCTTGTCGCGCACCGACCCGTCGCGGCAGTGCACACGGAACTTGTACAGGTCGCCGGGGCCGACGCCGGGAACGAACAGTTCCCACACGCCCGTCGATCCGAGCGCCCGCATCGGCGCCTGCCTGCCGCCCCACCCGTCGAAATCGCCCATCACGGAGACGCCGAGGGCATTCGGTGCCCACACCGCGAACGACGTGCCGGTGACCTCGCCGTCCGGGGTGGTGTAGTTGCGGGGGTGCGCGCCGAGGATCTCCCACAGCCGCTCGTGCCTTCCCTCGCGCAACAGGTGCAGGTCCAGGTCGCCCAGTGTGGGGAGGAAGCGGTAGCCGTCGGCCACGACGACGGTGTGACCGCCCGGGTACTCGACCACCAGGCGGTAGTCGACCAGGTCCTCGACCGGGATCAGCGCCCCGAACACCCCGTCGCCCAGGTCGACGAGGGGATGGTCGACGCCGCCGACCCGGGCCGCGACGGCGACGGCGTGCGGGCGCAGTGCCCGGATCACCGTGCCGCCGCGGTGTGCGTGCGCACCGAGCACGGCATGCGGGTTGTGATGCGTTCCGCCGGCCAGGCGGGCGAGGTCGTCGGGGTGGGGTGCCGCGCCCGGGCGCGGGGCCGGGATGCTCACGACACCGGCGGGCGGTGGGCCAGGTGCAGCCGCGCCGGATAGGGGACCGGGGGCAGCGCGAGGATGTGCGCGACCGCCCGCCACGGTTCGAGCCGGACGAAATTGGTCTGGCCCCAGTCGTACTGGTCGCCGGAGACCTCGTCGAGCACGGCGATGCGGTCGTGCCAGTCCCGGCCGAGAGCGGGCATGTCCAGCCAGATCGTGCCCTGCTCGGGGCCGTACGGATTCAGGTTGACCACCGTCAGCACCGCGTCCCCGGTGACCGGGTCGAACTTCGAGTACGCGATCAGCGAGTCGTTGTCGACGTGGTGGAAGGTGATGTTGCGCAACTGCTGGAGTGCCGGGTGGGTGCGCCGGATCCGGTTGAGCGTCGTCAGCCAGGGCTCGAGCGACTCGCCGCGGGCGCGGGCGCCGTCGAAGTCTCTGGGCCGCAGCTGGTACTTCTCCGAATCGAGGTACTCCTCGCTGCCCGGGTGCACCGGGACGTGCTCGTAGAGTTCGTATCCCGAGTAGACGCCCCATGTCGGGGCGAGGGTCGCGGCCAGCGCCGCCCGCAACGCGAACATGCCGGGCCCGCCGACCTGCAGGCTCTCGTGCAGGATGTCGGGGGTGTTGACGAACAGGTTCGGTCGCGCCTCGTCCGCCTTCGCCGCGATCTCGGTGCCGAACTCGATCAGCTCCTGCTTGTGCACCCGCCACGTGAAATAGGTGTACGACTGCGAGAATCCGCGCTTGGCGAGGCCGTACAGGCGGGCGGGGCGGGTGAACGCCTCGGACAGGAACAGCACGTCCGGGTCGGTGGTCTTGACCTCCGCGATCAGCCACTCCCAGAAGTCCGGTGGCTTGGTGTGCGGGTTGTCGACCCGGAAGATCCTGACGCCGGCCGCGATCCAGAACCGGACCACCCGCAGCACCTCGGTGTAGATGCCGTCACGGTCGTCGTCGAAGTTGACCGGGTAGATGTCCTGGTACTTCTTCGGCGGGTTCTCCGCGTATGCGATCGTGCCGTCGGGAAGCACGGTGAACCACTCGGGATGCGCTGCCGCCCAGGGGTGGTCGGGTGCGCACTGCAGGGCGAGGTCGAGCGCGACCTCGAGCCCGAGCCGGGTGGCCCGGGTGACGAAGGCCCGGAAGTCCTTCATCGTGCCCAGCTCCGGGTGGATGGCGTCGTGGCCGCCCTCCGCCGCGCCGATCGCCCACGGTGACCCGACATCGTCCGGTCCCGGCGTCAGCGAGTTGTTGGGGCCCTTGCGGTTCACCCGGCCGATCGGGTGGATCGGCGGCAGGTACACGACGTCGAATCCCATGCCCGCGATCCGCGGCAGATCGTTCGCGGCGGTCGCGAAGGTGCCGTGACGGGGACGGCCCTCGGCGTCCCAGCCGCCGGTCGAGCGGGGGAAGAACTCGTACCACGACCCGAACAGGGCTCGGGTGCGGTCCACCCACACCTGCAGGGCGCGACTGCGGGTCAGCAGATCGCGCAGCGGGTGCGCGCGCAGCAGCTCGGTGATCGCGGGCGCGAACGCGGGCGCCACCCGTTGGGGCAGCGGCTGGGTACCGCGCAGTGCGGTCGCGACTGCGAGGCAGCGGGCCCGGTCCCCGCGCGGGACGGTCCGGGACGCGCGCTCGAACAGCCGGGCGCCGATCTCCAGGTCGTTGGCGAGTTCGGTGGGGCCCTGCCCGACCGCGAGCTTGGCCTCGATCGCGGACCGCCACGTGGTGATCGGGTCGCTCCACCCCTCCACCCGATAGGTCCAGGTGCCCGGGCAGGTGGGGGTGAACACGGCGGCGAAGGTGTCCGGCAGCGGGCCCGGCAGCATCGGGATCCGGATGCTGCGGGTGAATCCCGGACCGCGCACCGCGAGCGTGGCGGCGACCGCGTCGTGCCCCTCCCGCCACACCGACGCCGTCACCGGGAACGTCTCACCCACCACGGCCTTCGCCGGGTGTCGGCCTCCCTCGATGGCTGGGACGACGTCGTCGATGCCTATCCGCCCGGTCATGGTTGAAACCTTACGGGTAGCGACCGGGTGTGCGCGCGTGACGAAGCTCCACGCACGACAGGACCAATGGCACCGCGATCGGTAGTCTTCGCCAGGTGAAAGCCTTGCGTCGGTTCACCGTCCGTGCCCACCTCCCCGATCGGCTGTCCGCGCTCGGGCCGCTGTCGACGAACCTGCGCTGGTCCTGGCACCCGCCGACCCAGGATCTGTTCGCCCGGATCGACCCCGAACTGTGGACGCGGGTGCGTCACGACCCGGTCCGGATGCTCGGCGAGGTGGCCCCGTCCCGGCTCGACGAACTCGCCGGTGACGCCTCGTTCGTCGCGGAGCTCGACCGGCTCGAGACCGATCTGGACGAGTACCTCGACCGGCCGCGCTGGTACCAGAACCAGCAGGCCAAGGATCGGGATCTGGCCAGCGGGATCGCCTACTTCTCCATGGAATTCGGCGTCACGGAGGTGCTGCCGAACTACTCCGGTGGCCTCGGCATCCTGGCCGGCGATCACCTCAAGGCCGCCTCCGACCTCGGGGTGCCGCTGATCGGTGTCGGTCTGCTGTACCGCTCCGGTTACTTCCGGCAGTCGCTGACCGCGGACGGCTGGCAGGCCGAGCACTACCCGTCGCTGGACCCGCAGGGCCTGCCGCTGAGGTTGCTGACCGAGCCCGGATCCGGTGCTCCGGTGCTGCTGCACGTCGCCATGCCAGGGGGCCGGGTGTTGCGGGCCCGGGTGTGGGTGGCGCAGGTCGGCCGGGTGCCGCTGCTGCTGCTGGACTCCGACATCGCCGAGAACGATCCCGAGCTCCGCGGGGTGACCGACCGGCTGTACGGCGGCGACCAGGACCACCGGATCAAGCAGGAGATCCTCGCCGGCATCGGCGGGGTGCGGGCGGTGCGCGCCTACACGAACGCCGAGGGTCTCGCCGACCCCGAGGTGTTCCACATGAACGAGGGGCACGCGGGATTCCTCGGGGTGGAGCGGATCCGGGAACTGATCACCGGTGCGGGACTGGACTTCGACGCTGCGCTCGCCGCGGTGCGGGCGGCGACGGTGTTCACCACGCACACGCCCGTGCCCGCGGGCATCGACCGGTTCCCGGCGGATCTGGTGCGGAACTACTTCGGGGGCGGGGGAGGTGGCGAGTCCGCGCTGTTGCCCGGGCTGACGGTGGACCGCATTCTCGACCTCGGCCGGGAGGCGGACCCGTCGGTGTTCAACATGGCGCACATGGGTCTGCGCCTCGGGCAGCGCGCGAACGGTGTCTCGAAACTCCACGGCATCGTCAGCCGCGACATGTTCAACGGGTTGTGGCCCGGATTCGACGCCGACGAGGTGCCAATCGGATCGGTGACCAACGGGGTGCACGCGCCGACCTGGGCGGCCCGCGAATGGATGGACCTGGCCCGGCGCGCGGCCGGACCGGAGCTGGTGGAGGAGGCACGCGGCTGGGAGCGGCTGAGCGACGTCCCGGCGGCCGAGCTGTGGGCGACCCGATCCGCGCTGCGCGGCCAGCTGGTCGACGAGGTGCGTCGCCGGGTCCGCGCGTCCTGGATCGAACGCGGTGCGACGGAGGCCGAACTGGGCTGGACCGCAGAGGTATTCGATCCGAACGTCCTGACGGTCGGGTTCGCGCGGCGGGTGCCGACGTACAAGCGGTTGACGCTGATGCTGCGGGACCCGGAGCGACTGCGTGCGCTGCTGCTCGACGAGAAGCGTCCCGTGCAGCTGGTGGTCGCGGGCAAGAGCCATCCCGCCGACGACGGCGGCAAGGCGCTGATCCAGCAGGTGGTGCGGTTCGCCGACCAGCACGACGTGCGGCACCGCATCGTCTTCCTGCCCGACTACGACATGTCGATGGCCCGGTTCCTGTACTGGGGGTGCGACGTGTGGCTGAACAACCCGCTGCGGCCCCTGGAGGCGTGCGGCACGTCCGGGATGAAGTCGGCGCTCAACGGCGGGCTGAACCTGTCCATCCGGGACGGCTGGTGGGACGAGATGTTCGACGGGGAGAACGGCTGGGCCATCCCGACCGCGGACGGGGTGCTCGACGAGACGCGTCGTGATGACCTCGAGGCGAACGCGATGTACGAGCTGCTCGAGCAGTCGGTGCTGCCGAAGTTCTACGACCGCGGCGCGGACGGTGTGCCGGCGCGGTGGGTGGAGATGGTGCGGCACACCCTGCAGTCGCTGGGCCCGAAGGTGCTGGCGTCCAGGATGGTTCGCGACTACACCGTCGAGCTGTACGCGCCGGCGGCGCGCGCCGCGCGGACCGTGGTGGCGGACGGGTACGCCGGCGCACGGCAGCTGGCCCGCTACCGCGACCGGGTGGAGGCGGCATGGCCCGCGGTGCAGGTGGTGCAGGTCGACAGCTCCGGCCTGCCCGACACCCCGGTCATCGGGGCCGACCTGGCGCTGCGCGCCTACGTCCAGCTCGGCGGGCTCGAACCCGGCGAGGTGAGCGTGCAGGCGGTCCTCGGCAGGGTCGGTCCGGACGAGGACCTCACCGACGTGGTGACGGTGCCGATGACACACGACGGCTCCGACGAACTGGGACAGGTGTACGTCGTCGACACGGCGCTGCCGTTGTCGGGGGCCGTCGGTTACACCGTGCGGGTGCTGCCGCACCACGATCTGCTGGCGGGCGACGCGGAGCTGGGACTGGTCACGGTGCCGGTCGGGTAGCCGCGCCCTTCCCGCGCAGGTGGCGCAGCGCCGCCTCGGCGGCGTTGTGGCCACACATGCCGTGCGCGCCGGCCCCGGGTGGCGTCGACGCGGAGCACAGGTACGTGCCCGGGATTCCGACGCTGTACGGGTCCAACGCGATGCGCGGACGGAAGAGCACCTGGGTGCCCGCGTTGGCGCCGCCCACGATGTCGCCGCCGACATTGTTCGGGTTCGACGCGGCCAGGCGGGCCGGACCGGACGTAGTGGTGGCGACGACCCGATCGCGGAACCCGGGCGCGAACCGTTCGATCTGCGCGAGCACCGCTTCGGTGGCATCGCCCGAATAGCCGTGCGGTACATGGGCGTACACATACACCGGGTTGAGGTTCCCGTGAGAGCGGGTGGGATCGGCGACGTACTGCTGCCCGAGCAGGACGAACGGCCGCTGCGGCATCCGGCCCGCGGCGACCTCGCGCTCGGCCGCGGCCACCTCGTCGAAACTCCCGCCCAGGTGGACCGTCCCGGCCCGGCCGCATTCCGGGGCGGTCCACGGAATCGGGCCGTCGACGGCGAAGTCGACCTTGAACGCCGCCGCCCCGTGCCGGAACCGGCGGTACGCCCGGGCGACGCGCACCGGTATCCGATCGCCGAGCACCGCGAGTGCCGCCGCGGGCGTCAGGTCGAGCAGGACCACATCCGCGGGTGGGATGTCCCTGGCGCTGCGGACGCGGACACCGGTGCTGATCGTCCCGCCGTGCTCGGTCAGCATCGCGGCGAGGGCGTCGGCGATGGCGCGGGATCCGCCCTCGGCGACCGGCCAGCCGTGGCGGTGGCCCGCCGCGGCGATCATCAGCCCGACCGCGGCGGTGGCCGGACGGTCCAGCCGGTGGTAGGCGTGCGCGGCCACCCCGCCGTACAGGGCGCGGGCCCTGTCGGTGCGCAGCCACCGCGCCGTCACCGTGGCCGGGAGCAGGGCCCGCGCGCCGAAAGCGGCCACCTTGAGCGGGTGCCGCGGGATCCGGACGATCGGCCGCATCAGGTCCGCGGCCAGATCGTCGACGTTGCCTGCCAGATCCTCGACGAGGCGTCGCCACCGCGGGCCGTCGACGCCGAGCCCGGCCGCCGTCTCCGCCACCGACCGGTACAGCAGACCCGCGTCCCCGTCGTCGAGGGGATGGGCGCAGTCGACCTCGGGCCACCGCCAGGTGAGGCCGTACCGGTCAAGGCCGAGCGTCCGAAGGAACGGCGAGCCCGCACCGAGCGGGTGGAAGGCGGCACACTCGTCGTGGATCAGCCCGGGCACGGTCGCTTCCCCGGAACGGGTGCCGCCGCCGATCGTGTCGGCGGCCTCGAGCACCTGGACGGCGACGCCGTTGCGGGCGAGATGGACAGCGGCAGCGAGCCCGTTGGGTCCGCTGCCGACGACGACCGCGGTGCTCACGGCCGGGTCCTGCGGGTCTCGCGCATCCTCGGCTCCTCGCTGTGGCCGCCGGTCGGTCGGCGCCCGGTCGGCTGTCACCTCCAGTGTCCACCGGACGCCGTGCGGGACGGGACTGTTCGGGGTCCCTTCGGGACGGGGCCGTTCGGCGGCCGTCAGCCGCCCGCGAGCCGCTCCAGCGCCTTGCGGACCACGATCGGGTCGGAGGTCTCCCAGAACGGGGGGAGCGAGGCGCGCAGGTATCCGCCGTACCGGGCGGTGGCCAACCGGGAATCGAGCATCGCGACCACGCCCTTGTCGTCGACGCTTCGCAGCAGGCGACCGACGCCCTGCGCCAGCAACAGCGCGGCGTGATTGGCCGAGACGGCGAGAAAGCCGTTGCCCCCGCGGGATTCGACGGCGCGCTGCCGGGCCGCCAGGAGCGGGTCGTCCGGGCGGGGGAACGGGATCCGGTCCAGGATCACCAGCGAGAGCGACGGACCCGGCACGTCCACGCCCTGCCACAGCGACAGGGTGCCGAACAGGGACGTCGCCTCGTCCTCGGCGAACTTGCGCACCAGCTGTCCGGTGGCGTCGTCGCCCTGACACAGCACCGGCGTGTCGAGGCGCTGGCGCATCTCGGCGGCCGCCGCCTTCGCTGCCCGCGTCGAGGAGAACAGTCCGAGCGTGCGGCCACCGGCCGCGGTCACCAGCTCCTCGATCTCGTCGAGGAACCGTGGTGACAGGCCGTCGCGGCCCGGCGGCGGAAGGTGCTTGGCCACGTACAGGATTCCGGCCTTCGCGTGGTCGAAAGGGGATCCGACGTCGAGAGCGTTCCACTTGGCGGCCGAGTCGTCGGACGGGGCCTCGGTGCCCGTCGCCATCGCGGTGTCACTCCGGACCGAGGCCTGCGCCGGCAGCCCCCACTCCACCGCCAGACCGTCGAAGGATCCGCCGACCGTCAGGGTCGCGGACGTGAGCACCACCGTCGACTCGTCGAACAACCGGCTGCGCAGCAGCCCGCCGACCGACAGCGGCGCGATCCGCACCAGCTTGCCGCGCCGCTCGTCGTCGGACAGCCACACCACGTCCCGATGCTTGGCGGGATCGGGCTCGTCGAACGCCGTGAGCACCCGGACGGCACTGTCGTGCACCTCGTCGACCGCCGACAGCGCGGCCGCCCGCGCCGCCGCGGACTCCGGATCGGCCGCCGCCTGACCCGGCCGGGACGGACCGATCGCGGTGCGCACCGCCCACGCGGCGTCCCGGACCAGGGCCAGGGCCTGCCCGGCACCGTCGGGCAGGTGTTCCCACCGTCCCGCGGGCAGCTCCTCGAGCACCTCGGCCCATGCCTCCGACGACGCCTCGAGTCGGTCCGCGTCCTGCTCCTCGACCAGCTTCGTGCAGCGCCGGGCGGCCGCGCTGACCGTCGCCGGCGCCAACTCCGCGGTCGCCACGCCGGTCACCCGGTCCACCAGCTCGTGCGCCTCGTCGATCACGACCACGTCATGCTCGGGCAGCACCGCGATCCCGGAGATGGCGTCGATCGCCAGTAGCGCGTGGTTGGTGACGACGACGTCGACCTGCGCGGCCTCCGCGCGGGCGCGCTCGGCGAAGCAGTCCTCGCCGATCGGGCAGCGGGACTTGCCGAGGCACTCGCGGGCGGTGACGCTGACCTGGCGCCACGCCTGATCGCTGACGCCGGGCACCAGCTCGTCACGGTCCCCGGTTTCGGTGTCCGACGACCACTTCGTCAGCCGCTGCACCTCCCGGCCGAGCCGGGACACCGCGAACGCGTCGAACAGTTCGGTCTCCGGTGCCGGCTGTTCGGCCATGCCGGTGTGCACCTTGTTCATACACAGGTAGTTGTTGCGGCCCTTGAGGATCGCGAACCGGGGCTCCCGGCCGAGTGCCTTCTTCAGTGCCTTCGCGAGGCGCGGCAGGTCCCGGTCGACCAGCTGTCGCTGCAGCGCGATCGTCGCCGTCGAGATCACCACCGTGCGGCCCGACTCCACCGCGTGCCGCACGCTCGGCACCAGGTAGGCGAGCGACTTGCCGGTGCCGGTGCCTGCCTGCACCGCGAGGTGCTCCCCGGACTCGATCGCGTGCGCGACCGCCGACGCCATCGTCAGCTGGTTCCGCCGCTCGGCGCCACCGAGAGCGTGCACGGCCGCGGACAGCAACTCGGGGACGGTGGGGAGTTCACGCACCGGGCAAGCCTACTGGCGGCGGAGCGGACCACCCCGGCGAGGCGTCGGCGCCGCGCCGCCGACGAGCGTCACCCCGGCGGTCTGCATCGCATGCAGCGCCGTCCGCACCGTGTCCGGCGCCACCCCGGCCGTGTAGTCCAGCAGCACCCGCGTGTCGAATCCCTCGCGGACCGCATCCATCGCCGTCGCGCGCACGCAGTGGTCGGTGGCGATCCCGACCACGTCCACGGCGGCGATCTCGTGGTCCTGCAGCCAGTCGGTGAGCGAGTCGCCGTCGCTCGAACTGCCCTCGAACCCGGAGTAGGCCGCCGCGAAGTTGCCCTTGCCGAACACCTCCTGGATCGCGGAGGTGTCCAGCGCCGGATGGAACTCGGTGCCCGGCGTCCCGACCACACAGTGTGGCGGCCAGCTGTCGCGGAAGTCGGGCCGGTCGGAGAAGTGCGGCCCGGGGTCGATGTGCCGGTCCGCGGTCGCGACGATCGCGGCGTACCGCGGACGTCCCGGCGTGGCCAGGTAGTCGCTGACCGCCGCCGCGACCGCTGCGCCACCCGTCACGGCGAGGGAGCCGCCCTCGCAGAAGTCGTTCTGCACGTCGACGATGATCAGGGCCCTGCGAATGGTGGTGCTCATGACTCGATTCTTCACGCGAAGTCGCCGACGTACCGCGTCGGGACCGCCGCCTCGCCGTGCGAGAGCTTGAGGCCCTCCCACGGCAGACTCACCAGGTTCCGGGCGAGCAGTTCCCGCGCGTCGTCGAGACCGGGCAGGTCGGGTTCGAGCTCGCCGCCCCGGACCATCGGGATCATCAGCGGACGGCCGGTCAGACCGCCGCCGTCCGGAACCGGTGCGTCCGCCGGGTACACGACCTCCTCGACGATCGTCCCCGTCGTCCGGGCGAACCGGATGGCGCACTTGCCGCCGCCGCGCGACGACTTCTGGCTGCTGCGCTTCTCCACCGGAATGCCGTCGACCTCGACCAGCTTGTAGACCATTCCCGCGGTGGGCGCACCGGACCCGGTGACCAGCGCGGTCCCCACGCCGTAACTGTCCACCGGTTCGGCCCTCAGTGCCGCGATCGCGTACTCGTCCAGGTCGCCGGACACCACGATCCTCGTCTTCGTCGCGCCGAGATCGTCGAGCTGGCGGCGCACCTGCCGGGCCCACACCCCGAGGTCGCCGGAATCGATCCGCACGCCGCCCAGCTCCGGCCCGGCCACCGCGATCGCGGTCTTGACGCCCTCGGTGATGTCGTAGGTGTCCACCAACAGCGTGGTGCCGACGCCGAGCTTGGCGACCTGACCGCGGAACGCCGCCGCCTCGTCCGGGCCCGCGGCGGTGGTGTGCAGCAGGGTGTACGAGTGGGCGCTGGTCCCCGCGCCGGGCACGCCGAAGCGGCGCACCGCCTCGAGGTTGGAAGTGGCGGTGAACCCGGCCAGGTAGGCGGCGCGCGAGCACGCGACCGCGGACTCCTCGTGCGCGCGCCGGGAGCCCATCTCGATCAGCGTCCGGCCGTCGGCGGCACTGACCATCCGGGCCGCCGCCGACGCGATCGCGCTGTCGTGGTTGAGGATCGACAGGATCAGCGTCTCCAGCAGGACGCACTCGGCGAACGAGCCCCGGACCGACAGGATCGGCGACCCCGGGAAGTACAACTCGCCCTCCCGGTAGCCGTCGATGTCGCCGGTGAACCGGTAGTCCCGCAGCCAGGCCAGGGTGTCGTCGTCGAGGAACGTCGACGCGACCGCCAGCTCGGGTTCGCCGAACCGGAACCGCTCCAACGCGTCCAGCAGCCGTTCGACACCGCCGACGACGCCGTAGCGGCGGCCGTCGGGGAGGCGGCGGGCGAAGGCTTCGAAGGTGCAGTGGCGCTCGGCCGAGCCGTCGGCCAACGCGGCCGCGAGCATCGTCAGTTCGTACTGGTCGGTGAGCAGTGCGGTGCTGGTCGCGGGCTGGGACCACTGGGAGTTCGTCACGCCGTCACCCTACGAGCAGCCGGGCCGCCGGGACCGGCGTGGACCCGGCGTTTCGCGCGCGTGGTCCGCAGGGTATTGCTCGCGCGGTGTTCAATTGGTCCGGATGGCGTCGTAGTCTGGACATATGGCTCCGCGCCCGTACATCACTCTCATGGCCGTGCCGATGGCCAGCATGCCCACCCCGGCTCCTTCGGTGCTGCCCGAACAGGCAGAGGTCACCGACGAGGACGAATCGCTGAACCGGCCCTGGGTGACGGTGGTGTGGGACGATCCGGTGAACCTCATGCACTACGTGACGTTCATCTTCCAGAAGCTGTTCGGCTACAGCAAGGCCAAGGCCACCGATCTGATGATGCAGGTGCACAAGGAAGGCAAGGCGGTCGTCTCGTCCGGTTCCCGGGACAAGATGGAGCACGACGTGCAACGCCTGCACGCGGCCGGCCTCTGGGCCACCATGCAGCGCGACAGCTGAGCCACCCCCTGACTCGGAAGGACTGCCAGGTAACCACCCGTGCGCACATGGAGCCGTAAGAACTCGCTGGGCGGCGTCAAGATCCGGTCCGAGATGGATGCCAGGGAGGCGTCGGTACTCAGGTCGCTGGTGACCTCGGTGCTCGGCCTGCTCGAGGACCGGTCGGCGTCCGCGCCGCAGGACGATCTCGCCGAACTCACCGGACTGCGGACCGGCAACTCCGCCGCCCCGACCGACGCGACGCTCGCCCGGCTGCTGCCGGACTTCTTCGGGTCCGGCCGCGACACGGTGGACCCCGATTCCCGCGACGCCAACGACAACGGCGCGCTGCGCAGCCTGTACGAGCCGGAGATCATCGACGCCAAGGTCGCCGCGGGTGCGGTGATCCTGCAGACCGTCCCCGCCGACGGCGGCAAGGTGGTGCTCACTCCCGAGCAGGCCGAATCCTGGCTGTACGGCCTCAACGACATCCGGCTCGCGCTCGGCACCACGATCGGGATCGACGCCGACACCCCCGACGAACTCGACCCCGACGATCCGCGGGCGCCGCACCTGGACGTCTACCACTGGCTCACCTGGATGCAGGACTCCCTGGTCCAGGTCCTCCTGCCGTGACGGTGGTGCCGGGGCCCCGAAACGCCCTGACCGACGTCGCAGGCCTGCTCGTCGGCCACCACCACGAACTCGACGCCGACGCCACTCTCGGGTCCGGGCGGGCCACCGGCTGCACCGTCGTCCTCACTGCCGGCGGGGCGACCGCGGCGGTCGACGTGCGCGGCGGCGGACCCGGCACCCGCGAGACCGACCTGCTCGACCCCAGTCACAGCGTCCGGAAGGTGGATGCGGTGCTGCTGACCGGTGGCAGCGCGTACGGCCTTGCTGCCGCCGACGGGGTGATGCGCTGGCTCGAGGAACGCGGCCGCGGCATCCCGATGGATGCCGACGGTCACGTGGTTCCGATCGTGCCCGGCGCGGTGATCTTCGACCTGCCGGTCGGGCAGTGGTCGGTGCGCCCGACCGCCGATCACGGGTTCCTCGCCGCGGACGCCGCCCGCACCGACTTCCGGCGGGGGAGTGTCGGTGCCGGCGTCGGCGCCCGTGCGGGAATCCTCAAGGGCGGCATCGGCACCGCCAGTGCCGTGCTCGGCGACGGGCCCGCCGCGGGCGCCACCGTGGCCGCGCTGGTGGTCGCCAACCCGGTCGGGTCGGTGTTCGACCCGGCCACCGGACTGCCCTGGGGGGTCGCGCCCGGCGACGCGGCCGCGTGGGGACTGCGGGTGCCCGACTCCGCGGAACTCGCCGCCGCGGTCGAACTCGGCGGCAAGGGGACCGTCCTCAACACCACCATCGGAGTCGTCGCCACCGACGCCCCGCTGAGCAAGGCCGCGTGCCGCCGCGTCGCGGTCGCCGGGCACGACGGACTGGCCCGCGCCATCCGCCCCGCGCACTCACCGCTCGACGGCGACACCCTGTTCGCGCTGTCCACCGGGACACACGACCTGCCCGCCCCCGCGGCCGAGGTACCGGCCGCGTTCCCGCCCGACCTGCCGGTGCTCGACGCCGTGTGCACCGCCGCCGCGGACGTCGTGTCCCGGTCGATCGTCGACGCGATCCTCTCCGCCACCACGGTCGCCGGGATCCCCAGCTACCGCGACCAATTCCCGTCCGCGTTCGCCGGGTGAGTCAACGCGTGTGAGCCCCCGCCGACCGGTCCCACATGGGTAGGCTCGGGGCATGACCCAGCCCACGTCGTCCTTCCCGGTGCCCGGGCCGTCGAATTCGCCCGTCCCCACCGGATCTCGGCCGCAGTGGCAGCAGGCGGCGATCGCGATCAGCGCCTTCGTGGTCGGGTTGTACGTGCTCGAGTTCATCGACATGCTCGTGGGCAACCGGCTCGACGGCGGCGGCGTCGAGCCGCGCACGCTCAGCGGGCTGTGGGGCGTCCTGTTCGCGCCGGTCCTGCACTACGGCTGGGGGCACCTGCTCGCCAACACGCTCCCGCTGCTCGTCCTCGGATTCCTGGTGATGCTGTCCGGCATCGCACGTGGGCTCGAGGCGACCGCGATCATCTGGGTGGTCGGAGGCCTCGGGGTCTGGCTGACCGGCGGGTCCGGCACCAACCACCTCGGGGCATCGGTGCTCGTGTTCGGCTGGCTCGCCTACCTGATCGCCCGGGGCCTGTTCACCCGGCACTTCGGGCAACTGGCACTGGGGCTCGTGGTCCTGCTGTTCTACGGCGGAATGCTCTGGGGCGTGCTGCCCGGCCAGCCCGGGGTGTCGTGGCAGGGACACCTGTTCGGCGCGGTCGGTGGTGTCCTCGCCGCCTGGATCCTCGCCTCGGATGTGCGGGCCGCGCGCGCGGCGAAAGCGCTGCCTCGGTAGTCGCCCGGCGGCCCGGATCGGGGCCGGGGGCGGGCGGGTGTGACGGCAGGCTCAGCGGCCGGTTCGGGGTGCGTTCGTCTCGATTCGGGCCGATCCTTTTTCGTCACCGGCCGGGCGTGGCAGCATGACCCTTATGCGCATCACCGTCCTGGGTTGTTCGGGCAGCGTCGGCGGGCCCGACTCGCCTGCGTCGGGCTATCTGCTCACCGCACCGGACACCCCGCCGGCCGTCATCGACTTCGGGCCCGGCGTACTCGGTGCCCTGCAGCGGTACGAGGATCCCGGGGCGGTGTCGATCTTCCTGACCCACCTGCACGCCGACCACTGCCTGGACATCCCCGGACTGCTGGTGTGGCGCCGCTACCACCCGAATCCGCCGGCCGGGCGGGCCCTGCTGTACGGCCCCGCGGACACCCACCCCCGGATCGGATCCGCTTCCGCGGAGTCCGCAGGCAGCATGGACGACGTCTCCGACACCCTCGACGTCCGGCGCCTCACCGACGGCGGCACCTTCGACTACGGCCGGCTCACCGTGCAGTCGGCCCGGATGTTCCACCCGCCGGAGGCGTACGGCCTCCGATTCACGAACCCGACCGGCCGCACGCTGGTCTACACCGGCGACACCGGCATGTGCGACCAGGTGGTCGAGCTCGCCCGCGATGCGGACGTGCTGCTGTCCGAGGCGTCGTGGACCCACCACCCGGACCGTCCCGTCGGCATCCACCTGTCCGGTGCGGAGGCAGGCAGGCTCGCCACGCTCGCCGGGGTCGGGGAGCTGCTGCTCACCCACATTCCGCCGTGGACCTCACGCGAGGACGTCATCGCCGAGGCGAAGGCCGAGTTCTCCGGTCCCGTCCACGCCGTCAGCGCGGGCGACGTCTTCGATATCTGAGCGGCCGTGCCGTCCGGTCGGCGCAACCGGCGGTGTTGTCCCGTCGGGCGGCCGACTGTGTTGTCCGGTCGGCGCGGCCGACTAGGCTCACCGGGGTGAGCAGACGACTGGACGGTAGGGCGGACGACGAGCTCCGCGAAGTGAAGATCACCCGAGGATTCACCAGCCATCCCGCGGGTTCGGTGCTGGTCGAGTTCGGCAACACCCGCGTGATGTGCACGGCCAGCGTCGAGGAGGGCGTGCCGCGCTGGCGGAAGGGCTCCGGCCTCGGCTGGCTGACCGCCGAGTACGCGATGCTGCCCGCCGCGACCCACACCCGCAGCGGCCGCGAGTCCGTCAAGGGCAAGGTCGGCGGCCGCACCCAGGAGATCAGCCGCCTCGTCGGCCGCTCCCTGCGCGCCTGCATCGACCTCGCCGCCATCGGTGAGAACACCATCGCCATCGACTGCGACGTGCTGCAGGCCGACGGCGGCACCCGCACCGCGGCCATCACCGGTGCCTACGTGGCGCTGGTCGACGCCGTCAGCTACCTGCGGGCGGCCGAGTTGCTGTCCGATCCGCAGCCGATCTCCTGCGGCATCGCCGCGGTCAGCGTCGGCGTCGTCGACGGCCGCGTCCGGCTCGACCTGCCGTACGAGGAGGACTCCCGCGCCGAGGTGGACATGAACGTCGTCGCGACCGACACCGGCACCCTCGTCGAGATCCAGGGCACCGGCGAGGGCGCGACCTTCCCGCGCACGACCCTCGACAAGCTGCTCGACTCGGCCCTCGCCGGCTGCGAGCAGCTGTTCGAGGTGCAGAAGGCCGCGCTCGCGCTGCCGTACCCGGGCGAGCTGCCCGAGCCGAAGACGCCCGAGAAGAAGAAGTTCGGTGCCTGAGCGGTCGGATACGGGCGCCGATGGCACCGTCCGGCTGCTCGTCGCGTCCCGGAACGCGAAGAAGCTGGGCGAACTGCGCCGGGTGCTGGAGACGGCAGGCGTCGAGGGCATCGAACTCGTCGGCCTGAACGAGGTGCCGGAGTTCCCCGAGACGCCGGAGACCGGCGCGACCTTCGAGGAGAACGCCCTCGTCAAGGCTCGCGACGGGGCCGCCGCCACCGGATTGCCCTGTGTCGCCGACGACTCCGGGCTGGAGGTCGACGCACTGAACGCGATGCCGGGTGTGCTGTCCGCGCGCTGGGCGGGCGGTCACGGCGACGACGCGGCGAACACCGCGCTGGTGCTGGCGCAGCTGTCCGACACCCCGGACGACCGGCGCGGCGCGGCGTTCGTGTCCGCGTGCGCGCTGGTGGTGCCGGGCGGCGTCGAGCGCGTGGTCCGCGGGACCTGGCCGGGGTCGATCGCCCGCGAGCCCCACGGCGACGGCGGCTTCGGCTACGACCCGGTGTTCCGGCCCGAAGGGGAGGAGCGCACCGCCGCGCAGCTCACCCCGGCCGAGAAGGACGCCGCCTCGCACCGCGGCCGCGCGCTGGCCCAGCTGGTCCCGGATCTCGCCGCTCTCGCGGCCCGCGGCTGACGTTCCACCTCCCCCGTAATTCCCGAATGGCCCATTCGTTCAGTTGAACTGA
>NZ_JBSFRT010000064.1:0-25769 GCF_053589375.1 Rhodococcus sp. NPDC003348
TCAAATACCTAAACCCGCCCCTCACCCGGTGGGCCAAATGGTTGAACAAAAATAAAATATACAAACTCGTTTGGTGACCGAATGTGACATTAGGGAACCAAGGCGGGGCGGTCAGGAAGCGACGACGTAGGTCGGCTCGCGCTTCTTGACGTACGCGATGACCCGGTAGGTGATCGGCATGACGAGCACCTCGACCAGCGTCTTCCACAGGAACCCGACGAGCACGTAGTTCAGGAAGTCGTCCCAGGTGCTGATGCCGATTGCGCCGGCGGCGATCGCGCAGAAGATCAGGGTGTCCGCGAACTCGCCGACCACGGTCGAACCGATCAGCCGCGCCCACAGGTGCTTCTCCTTGGTGCGTTCCTTGATGGAAACCATCACCAGGGAGTTCAGCAACTGGCCGACGAGGTAGCCGGCGAGTCCGGCGAGCAGCAGCCGCGGGTACACCCCGACCACCGCCTCGAGCGACGCCTGGTTCTCGTAGAAGTCGGCGGACGGCAGTTCGATCAGGATCAGGAAGCACACCGACGCCAGGATCAGGGCGCCGAAGCCCAGGTAGATCGCGCGCCGGGTGGCCTTGAAGCCGTACACCTCGCTGAGTACGTCGCCGACGATGTAGGCGAGCGGGAACAGGAAGAACCCGCCGTCGGTGATGATCGGCAGGATCTGCAGCGGGCCGACGGACAGGTCGGCGTCCGAGAAGAATGCGACGCCCTTGGTGGCGCAGATGTTGGAGATCAGCAGCACCGCGGTGAACAGTGCGACGAAGGTCGGATAGTAGCCGCGGGCGACGTGGGCGAACGTCGCGTGCTCGGTTTGCTGGTCGACCTGGTCTGAAGCTGTCACGACGGCCATCCAAGCACCGAGACGACGTCGGGCGCGAACCCGGTTGGGTTCGCGCCCGATGTGCGAGGTTTGTGATTGCCCTGCACCGTGCATGGTTCAGGGTGCAGGATGCCGATCGGTCAGGCGGAGACGCGGCCTCCGACCACCACCCGGTACGCATAGGTGGATGCGATGGTGGTCAGCGGAATGGTGATCAGCAGGCCCAGGCCGCACAGCAGCGCGCCGACGATGTTCAGGGCGACCAGGACCAGGGCCAGCAGCACCAGCGGCCCGACGTTCTCGGAGATCGCCCGGAAGCTGGACTTGATCGCCGTGACCGCATCCTGCTCCTTGTCGACGACGAACTGGAGTGTCCACCAGGTCAGGAACGCCAGGATGATGCCCGGGATGATGAAGAGCACGAATCCGATGCCGGTGATGATGCCGACGAGGAGGCTGGCCAGGATGATCGCGCCGACGTTGGTGAACTGGAAGAACGAGCCGATGCCCGGCTTGTTTCCGTCCAGTTCGTGCAGGGCGCCCCGCACCAGTGCCGCATTGACCAGGTAGCTGACGATGGCGCTGACGACGGTGCCGAGGATGCGCCAGAACGTGAAGTAGTCACCGAAGCTGTCATATGAGTCGTTGAAACCGAAGATGAAGCTGACCACGAGCTCGATCAGGAAGATGATCACGGTGATCCCGACCCACACGCCGGCATTGGCCTTGAACTTGTTCCACGCGTAGCCGAGCGCATCCGGGATGGTCAGCTGCGGGGTGCCTCCGGGTCCACCGAAGCCGGGTGCCGGCTGGAGCGGTGCCCCGTAACCCCCGGACGGGGGCGGCGGCGGATATCCGCCGGGCTGGGGCGTGCCGTAACCCGGCGGTGGGGGATAGCCGCCGGGCTGCGGTGCACCGTAGCCGGGCGGAGGCGGGTAGCCGCCGGGCTGCCCGTACGTGGGCTGCTGTCCGTAGCCGGGTTGTCCGGGGCCGGGCTGCCCGTAGCCGGGTTGTCCGGGGCCGGGCTGTCCGTAGCCGGGCTGTCCGGAGTTCGGCGGCGGGGTGCCCTGGTTCGGGGGCTGCTGCGGATGGTTCGGATCGGGTGCCCCGGGCGGGTTCTCACTCACGTGCGGTTCCCCTCAATGGTCCTGGTCGATGCGCGGCGACACATCGGCGCGCCGCGCTGTTTGTTGATCTTGGTAGACACTACGGCGCCCGCAGCCTGTTCGCGCGCTGGCGAACAGGCGTTTCGTACCGATTCGGCTACAACTCGGAGCCGGCTGCGAACACCCAGGGGTCGCGGGGGAGCGCGGCGGGGTCGAACCGGTCGAGCAGGTCCGCCATCGACGGCTTCTCGTCCGATTCGGCCAGCCCGAGTGAGGCCGCGAGATGGCCGCGTACCGCATCCGGGGTGCGTCCCGCGGCCTGCTGGTCCGCGAGGGTGACCGCGCCGTCTCGTTTGGCGAGGCGTTTGCCCTCGGCGTTCAAGGCCAGCGGCACGTGCGCGAAGGTCGGCACGGGAAGTCCGAGGAGGGTTGCCAGGTATGCCTGGCGCGGGGCGGACCCGAGCAGGTCGTCGCCGCGCACCACCTGGTCGACGCCCTGCGCGGCGTCGTCGACGACGACCGCGAGGTTGTACGCGGGCACGCCGTCGCCGCGGCGCAGCACCACGTCGTCGACGGCTCCGGTGTAGCGGCCGTGCAGCAGGTCCTCGACCTCGAACTCCGCGACGTCGGCACGCAACCGGATCGCCGGAGGCCGCCCGGCGTCCCGTTTGGCCTGCCGCTGCTGGGTTGTGAGGTACCGACATGTGCCCGGGTAGTGCCCGTCCGGGCCGTGCGGCGCGGTGGCCGCCTGCTGGATTTCCCTCCGGGTGCAGAAACACTCGTAGGTCAGGCCGGCGGCGGACAGGGCGTCGACGGCGGCGGCGTAATGCGGCAGTCGCTGCGACTGGTGGACGATCTCGCCGTCCCAGTCCACACCGATCGCGGCGAGGTCGGCGAGCTGCCGTTCCTCGGCGCCGGGCCGTACTCGGTCCAGGTCCTCGACCCGCATCAGGAACCCGCGGCCGGTGGAGCGGGCGAACAGCCACGCCAGCAGGGCGGTTCGCAGATTGCCCAGGTGGAGGTCGCCGGACGGGCTGGGTGCAAACCGCCCGGCACCGTCTCCACTCATGGCGTCCAGCCTAGCGATCCGCCGAGTGCGCACTCGGCGCCGCTCAGGCGCGCCGCCCCAGCACCGCGAGGATGCGCGTCTGCTCGTCCGCGTCGGCCGGGACCTCGACCGCGGGACCGCACACGCCCGAGCTGCGGATCTGCTCACCCATCCGGTCGGCGAGGGCGGCCGCCGCCGCGAGGTCCTCGGCCGGGATCGTCTCGTCGACACCGGTGGCGTGCGCGATGTCCCAGCGGTGAATCGCCAGGTCGAAGCCGAGGAAGGAGTCGAACGTCGCGGCGACCGAGGTACGGCCGAGGCTGCTGTCGTACTCGAGGCCCGCGCGCTGCGGGTCGTCGAGGATCTCGAGTACCGCGTCGCGGGTCCGGGTCCATGCCGCGAGCGGGTCCTCGTCGACGCTGGGCACCGGCGGAAGAGACAGTCCCACGGGCTTCAACGGGAAGGAATGGACGTCGATGAGGTGCCGCAACACGTCGCGTGCGGTCCAGCCCTCACACGGGGAGGACGAGTCCCACCGGTCGGCGGGGACCGAGGCGACGGTGCCGGTCAGGTTGTCGGCGCGGCGGCGGTAGCGGGCTGCGATCGCGGAGGTGTCGGTCATGGACCCATCCTGCGCCGCTCCCGCGCCGGAGTCTTGAACATTCGCGTCACGGGGTGGCGGATACGACGATGGCCCCCGATCCGGAGATCGGGGGCCATCGTGTGGCGGAGGATAGGGGATTTGAACCCCTGAGGGCGTTAACCCAACCCGCGTTCCAGGCGAGCGCCATAGGCCACTAGGCGAATCCTCCGTGGGCGAGCATACCGGCTCACCCCCGCAATCCGGAAAACGGGGGTGCCGGGGCCCCGATGACCGGCCGATTGTCCGTCCGTGCGACGGGCTCGCTACACTCGTCAGTGGATCCCGCGCGGCGCGCATCCTGTGAACTCCCCCAGGGCCGGAAGGCAGCAAGGGTCAATGGGCTCTGCCGGGTGCGCGGGGTCCCCTTATTTTCTATGCAGCTCTGCCCCCGCCGCTTCGGTGTGAAAGGTTTTTCCGGGATGCCTACCCAAACCCAGATTGGGTTGATGAGCCACGAGGAACTCCGTTCCGAGCACGAACGGCAGTCCGAGAAGTACACGCAGCTCAAGGCAGAGAAGCTGGTCCTCGACCTCACCCGCGGCAAGCCGTCCCCCGAACAGCTCGACCTGTCGGAGGCGCTGCTGACGCTCCCCGGCGAGGGCGATCACCGCGACGGCAGCGGCACCGACGTCCGCAACTACGGCGGGCTGACCGGCCTGCCGGAACTGCGTGCCATCTTCGGTGAGCTGCTGAACATCCCGACCGCGAACCTGCTCGCGGGCAACAACGCCAGCCTCGAGATCATGCACGACCTGATCGTGTTCTCCCTGCTGCACGGCAACGTGGACTCGCCGCGGCCGTGGACGCAGGAGACGAAGGTCAAGTTCCTGTGCCCGGCCCCCGGCTACGACCGGCACTTCGCGATCACCGAGTCGTTCGGCATCGAGATGATCCCCGTTCCGATCCGCCCGGACGGCCCGGACGTCGACGCGATCGCGCATCTGGTCGCCGAGGACCCGCAGATCAAGGGTATGTGGGTCGTGCCGACGTACTCCAACCCGACCGGCGCGGTGTACTCGGAGGAGGTCGTGCGCGCCCTGACGTCGATGCCGACCGCCGCCCCCGACTTCCGCCTCTTCTGGGACAACGCCTACGCGGTGCATCCGCTGACCGAGGAGTTCGCGCCGGCGTACGACGTGCTCGGTCTCGCCGCTGCTGCTGGTAACCCGAACCGGCCGTACGTGTTCGCGTCCACCTCGAAGATCACCTTCGCCGGTGCCGGCGTCAGCTTCTTCGGCAGCTCCGACTCGAACCTGACCTGGTACCAGAAGCACGTCGGCAAGAAGAGCATCGGACCGGACAAGGTCAACCAGCTGCGGCACCTGCGCTTCTTCGGCGACGCCGACGGCGTTCGCGCGCACATGGCCAAGCATCGCGAGATCCTGGCGCCGAAGTTCGCGGCCGTGCTGCGGATCCTCGAGGACCGGCTCGGTCCGTCGAAGATCGCGTCCTGGACCGATCCCAAGGGCGGCTACTTCATCAGCCTCGACGTGGTCCCGGGCACCGCGAAGCGGGTCATCGCGTTGGCCAAGGATGCGGGCATCGCGCTGACCGCCGCCGGCTCCGCGTTCCCGTACTCGACCGATCCGGACGACATGAACATCCGGCTTGCGCCGAGCTTCCCGTCGATGGACGACCTCGAGACCGCGATGGACGGTGTCGCGACCTGCGTCCTGCTCGCCGCCACCGAGAAGGCGCTCGAAGCGTAACTCGCGCGCCCGGTACCCGAGTCGACCTGCGGGAAGGGCTTTTTCGCGGGGAACCTGCGATACTCCGGCTCAGGTCCGCTGCGATCGGCGCAGTGGGTTGGACTGAGTGGTGAGTGTCATGACCAGTCGCGCTGGTGTGCAGTCCGGACCGGGTCCGACGAACGTCGGGTCCGCCGGAGCGTGCAACGGGGTGCTGAGAATGTTTCTGTTGGCGCTCGACGTCCGTGAGGGGCCGTCGCCGACACGGGTCGAGCCGGTCCTCGCCGTGGAGCCGTTCCTGCCGGCCCGGATCGGGCCACGGCGGCGGACCGAGCGCGGGGTGCGGCCGGCGGTACTGCTGGCGTACCGGCATCGCAGCGAGGCGGGGGCGGAGCTCACGTTCGGGGCCGCGACCGCCGCGATGCGGTCGGGCGAACCTGGCGTCCGTCCCTATATGGGGCCCGCCGCCACCTGCCTGTCCCTGTGGGAAGTACCGGACAACGGGCTCGTCCTCGCGCTGGAGTCGCTGTCCGATGTCCCGGACACCACGCTGGTCGGCTGGAACACCGACCCCCTGCAGGACCGGGACGGAGCAGGATTCCGCCCGGCCGTGGACGAGTTCCTCACGCTCTTCGGCCTCGATTCCGATGCCAGCCTGGTCGACCTGTTCCCGGGGCTGCATACCCGACTTTCCGATCCGGCCGTGCATCGGCCGCTGACCGACGTGGTCGTGCACAGTCACCGTGGCATCGGCGATCAGGAGGCGATCGAAGGCCTCGTCGTCGAGGTGACCGCGGACGGCGCTGACCGGGTCCGTGGCCTGGTGGAGGGGCCGCAGACCGGGCCGCTGGCGCGCGCCGCGGCCGGGCGGTGGGGAGTGCTCTGGCACTGGGATCGGGTCTCGCTCGTCGACCAGCCGGTCGAGCCCGGTGCGACGGTCGCGGTACGTGAGGACTCCGCCGCGGTGCTCCTCGACCTCGAGGCGACCGCCCGCGGCCACGACTACGTCGGCTCCGGCACCCGCGAGATGCTGTACTGCCTGCTCCCGTGGGTGGCGATCCGGGCGCGGTGCTCGATGGACTTCTGGCAGGTCCTCGACCACTTGCGCTGCCGCGAGGACCTCACCGGAGACCGGTTGGTCCAAGCGCTCGACGACGTCGCCGCGATGCAGGCCCGGCGAATGGAACGGGCCCTGTTGCGCAAGGAGCACCAGCGCGACAACCGCTACCACTCCTGGACCCAGCCCACCCAGCTCCGCTCGATCCTGGTCCGGCGGGCCGCGGAGGAGACCGAGGAACTCGACATCGAACTGGCCGAGGCAGTGCGTGTGATCGAACACGGGCTCCTGCGCAGCGCGGAACTTCGGGGCGCCCGGCACTCGCGGCTCGCCAACGCGTGGTCGGTGCTCGCCGGGGTGATCGCGGCGGTGGCGTTGTTCGCGGCGCTGGCGGCGATCCCGGCCACGACGGAGCCGACACTGTTCACACACTGGGCGTACGCGCTGACCGCGACCACCGTGATGATGGGGTCGGTGGTCGTGGCCGCGGTGCTGTGGCGGCGGCGCTGACCGTCAGGGGGCCGATCCGGCGGCCGGCCGAGGCGGAGCCGAGCCTGGAGTGCGGGTTGCCGTTCCAGCACCAGCCGAGCTTCGGTCGCCGCTGACTGATCCACAGCGCGGCACCCATGCGAAATTGTTCCGCGCCGGGCGCCCGCGCGGATGTCAGAATCGAGCAATGACTGTGAAGCTGTGCCTGACCCAGGACCCGGCGTCCGACGAGCTGCTGGCCGAGAATCCGGCCGCGCTCCTCACCGGGATGCTCCTCGATCAGCAGGTCACGATGGAATCCGCGTTCGCGGGCCCGAAGAAGATCGCCGACCGGATCGGCGGTTTCGATGTGCACACGATCGCGGAGATGAACCCGGACGACTTCATCGCGGTGTGTTCGCAGCCGCCGGCGGTGCACCGGTTCCCCAAGTCGATGGGCGCGCGGATCCAGTCGCTGTGCGGCTACATCGTCGAGCACTACGACGGCGACACCGCTGCGATCTGGACGTCGGGCGACCCGGATGGCAGGGAAGTGCTCAGGCGGCTGAAGGCGCTACCCGGCTACGGCGACCAGAAGGCGCGGATCTTCCTGGCCCTGCTCGGCAAGCAGATCGGCGTGCAGCCGGCCGGGTGGCGGGAGGCCGCCGGTGCCTACGGCGACGACGGTGCCCGCCGGTCGATCGCCGACGTCGTCGACCAGCAGACGCTCATGGAGGTCCGTGAGTTCAAGCAGGCCGCCAAGGCCGCCGCGAAGGCCGCGAAGGCGTAGTGCGGGAACCGAATCGACCGATTGGTGACGCCCTCCTGGGCTGGGGGTGGACGCGCGTCAGAGGTCGGATCGATCGAATGATGTGTGCCACCGGCCGATTCGGGGCGTTGGTGCCGAGAACCTGATGCCCGGGCGTGGTGCGCGGATCTCGAGGCGCACCACGCCCTGGCGCGAAGGGTCAGCTGCCGCTTGATCCGCTGGAGCCGGAGCTGCCACCCTCGCCGCCGGTCTCGTCGAGCGGGTCGGTGCCGCCGGCGGCGGACGGGAACAGGAAGCCGGTGGACACGGTCTCCAGCGATGTGCCGGTGCCGTTCGGAACCTTGGCCCGCCAGTTGACGATCGGGTTCAGTGCCCCGAACGGACCGCAGCCGGTGGCGCCGGGCAGGGAGAACTCGGTGGCCTTGTTGTGGATGCCCGACAGCCACGCGGTCTCGGCGGGGTAGGGATCCTCGTAGTGGGATTCGAAGCCGGCGGGATCATTGTCGAGTTCGAACACGACCGGGTTCTCCGGTGATCCGATGTAGCAGTTGTCGCCCAGCAGGGGGTTGTTGATCTTCAGGCGCGCGGGAAGGGTGATGTCGAAGTCGGTGACCAGTCCGTTGAGGGTCGGGGTCTCCACCGCCTCGACCTGTGAGGTGACCGCGGCGAGGCCGAAGAGGTTGTCGAACGGCAGGTCGACACCCAGGACGCCGCCCGGCACCGTCATCGGCTTGGAGTAGACGCCGAAGTGACCGTCGTCGCGAGGCACCATTGCCCCGTCGCCGTCGGGCAGAGTCGCGGCGATGGTCAAGTCGCCGTCGCCTAGCGGAAGCGTGAACCCGTTGTTGTCGAAGGTTCCACTGTTGACGACGACGCTCAGGCATCCCTGGCCGACAGTCGGATCGCAGACGGCGCCGCCGGGAACGGGTGTGGTTCCGGGCGCAGCGGCCGCGGTGGGTGCGGCGAGGGCGAGGGCGCCGCCGGTTGCGAGGCCTGCGAGTGCGATTCGGGTGAGAGTTCCGGTTCGCCGGGGGGAACGTTTCGTCGAGTTTGTCATGCGGCTCCTTACGTCGTAAGAACGTTTGCGAGCGCGCCCGGGGAGGACGCGCGCCGGCTCCGTGGAGCCGACCGGCCGAGACGGTTCCGCTGCCGTGTGTGCAAATTCACGTAACGGACAAAAGCTGTTTATAGCACGCTGCCAGTGTCGTTCGTGTCGTAATCGAACTGTCGGATTTTCCCTGGTCATGTGGGATTACTGGCAAGTAGAAGTGGGCAAACACTCCAGCTCGTGGTCAGAGTTCGAAACGCCGTGACGGTCGTGGCCGCGGTGATGTGTGGCGGTCTGTCGGGGTGCTCGACATCCAGTCGATGTCGGGCAGGCGTCGGGCGCGCCGACATCTGCGGCGGTGTCCTCGAGCCAGCTTCCGGCACCGGTGGCGGAGAACCGCGGGGCCGAGATCCCGGCCCCGGCGGACGAGGTGATGCCGGCCGTCGACGTGACGCCGGAAAGCACACCTGAACCGTCTCCACGGGCGGTGCCCGCAACGTCGCCGAGATCTACGTCGCCACCGTCGAACGGGTCTACTGCCGACGCGCGTAATGCCGGTGTGCACAAGCCTTTTCGGGTGTGCACACCCGCATTCGGCGCCGAATAGGGGTGTGGACCACCGAAAAGGTGTGTGCAGAGCCGCGTCCGCTCCTGCTCGTGCAGGTCGCGGGGAGGTCAGTCGCGCTGAAGATCGTCCTGGTCCGGATCCGGCTCGTGGTCCGGACGGCGGGTCCCGTCGTGCCGCGTGTCGAACAGGCCGGGGTGGGTACCGAAGATGCCGGAGCCGCCCGGGCCGCTGTGCGCGAGGACCGCGTGCTCATAAGCGGATTCGGCGTGCAGGGCGAGATCGATGCCACCGGTCTCCTGCTCTGCGGTGACCCGGAATCCGAAGAAACGGTCGATCAGCTTGCCGAGGGCGTAGGTGAGGCCGAACGCGTACACGCCGACCACGCCGACCGCCAGCGCCTGCTTGCCGAGCTGGGTGAGGCCCCCGCCGTACAGCAGTCCCTCGGGGCCGTGGGTCATCACCTGTGCGGCGAGCAGGCCGATCGCGAGGGTGCCGACGATGCCGCCGATCAGGTGCACGCCCACCACGTCGAGGGAGTCGTCGTATCCGAACCGGAACTTCCAGCCGACCGCGAACGAGCAGACGACACCGGCGAGGGTGCCGACGACGGCGGCGCCGAGAATGGTCACCCAACCACAGGACGGGGTGATCGCGACCAGGCCGGCGACGACGCCGGACGCGGCGCCGAACGTGGTCGGGTGCCCGTCGCGGCGATGCTCGACGACCATCCAGCCGAGCATGCCGGTGCAGCCGGCCACGAGGGTGTTGACGAACACCGCGGCAGCGGTGCCGTTCGCGCCGAGCGCGGAACCGGCGTTGAAGCCGAACCAGCCGAACCACAGGAGTCCGACGCCGAGCAGCACGAGGGGCAGGTTGTGCGGGCGCATCGGCTCGGTGCGGAAGCCGATCCGCCGGCCCAGGACCAGGGCGAGCGCCAGCCCGGACGCGCCGGAGACGATCTCGACCACGAGGCCACCGGCGTAGTCGAGGACACCGAGGCGGGCGATCCAGCCGTCGGGGCCCCACACCCAGTGCGCGACGGGCACGTAGACCAGCAGCGCCCACACGGGGACGAACAGCATCCACGCGGAGAACTTGGCCCGGTCGGCGATCGCACCGCTGATCAGCGCGGCTGTGAGGACCGCGAAGGTGAGCTGGAAGGTGGCGAACAGCAGTTCGGGCACGGTGCCGTGCACGGTGTCGGGGGAGATCCCGGCCATGCCCGCGTGCTCGAGGCCACCGAGCAGGCCGCCGCCGATGTCGTCACCGAAGACGAGGCTGTACCCGGCAATCAGCCATACGACGGTGACCAGCGCGATTGCGACGAAACTCATCATGATCATGTTGAGCACGCCCTTGGACCGCACCATGCCGCCGTAGAACAGGGCCAGGCCCGGAGTCATCAGCAGCACCAGAGCGGTGCTCACCAGCAGCCAGGCGGTGTCCCCGGCGTCGATCGTGTGCACGGTCAGCCTCCTCCGCGTGCGGTCGGCTCGCACGCCGCAGCAGAGAATCGTCCTTCGGAGTTTCACGAGCGCTGCCGTGACGTTGCGGGTGTGTTTCGCCTTTCTCACACCTGGTCACACGCCGTGCGTGGCCTGCAGAGCGGGCGGCGCATCCGCTCGATTCGGTCGAGTGAACGGAAGCGTTCGGTCGATCCGATCGAGTGAACGGAACATTCGGTCGATCCACGGACGCGGCCGGACCCGCTCGGCCGACCGGCGCGCGGGCGGTCAATGGTCCCGATGTCGGTGCTCGCCGGTACCCTCACCGCGTGGCCCTCTACCGGAAATACCGACCGGCGACCTTCGCGGAGGTGGTGGGGCAGGAGCACGTCACCGAGCCTCTGAGCACCGCCCTCGACGCGGGACGCATCAACCACGCGTACCTGTTCTCCGGCCCGCGCGGCTGCGGCAAGACCTCGTCCGCCCGCATCCTGGCGCGCTCCCTGAACTGTGTTCAGGGCCCGACGTCGACTCCGTGTGGGACGTGCCACTCCTGTGTTGCTCTCGGTCCCGGCGGTCCGGGCAATCTCGACGTCATCGAGCTCGACGCGGCCAGCCACGGCGGTGTCGACGACACCCGCGAGCTGCGCGACCGCGCCTTCTACGCGCCCGCCGAGTCGCGGTACCGCATCTTCATCGTCGACGAGGCCCACATGGTCACCACGCAGGGCTTCAACGCCCTGCTCAAGATCGTCGAGGAGCCGCCGGAGCACCTGATCTTCGTGTTCGCGACGACGGAGCCGGAGAAGGTGCTGCCGACCATCCGGTCGCGCACCCACCACTATCCGTTCCGGTTGCTGGCGCCGAACACGATGCGCGGACTGCTCGAGAAGATCTGCGCGCAGGAGGACGTCGCGGTTCAGGATGCGGTGTATCCGCTGGTGATCCGCGCCGGTGGTGGCTCGCCCCGCGACTCGCTCAGCGTCCTCGATCAGCTCCTCGCCGGTGCGGGTGAGGAGGGCGTCACCTACGCGCGCGCCCTCGCACTGCTCGGCGTCACCGATGTCGCGCTGATCGACGAGGCCGTCGACGCCCTCGCGGCGGGCGACGGGGCCGCGCTGTTCGGCACCGTCGACAAGGTGATGGACGCCGGTCACGACCCGCGCCGGTTCGCTGTGGATCTGCTCGAACGGATCCGTGACCTGATCCTGATGCGTGCCGTCCCCGACGCCGGTGAGAGGGGCCTCGTCGACGCGCCCGGCGATGTCCTCGAACATATGCGGGAGGAGTCGGAACGGATCGGTCCGGCGACGCTGGCCCGGTACGCGGAACTGCTGCACACCGGGCTCGGTGAGATGCGGGGCGCGACGGCACCGCGGTTGCTGCTCGAGGTGATCTGCGCCCGGATGCTGCTGCCGTCCGCATCGGATGCGGAGTCGGCGGTGCTGCAGCGCCTCGAGCGACTCGAGATCGGTGGGGTGGTCGCAGGGCCCGGCGGCGCGGCGCCCGCGGCCAGGCCGCTCACCCCCACCGCGCCCGAGTCGGCGGGCCCTGCGCCCGACGAACCCGCACCGCGCTTCCTGCGGCCCTCGCAGCGCAAGCAGGCGGAAGCGGATGCGGAGGCCCGTGCCCAGGCCGAAGCTGCGCAGGCCGCGGCTCAGGCGGAGACGGCCGCGCAGGCCGAGGCGGAAGCTGCGGCACGGGCCGAGGCGGAAGCGGCCGCGCGCGCCGAGGCGGAAGCAGCGGCCCAGGCCGAGGCCGCTGCCCGGGCGGAGGCAGTTGCGCAGGCCGCGGCTGCTGCCCGGGCGAAGGCGGCTGCCGAGGCCCAAGCCGCAGCGGAGGCGGAGGCCGCGGCACTGGCCAAGGCGGCTGCCGAGGCCCAGGCCGCAGCGGAGGCGGCGGCGGCACGCGCACGGGCCGTGGCGGCCCAGATGGAAGCGGCGCCGGTGCAGTCCGGTGAACCCCTCGACATCCCGTCCGTCGAACCGTCGCCGCTCGTGCCCGACAGCTTCGACACGGTGGCGGATGCGCTCACGCCCGCTGCCGATCCCGACTTCGCCGAATTCTTCTCTCCGGCAGAGGATTCTGCGGAGCCGGTATCCGAGCCCGAGCTTGAAATCGCCGAGTCTGCCGCCGCCGAGCCGGTCGACACCGAGCCGGTCGACGCCGAGCCGGCAGTCGTGGAGCCGGTGGCGGTCGAGCCGGTCGTCACCGAGCCTGTCGTCACCGAGCCTGTCGGCGTCGAGCCCGAGCTCGTGGCAGTCGAGCCCGCCGTCCCGGAACCGGGAGGCGTCGAGCCCCCGGTGGCCGCGGCGGGAGGCGCCGAGCCGGACGCGGCTGCGATCCGGGCGGTGTGGTCGGAGGTGCGGGCCAAGGTCCGTGAGCACAGCCGCACCGTCGAGGTGATGCTCTCCGGGGCGACGGTTCGCTCCGTCGAGAATGGCACGGTGGTGCTCGTGCACGCCTCCGCCCCGCTCGCGAAGCGGCTTGTCGAACCCCGGAACGCCGACGTGATCCGGCGTGCGCTGCACGACGTGTTCGGCGTCGACTGGTCCGTCGACTGCCAGGTCGGCACCCCAGACCAGGATGTGCCGAGCAGGCCGGCCCCGGTTCGTCAGCAAGCGAAATCGTCTGGTGCGCCGCGGTTCTCGAGGCCGAGTCAGGCGAATGCGGCACCGCAGCCTGCCCGTCCGGCCGGTCCCGAACCGGTCGTCGGGCCGCCGGTCGACGACATCCCGCCGCCCGACGAGCCGGACTACCCCGACGATCCGGGGCCGATGGACTTCGACCCGCCGTCGCCGGATTCGGTGACGGCCGAGGACGAGGAAGAGATGATGGCGGAGGCCGCCGAACCGGCCGACCCGTCCGTGCGGCGTGATCCGAACGACGTGGCACTGGAGTTGCTGGCCGACGTCCTCGGGGCGAAACCGCTCGACGAATGACGCCGCGGCGCAGTCTCGCCGAGCGGGCGCTGGCCCTGGTGAACCGCCGCGCGTCCGGCCCCCAGCCGCCGGTGCGTCAGCCTCTCGACCTGCGTCCGCCCGGTGCTCGCGGCAGCTTCGGGTCGCGGTGGTTCAACTGGGCGCACTACGGGGTGATGGTGCCGAATCTGCCCGAGCCGCATCGATACTTCGGGGTGATGGCAATCGTCGGAACCCCTGAGGCGGCGGTCTTCGCGAACGACTGGGCGATCGAGACGACGCCTCGCGACACCACCACCGTCGTCTCGTCGACGGCGGCGATGACCGGTGGCGGGTTTCTGCACCGCTCGACGTCGCGGGACTGCGAGTTCGCGGCGGACGGCAGCGTGCTGCGATTCGGGGACGAGTTGCTCCTCGAGTCCCGGTATCCCGAGTTCACCGTGCGTCGCACCCATCCGGAGGTCGGAGTCGATCTGCGACTGCGGGCAACCGGTGCGATCAGCCGGTTCTTCGACATCCCCGGCGTGTACCGGCACTGGAGCCTGCTCTGCGAGTACGAGGGCACCGTCACGCACGCGGGCGACGGGCAGGGTGTGTCCGGTCTGTGCACGGTCGAGTACGCCCGCGGCGCCGGTCCGCACAGTGTGTTGCCGCCCGGGTTGGCCTCGCGCGCCAAGCTCCCCGCACGCCTGTTCACCTATCACGTGGTGAACGTCGACGAGGGCACCCAGGTGCTGCTCAGTCACGTCACCGGTCCGGGTGGTGTTCCGCTGCTGCGCACCGCATACCTGCGGACGCGGAGCGGGGACAGTGTCGGCTACACGGCGGGCTGCACCCTCACCGTCGTGCAGGCCGCGGACCGGTCACACCGCACCGCGGACGGTCGCGAGATGACGCTCCCGGAGACCTTCAGGTGGCGGCTGAGCGTCGGCGGTGACGAACTGCTGACGCTGGACTGCACGGCGTCGGGGGACTGGTGTTACGGGCTCGGTGCCGGATACGTCGGAAGCTTTCGCTACGACGGGTGGTTCCGCGGCCGGGCCGTCACCGGCCTGGGCTATGCCGAGTACGTCGACGTTCGCGGCTGAGCGTCAGGCGGTCCGGCGTTGGCGGGCGGCGACGTTGCGCCGCGCGAAGTCGACGCTCAGCGCGACGAGTTCCCGGCTTTCCCGCAGGATCGTGCCGAGCACCGGGAACGCGTGGATCTGACCGCTCCACAGATGGGTCTCGACGGTCCGCCCGGCGTGTTCGAACCGACTCGTCAGCAGCTCGACATCCGGCCGCATCAGCTCGTACTCGGCGCACGAGAGGAACACGGGCGGGAACACGGCCGGGTCGGCGTCGACTGGCGAGTCCACGCCGACGATGGCGTCGGGTCCGCCGAGCCAGCGGTCCTTGAGCTTGGCGACCTGGCTCATCGGCAGGTACGCGTCCTTGCGCATGAACTTCGGGTCGTGTCGTTCGAGGTGCACGTTCAGCAGCGGGGAGTAGCCGATCACGGCGGCTGGCCGGGGGAGCCCCTGCAGCGCGGCGATCTCGGTGACCTTCATGGCGAGGTAACCGCCCGCGGAATCGCCGGCGACGACGATCTTCGCCGGGTCGGGACACGATTCGAGCACGGCCCGGTAGGCGGCCATCGCATCGGCGATCGAGGTGCCGACACCGCCGTCCGGCAACTGCCGGTACTCCACCGAGATCACCGGAACTCCGGCGCGGGCGGACAGCAGGGCGCACAGGCTGCGGTGGGTGCCGCGACCACAGAACACGAAGCCGCCGCCGTGCAGGTAGAGGATCGTCGCATCGGCCAGCTCGTCGGTCGCGACGTGGCGGTGCGTGACCCGCTCGCACGGAACCCCACCCAGGGTCAGGTCCTGGACGGTGCTGCCGGGTGGGGCGGGCAGGCGGTCGACGTAGGTTTCCAGCTTGGCAAGGATCCGGATGCCGCCGTCGGTGGCCGGCCAGATCGTGAACAGCGGTTTGACGACGATTCGCGTGAACCCCGCGATCAGCCGCGCTCGAATGCTGACGTCCCAGTGCCAGACGGTGTTCTCCCCGGTGCGCATGAGCGTCCCCCTGTGTGTGACCGTGTGTCACGCATACGATAGGTGGCCGCGGTCGGTCTCGCCCGGTTTCGGGCGCGCCGGGGTCAGGCCCGTTCCGCCTCGCGGGCCCGCAGGCGTTCGCGGGTCTCCTCGAATCGGCGCGCCGAGCGTTCCAGCTCAGCCAGATGGGCCGCGAGCCGTTCCCTGGCCTGCTCACCGACCGGACCGACGTCGGTCCGGTCGAACACCTGCCAGATCCTCAGCACCGGCCACACCACCTCGTCGAGGTGCTGGCGCAGATCGTAGACGCCGTGCCGCGCGAGCAGTGCCGCATTGCGGCGGAAATTGGGCATCGACATCCCCGGCATCTGGAAGCGGACCAGGATCTCGGTGAGCGCGTCCATCGCCGCATCGGGCGCCACGTCGAGGGCGGCACCGGCGAGGGAACGGTAGAAGACCATGTGCAGGTTCTCGTCGGCGGAGACCCGGCTCAGCATCCGCTCGGCGACGTCGTCCGCGCAGGCCCGGCCGGTGTTGCGGTGCGCGAGCCGGGTCGCGAGCTCCTGGAACGTCACGTACGTGACCGAGTGCAGGAAGGACTCGTCCAGGGGCGACGACACCCCCGTGGTCATGTGCTGCATCCGGAACCGCTCGAGTTCGACCGGATCGACGGCGCGGGTCACCGTCAGGTAGTCCCGGATCACGATGCCGTGGCGGTTCTCCTCGGCCGTCCACCGGTTCACCCACGTTCCCCACGCCCCGTCCCGGGAGAAGCTGCCCGCGATCTCCCGGTGATAGGACGGCAGATTGTCCTCGGTCAGCAGGTTGGTCACCATCGCGACCTTCGCGACCTCGGTGAGTCGGGACTGGCCGGGCTCCCAGTCGTCGCCGCCCATCGGGGCGAAGTTCCGGCCCTCGTCCCAGGGCACGTACTCGTGGGGATTCCAGTCGCGGGCCATCGACAGGTGCCGGTTCAGCAGCGCCTCGACGGTCGGTTCGAGTTCGCGCAGGAGTGCGGCCTGGTTCGGTGTCGCGATCGCCATGGGAAGGGCTCCGGTGCGATGAGGTCAGCCCCGCAGGGACTGGGAGGGGGAAGTGCCGTACTTGTTGCGGTAGGCCGCCGCGAAGCGGCCCGTGTGGGTGAATCCCCACCTTTGCGCGATCTCGGTGACGGTGCGGCTGGGGCCCGCATCCAGGAGTTCTTCGTGTGCCCGCTGCAGCCGAATGTCGAGCAGGTACTCGGACGGGCTGCGTCCAACGTACCTGCGAAACCCCTCCTGCAGGCGGCGAACGCCCACCCCGGCGCACTCGGCCATGTCGCCCGCCGTCCACACGCGGCCGGGGTCGGCGTGCAGGGCGTCGACCACCCGCTTGACGATCCGCGGCCGCGGCGTCGGAGCCGCAGTCGACGGCACGGCCGCGAGGACCAGTGCCGTCGTGACGGCGCCGGCCAACTGGTCGGCGACGAGGGCGTTGCCGAGCACCCCCGGATCGTCCGTGAGCTGCTGCGCGAGCGAGACGACCAGACGCAGCCAGCTCGCGCCCTCGGGAGTGGTGAGGTCGACCTGCCGGGGCAGCTGCCGCTCGGTCTCGAGAACGCGGAGTATTTCGCGGTCGAGGTGGGTGCGATCGATGCCGACCCCGAGGATGTGGCAGGCCCGGTCCCATTCGACGATCCGTGTCGCAGTGTCGGGTGGGCAGATCGTCGCCTGCCCGACCGCGGAGGTCACCTCGGTACCGCGGATGACCGATGTCAGGTGACCCGTGAGCGGGATGTTGACGGCGTAGCCGCCCGGGTGGGCGGATTCGACGGTTACCTCCGTACCCCACCCGATGCGGGCGAGCCGGATCGGCCCGAGGTCCGCGTTGCGCAGCACCAGCCCAGGAGTGCTGTCCGGGGACAGCCGGATCAGGTTGTGCGGGAAGTACGCGTCCGATGCGATCCGGGACGCCTCCTCCCAGTTGTCCGGGATCTGGGGAGCCCCCGGCCGGCCCGAGTGCTCGGGTGTGGACAGCGCGGACAGATCGGATGCGTCGAGAAGACTCGGAGGCGAGGCGGCCGGCACCGGCGTGTTCGCAGGATGGAGCATCGGCTCGCTCACCTCCTGTCCGCCAACCTCCCCGGGCGCGGGGAGGACGTCATCCGATGTGGCGGGCACCCCGGTCGAGGGCACGCCTTTCGGCGTCGGCGTGGTCGGTCGGTTGCACGCCGCCCGTCAATTGAACCTGACCGGCGGGCCCACAGCCAGCGACCGGCCGAACTCATATTCACGAATCGGGCACGCGAGCGGCTGCGCAATGTGTACTTTCGGTGCGCACAGCGGATCGCGGTGGTGGCATCGATGACGTAGCGTCGGACCACTCAGCCGGGCCCGGTGGTGCGGTGCGACGACGAGGGAGTGCGTGACATGCCGTTACAGCGACTCGACTCGTCGTGTCCGGACGGTGAGTTCCCGGGCCCTGCGAAGCTGACCCTGGTTCCGAGCGCCGAACAGGAAATGAGAAGTGCCGGGCCCCTGCGGATGCTCGGCATCGTGCGGACGCACTCCGGTGATCCGATTCCCGATGCGCGACTCGACTGGTGGCATCCCGTCGACGACGACGCCGCCGCGACCGGCCTGCCCGTCGAGCCCAGCGGATCCGCGGTGACCTGCGACCGCGGCAGCTTCGACGTCGTCGCCGGCGCCGCGGACGAGCACATGCGGGTGGTGGTGCGGGCCGACGGCTACGCCCCGCTCGACGTGCGACTGGTCCCGTTGCCCGGGCTGCCGCCGATCTCGCCGCCGATCACCCGGTCCGGGCGGGCGCCGCTGGCGGTACGTCCCGGTGCCGCCGACCACGTCGAGTGCTGGTGCGAGTTCGCGCTCACTCCCGGGGAGACCGTCCACTCCGTGTGATTTCCCGGCCGTCCGGGTCATCGGCCCCTGGTGGCCGGGACGCCGGGCGGCACATCCTTTGCTGCAGTCGATCCGCCAGCGGGCGGGGCAGTGAAGGAGACCGCGCATGAGCATCAGCAATTCGGTGGCGGCCGCATCCGCCGATCCGGCCCCCGACGCGCCGGCGACCCAGCGTCGAGCATGGGTGGCGGCCGGTGTCGTGGCCGGTCTCGCCGGCGTGGTCGGCATCCAGGCCAGTGGGGGCGTGACCGCCGTCTACGACGAGACGATCGCCGGGAACCCGGTCGCGATCGCCGAACGACTGGCCGACCAGCGGACCATGATCCTGATCGAACACACCGGGTTCGCGGTCGCCGCGCTCGCGCTGCTGGTGTTCGCGGCGGGCCTGGCCCGGCTGATGGCCGCGCGACTGGCACCGGCGAGTGTGCTGCCGCAGGTCGCGGCCGGGGGGCTGATCGTGACGTCCGCGATCTCCCTGATCGGCACCGGTCTGACCACCGAACTGGTCTTCGGGCTGTCCGAGGGCACGAAGATGGTGCCGGAGTTCGCCGTGGTCGGGGCGCACTGGCTCGGCACCATCCCGTGGCTGTGGGCGGCCGCCGGCGTCAGCGCCCTCGCGGTCGCGGTGGCGTCCCTGCGGCACGGTGCGCTGCCGAGGTGGCTCGGCTGGACCAGCGTGGTCCTCGGCGGATTGACCGCGCTGTTCGGAATCTCGCCGCTGCAGTACATGGCCGGATTCACCGGTCCGGTGTGGGTGCTGGTCTGCGCTGTCGGACTGTGGTTCACGGGCCGCAAGCGCTGAACCTGTGCGCGTTTCTGGTAGTCCTGGCTACCGGAAACGCGCACGGGCGTCGCCGGAGCCGGGAAGGGTGTGACGAGTGAGCGAGCGATACGAGGGGTCGGTGGGCGGCGGTGCGCCGGTGCCCGCCGCTGCGCTCGCCGTCACGGCCTGGCTGCTCGCAGTGCTGTCGGTGGTCGCCTTCCTGGCGGCGGAGCCGACACTGGACGCGAACCAGCTGTTCTTCCTGGTCGACGTCGTCGGGGCGGCGGTGTACGGCACCGTCGGCGGCGTGGTGCTGGCCCGCAGGGTGCATCCGGTTCCGATCATCCTGGGCCTGGGTGCGATCGGGATCGGGCTCGCCGCGCTGAGCTACGCCTACACCGAACTGGCGGCCGTCCGGCCCGGATTGCCCGCGGTCGCGGCGATCGAGCCGCTGCAGAACACCGCGTGGATCCCCGGCACCCTCGCGCTGTTCCTGGTGGTGCCGTGGCTGATCCGCGACCAGCGGCTCGACATCGTCGCTCGCGCCGGGTTGGTCGCCGGAGTGGCAGCGACGGCGTGGTTCTTCGTCGCCCGCACCTGGAGCGACGTCGCCGCGATCTGGCTCGTCGCGCCGGTCGTGGCGGTCGGACTGGTTGCGGCGGGCGACGCGGCGCGGAGGGCGCGCCGCGGCCCGGTGGAGGAACGGGTCGGTCTCGGTTGGCTGGCAGTCGGTACCGCGCTGATGGCGCTGTCGTTCGTCCCGCTGGCGCTGCCGTCGTCGTGGCCGCACATGTGGATGATCACCCCACTCGTCCACCTCGCGGTGCAGGCGTTCTACCCGGCCGCGATGTTGGTGGCGGTGCTGCGTCAACGGATGTGGGGACTCGATCTGGCCGTGAGCCGTGCGGTGCTGGCCGGCACGCTCACGGTCGGGTTGATCGCCCTGTATGTGGTGACCGCGACGGCGCTGGCGCAGCTGCTCCCGTCGTCGGATTCTGTTCTCGCGCAGGCCGTCGCGGCCGGCGCCGTGGCAGTGGCCGTGCAGCCGGTGCGATCGTGGCTGCAGCGTCGCGTGCACGACCTCGTGTACGGGTCCGGCGCGGATCCGGCGCGCGCGGTGCGTGACCTGGGCAGCCGATTCGCGACGGCCGCCGCGCCGGACGAACTGATGGGGGAGCTCGCCGCCGGGGTCGCCGCGGCGCTGCGACTGGAGTCGGTGACGGTCTGGCAGGCGGGGGATCCCGAACCCGTTGTGCGGTACGGGCATCCGACGGGCCGGGAGACGATGGTCGAGCTCGTGCATAGGGGTTCTCCGGTCGGCGGGCTCGCCGCGACGGCGCCCCCGGGCGAGTCGCTCGACGAGCGGGACCGGAAAGCGTTGCAGGAGCTGGGTTCGGTCGTTGCCACCGGCCTGGTGCTGGTGCGGGCGACGCGAGACCTGGATGCGGCCCGCGACCGGCTGTCCACGGTCCGGCTGGAGGAACGGCGGGTGATCCGGCGGGAGCTGCACGACGGTCTCGGACCGTCGCTCGCCGGGATCCGCCTCGGGCTGCAGGGGGTGCGGAATCTGCTCGGGGTGGACCCCGACGCCGCGGCCCGGCTGCTGGATTCGCTGCAGCAGCAGCTCGATCACCAGGTGGAGGGCGTTCGCTCCTTGTCGCGCACCCTGTTTCCGCCGATCCTCGACGAACTCGGCCTCGTCGCGGCCCTGCACGATCTCGCCGCGCAGCACGCCCGCGCCGGGTTCGTCCTCGCCGTGGACGCGCAGGTACCCGCGACGATCGACCCGCTCGCGAGCGCGGCCGCCTATGGCATCGCGGTCGAGGCGGTGTCGAATGCGCGCCGCCACAGCGGCGCGGACGGCTGTCGGGTCGAGGTGTGCGCCGCACCCGGTTCGACCGCGGGGGAGTTGACCGTCGTCGTGCACGACGACGGGCGCGGCTTCGATTCGGAGCACGTCGGCGGCGTCGGCACCCGCTCGATGCGGGAACGGGCCGGGGCCCTGGGCGGCACCCTGGTGATCGACTCGCCGGCGTCGGGAGGCACGCGGGTGGCCGCCCGGATACCGTTGGCCCCAACATGACCGACCACACCGTCACCGCCATCCGAGTCGCCGTCGTCGACGACCATCCCGTGTTCCGGCTCGGGATGGTCGCACTGCTGTCCACCCTCGACGGGATCGACGTGGTCGTCGAGGCCAGTTCCGTCGTGGAAGCGGCGACCGCGGTGACCTCGGACGTGGACGTGGTGCTGATGGACATTGAGCTCGGTGACGGTTCCGGCGTGGAGGCCACCCGGGACCTGCTGGCCCGCCTGCCCGCGCTGCGGGTGCTGATGGTGACGATGCACGAGGACGACGACGCCCTCGTGGCGTCGGTCCGCGCCGGCGCCCGCGGCTACCTGGTCAAGGGGGCCGGCCCGGACGAGGTGGAGCGGGCCGTGCGAGCGGTCGCGCACGGCGACCTGTTCCTCGGGGCGGCGGTGGCGGAGCGGGCGATGGGATTCATGGCGGCTTCGCGGGGACTGGCGCCGACGGTCTTCCCCGAGCTGACCGATCGGGAGCGGGAGATTCTCGACCTCGTCGCCGCCGGCCACGACACGTCCACCATCTCCCGTCGCCTGGTGCTCAGCCCGAAGACGGTGCGCAACCACACCTCGAACATCCTGACCAAGCTCGGCGTGCCGGACCGGTCCGCGGCGATCGTGCGGGCCCGGGAGGCGGGTCTGGGCTGACGGGCGCGGTGCGGTTGGTCGGCACGGCCGCGGTGCGGTTGATCGGCACGGCCGCGGCACGGTTGATCGGCACGGTCACAGGTCTCGCTCGCTTCGGTCCTAGACCCAATTTTGGAACACGTTCTACTATGGCGTGCATCGGGGTGTCTGCCTCGGGTCGGCGCACTCGCGGGTGCCCCGACACCACGTTGGATCCGCAGAAGAACCGCTCGCACGCGGCGCAGCCGTGCACAGGAAGGAACACCGTGACCACAGAGGCGTTCATTTATGAAGCCATCCGAACCCCACGCGGCCGGGGCAAGTCGTCCGGCTCGTTGCATTCGGTGAAGCCGATCGACCTCGTCACCGGCCTGATCGACGAGCTGCGGGTGCGGTTCCCCGACCTGGACGAGGACCGTATCTCCGACGTGATCCTCGGTGTGGTCTCCCCGCTCGGCGACCAGGGCGCCGACATCGCCCGGACCGCGGTGACCGTCGCCGGGCTGCCGGAGACCGTCGGTGGCGTGCAGATCAACCGCTTCTGCGCGTCCGGCCTCGAGGCCGTGAACATGGCGGCGCAGAAGGTGCGGTCCGGCTGGGACGAGCTGGTCATCGCCGGCGGCGTCGAGTCGATGTCCCGGGTGAAGATGGGCTCCGACGGCGGTGCCTGGATGCTGGATCCGGCCACCAACTTCGACACCTACCTGGTGCCGCAGGGCATCGGCGCCGACCTGATCGCCACCATGGAGGGCTTCTCCCGCGAGGACGTCGACGCGTACGCGGTCCGTTCGCAGGACCTCGCGGCGAAGGCGTGGGCGGGCGGCTACTTCGCCAAGTCCGTCGTCCCGGTCAAGGACATCAACGGCGTCACCGTCCTCGACAACGACGAGCACATGCGTCCGGGCACCACCCTCGAGTCGCTGGCCGGGCTCGCGCCTGCGTTCGCGGGCATCGGCGCGATGGGCGGCTTCGACGCCGTCGCGCTGCAGAAGTACCACTGGGTCGAGAAGATCAACCACGTCCACCACGGCGGCAACAGCTCCGGCATCGTCGACGGCGCCGCTCTCGTCCTCGTCGGCTCCGAGCGGGCAGGCAAGGAGATGGGCCTGACCCCGCGTGCCCGCGTCGTCGCGACCGCCACCTCCGGCGCCGACTCGACGATCATGCTCACCGGTCCCACTCCGGCCGCGCACAAGGTGCTCGCCCAGGCCGGGCTCACCGTCGACGACATCGATCTGTTCGAGATCAACGAGGCGTTCGCGTCGGTCGCGATGAAGTTCCAGAAGGACCTGAAGATCCCCGACGAGAAGCTCAACGTCAACGGCGGAGCGATCGCGATGGGTCACCCGCTCGGTGCGACCGGCGCGATGATCACCGGAACCATGGTCGACGAGCTCGAGCGTCGCGGCGCCAAGCGGGCCCTGGTCACGCTGTGCATCGGCGGCGGCATGGGCGTGGCCACCATCATCGAGCGCGTCTGACGCTCACCGGACAATCAGGAGAGACGAAACAGTGAGCGATCAGAACATCATCAACTGGGAGCAGGACGCCGACGGCATCGTCGTGCTCACCATCGACGACCCGAACCAGGGCGCGAACACCATGAACGACCGCTACATCTCGTCGATGAAGGAGACCGTCGACCGGCTGTACGCGGAGAAGGACACCGTGACCGGTGTCGTGCTGACCTCCGGCAAGAAGACCTTCTTCGCCGGCGGCGACCTGAAGAACATGATCAAGTCGGGTCCCGACGACGCCGAGTACATCTACCACCACAGCCTCGCCCTCAAGGCCGACCTGCGTCGCCTCGAGACGCTCGGTAAGCCGGTCGTGACCTGCATCAACGGCGCGGCGCTCGGCGGTGGCCTCGAGATCGCGCTGGCCACCCACCACCGCATCGCCGCGGACGTCAAGGGCGTCAAGATCGGTCTGCCCGAGGTCACCCTCGGTCTGCTGCCGGGCGGCGGCGGCGTCGTCCGTACCGTCCGCAAGTTCGGCCTGATGACCGCGCTGACCCAGTTCCTGCTGCAGGGTCAGCAGCGCGGGCCGCAGCAGTCGCTCGAGGTCGGCCTGATCGACGAGGTCGTGTCCTCGGTCGAGGAACTGGTGCCCGCCGCGAAGGCGTGGATCAAGGCGAACCCGGACAAGGGCGTCCAGCCGTGGGACGAGAAGGGTTACAAGATCCCCGGCGGCACCCCTGCCACCCCGGCGTTCGCGGCGAACCTGCCCGCGATCCCGGCGAACCTGCGCAAGCAGATCAAGGGCGCCAACATGCCGGCGCCGCGCGCGATCCTCGCGGCCGCGGTCGAGGGCAGCCAGGTCGACATCGACAACGCGCTGAAGATCGAGTCACGCTACTTCACCTCGCTGGTCACCGGCAACGTCGCGAAGAACATGATCCAGGCGTTCTTCTTCGACATCCAGACCATCGGCTCGGGTGCGTCGCGTCCGAAGGACATCCCCAAGCGTGAGATCAAGAAGGTCGGCGTCCTCGGCGCCGGCATGATGGGCGCAGGCATCGCGTACGTGTGTGCCAAGGCGGGAATCCCGGTCGTGCTCAAGGACGTCGCGATCGAGGCCGCGGAGAAGGGCAAGGCGTACTCGGAGAAGATCGAGGCCAAGGCGCTCTCGCGGGGCAAGACCACCGAGGAGAAGTCGAAGGCGCTGCTCGACCTCATCACGCCGACCGCCGATCCGGCCGACTTCGCCGGCGTCGACTTCGTCGTCGAGGCCGTCTTCGAGTCGCCCGACCTGAAGAAGAAGGTGTTCCAGGAGATCGAGGACATCGTCGACGCGGACGCCCTGCTCGGATCGAACACCTCGACGCTGCCGATCACCGATCTGGCGACCGGCGTCAAGCGTCCCGAGGACTTCATCGGCATCCACTTCTTCTCGCCCGTCGACAAGATGCCGCTGGTCGAGATCATCCGCGGTGAGAAGACGTCAGACGAGACCCTCGCGCGCGTCTTCGATTTCGTGCAGGCGATCCGCAAGACGCCGATCGTCGTCAACGACTCGCGTGGCTTCTTCACCTCGCGCGTGATCGGCACGTTCGTCAACGAGGCCATCGCCATGCTCGCCGAGGGCATCGAGCCGGCCACCATCGAGCAGGCGGGCATGCAGGCCGGTTACCCGGCGGCGCCGCTGCAGCTCTCGGATGAGCTGAACCTGACGCTGATGCAGAAGATCCGTGCGGAGTCGAAGGCCGCCGCGATCGCCGAGGGCAAGACGCTGCCGCCGGACCCGGCCGGTGACGTCATCAACGTCCTCGTCGAGGAGAACGGCCGCAAGGGTCGCCTCGGCGGTGCGGGCTTCTACGACTACGAGGACGGCAAGCGCGTCGGCCTGTGGCCGGGCCTGCGCGAGGCGTTCAACTCCGGATCGGCGACCCCGCCGCTCCAGGACCTGATCGACCGCATGCTGTTCATCGAGGCGCTCGAGACGGTCAAGTGCTTCGACGAGGGCGTCATCACGTCCACCGCCGACGCCAACATCGGCTCGATCATGGGCATCGGCTACCCGGCCTGGACCGGTGGCGTCAGCCAGTTCGTCACCGGCTACGAGGGCGGCGTCGCTGGATTCGTGGCCCGCGCCGAGGAACTCGCCGCAAAGTATGGCGAGCGCTTCACCCCGCCTGCTTCGCTCAAGGCATAGGCAGCTCCGCTGCTCGTGCGTGGTTTGCGGGGTGGATGTCGCGGTGCTCGACGTGCCGGGTCTCGACGCCGAGGCGCTGCAGTTCGCGCCCGAGCCCGCCGAGTCCGGCTCCGAC